>JACCRE010000036.1 GCA_013813775.1 Planctomycetaceae bacterium
CAGGAGGAGACGTCGCCGCAGGGCGTCGAAGCGGCCGAAACGCCGGAACCGACTCCCGAACTCGACACCGGCGACACCGCCTGGATGCTCGTTTCGACGGCGCTCGTGCTGATGATGACGGGGCCGGGGCTGGCGTTGTTCTACGGCGGATTGGTCCGCAAGAAGAACATCCTCAGCGTGATGATGCAGTGCACGTTTCTGATGGGCATGATGAGCGTGCTGTGGGCGCTGATCGGCTACAGCCTCGCCTTCGGCGGCAGCGGCGGCTTCGTCGGCAATCTCGATTACGTGCTGTTGAAGGGAATCTTGCCGGAACAAGCCGGCGATCCGATGCCTCTCAACGGAACGATCCCGACGCTGCTGTTCATGATGTTCCAAGGGATGTTTTTCATCATCACGCCTGCGCTGATCTGCGGTGCGTTCGCCGAGCGGATCAAGTTCAGCGCGCTGGTGCTCTTTCTGGCCTTATGGGGCCTCCTCATCTACTGCCCGATCGCCCATTGGGTCTGGGGTCCGGAAGGCTGGCTGCTCGCGGGCCGATTCGCCTCGCTCGATTTCGCGGGCGGCACCGTGGTGCATATCAGCAGCGGCGTGTCGGCGCTCGTGTGCGCGATTCTGATCCGCCCGCGGCTGGCGTTCGGCCAGGAGCCGATGCCGCCGCACAATCTGACGTACACCGCGATCGGGGCGGCATTGCTGTGGGTGGGCTGGTTCGGTTTCAACGCGGGCAGCGCTCTCGCGGCGAACAGCGTCGCGGTCAACGCCTTCGTGGCGACGCATCTCGCCGCCGCGGCGGGCGTTCTCGCGTGGAGCATCGCGGAATGGGTCGTGCTCAAGCGTCCGACGATCCTCGGTGCGTGCTCTGGGGCCGTCGCGGGGCTGGTCGGCATCACTCCCGCCGCGGGGTTCGTGACGCCGGTGTGGGGCATGGTCATCGGCGCCGCCGCGGGGTTCATCTGCTATCTCGCCTGCACGAAGCTCAAGAACGCGTTCGGCTACGACGACTCGCTCGACGCCTTCGGCGTGCATGGCGTCGGCGGGACGGTCGGAGCGCTCTTAACCGGCGTCTTCGCGACGACGGCCGTCAACGAGCTTGGTCAGAACGGCCTGATCCACAACAACCCAAGCCTCGTTTTGAACCAGGCGATCGGCGTTGGAGCCAGCGCGCTTTACGCGGGCGTGGGCACGCTGATTCTCTTCAAACTGACCGATCTCGCGATCGGCGTGCGGGTCCGCAAGGAAGAAGAACTCCGCGGCCTCGACCTCACTCAGCACGGCGAGGAGGGGTATATCTTCTATTGAGCCGGCTCGGTTGTGGCTCCGCATGAGATTGGGCTCGCATTCATAGACCTTGACCTCTGCGGCAGCGGCCTTCAGCATAGGGATACGGAAGCCGGTCAGGGGGCATTCATGAAGACGATCCAAGGCTTTGTTCGCGGCCGCTCGATCGAATTGAACGAAGAGACCGGCCTGACAGATGGTCAGGCCGTCGAGGTCGTCGTCACACCGGCGCGGCCGGCACCGGCCGTTTGGGGCGAAGGAATACGACGGTCGGAGGGGTCTTGGGCGGACGTGCCGGAGATCGACGCCGTGATGGAGCGGATCGCGCAAGACCGAAAGCGAGAGCGTCGCTCGCAGTAGCGCCATGAGCTACCTGCTCGATACGAACATTTGTTCGGTCCACTTCCGCAGCCCAGGCCGACTCGCGCATCGGTTCATCCAGTACGGCGGTCGGCTTCATGTGCCGACGATCGTCGTCGCCGAACTTTCTGCCGGTGCCTACCGCCTCGACGACCCGTCACGAATCCCCGGGAGGTATCGCGGACCTGCTGCGCGACGTGCGGCTTCTGCCGTTCGACGAGGCGTGCGCCGAACGCTTCGGCCGCATTCGTGGTCAGTCGTTGAGATCGGGCCTCTCGTTCAGCACCGTCGATCTCATGGGCGCTGCCGTCGCACTGGTGCATGACCTCACTCTGGTCACTCACAACGTCGACGACTTTCAAGCGATCCCCGGCCTGCGAATCGAAGACTGGCTGACGCCGTAGCTCACTCACATCGGCTCGAAACCCTCGCGATGACCGGCTCGCTGCGAGGGCGGACGGCGGGTTTTCGCGGTTCGTCGTGCCGATCTCGCTCGTCGAGCGAGATCGGCAGCCGAACGATGAACGTGCTGCCCTTGCCGAACTCGCTTTCGAGGAAGACCTCGCCGCCGAGCAGCCGGGCGAGCTCTTTGACGATCGAGAGGCCAAGGCCCGTGCCGCCGAACTCGCGGGTCATCGCGTCGCGCTGGCCGGGCACGCTGCGTCCCTGCCGAAACTTCTCGAAGATCGTCGCCTGGTCTTCGAGCGGGATGCCGATGCCCGTGTCCTCGACGATCAGCTCGAAATCTCGGCCGTCGTCGCACAGCGTGCCGCGCACGCGCACCCGGCCGCCTTCGGGAGTGAACTTCAGCGCGTTGGACAGCAAATTATTGAGGATCTGCTGCAATTTCCCCGGATCCTGACGCAGGACGGGCATGTCGAGATCGACGCTCGACGTCAGGTCGATGTTCTTGCGCTCGGCCATCGGGATCATGGCGTCGACCTGCTTGTCGACGATCTCGGTGAGGCGAATGTCGGCCGGTTGCAGTTCCAGCTTGCCCGATTCGATCTTCGCCAGATCGAGCACGTCGTTGATGAGCAGCAGAAGATCGCGGCCGGACTTCTGCACGTTGGCGACGAATCGCTTCTGTTTGTCGGTGAGGTTGTCGGCACCCGCGAGCACGTCGGAGAAGCCCAGAATGCTGTTGAGCGGCGTGCGCAGCTCGTGGCTCATCGTCGCCAGGAACTCGTCTTTGAGCTTGTTCGTCTCGTAGAGCCGCAGGTTCACGCGGGCGAGCTCGTCGACCTTGCCTTCGACTTCGGTGTTCACTTCCTTGAGTTCGTCCTGCATCGTGATGAGATGCCGGAGCATGCGATTGAACGCGTGGCTCAGCTCTTCGAACTCGTCGCCGGTGCGAATGTCGGCCCGCAGGTCGAGCGTGCCGCGGGCGATCTCGTCGGACACGTCTTTGAGGTGCAAGACGGGCTTCACGATCACGTAGCGGACGATCGCCCAGGCCGCCGCCATCGCCAGCACCGCCGTCACGATCGCCGTCGTGATCAGGAACGCATTGTTCTGGGCGAGCGCGCGTTTCGTGTCGGTGAGCGGAATCGAAATCCGCGCCATGCCCAGCAACTGGTTGGTCTCATTTCCGGCATGACACCCGCTGAGGCAGTTGTCGGTCGCTCGCAAAGGCACGTAATAGTTGTAGACGTCCCGCTCATCGCCCGACGTGATTTCAAAAGCCTCGGGTTCGCTTCTGATGCGTTCGTACGCGGCCAGGTCGACGTCAACGGGCCGCAGGTCCGATGGAGCGTCCGGCTCGAGGCTGTAAAGCTGCCACGTGTACTCTTCGTGCTCCGGAACGTCGGAGGGGCTTGTTGGAGTCACCAATGGCCGGGCGGCTCTTGTGTCCGTCGCCTCTTTGCGAGTAATCGTCGCTCCCAGACCGGCTCCCACCCGGTCGGCGTGCCAGAGACGTACCACAGGCTCGACCAGCGCTCGCGAGGTGTTGCGGTTCTGATCGTACACGAGACGCACCGTCAGCCAGCCGTACAACGCAAAGCTGCCCGCGATCAGCAGCAACAGGCCGGTGCCGAACAGCAGCCGACACTTGCGCTCGAGGCTCGTCTCGCCGAGCAGCCGTTTGATGGTGCGGTAGGACATAGGTGGTCGGTGGTCAGTGATCGGTGGTCAGCAACCGATGGCTGGCAGCCGAAGAAGTCGAGTCAGGCCGCCGACCACTGGCCACCGACCACTCACTCCTCCATCACCTCTTGTTCTTTGGTCTCGGCGAGGCTGTTGACCCGGCCTTCGTACTTCTTCGTGAAGTCCTGGATCTGGTCTTTCAGCCGCGTCGCTTCGTCCTCACTCACCGTTTTGTCTTTGGCAAGCCCATCGGCGTGCTTGTTGGCGTCGCGACGCACGTTGCGGATGCTCACGCGGGCTTCCTCGGCGAGTTCTTTCACGCGCGAGACAATCTGCTTTCTTCGTTCCGTTGAGAGCGGCGGTACGTTGAGCCGGATCACGCGCCCGTCGCTGTTGGGGGCCAAACCGACGTCGCTCGATTGAATGGCTTTGCTGATCTGGCCGATTTGCGAGACGTCGAACGGCCGGATCAGCAACTGCTGCGGCTCGGGTACGCTGACCGTCGCGCACTGCTTGAGCGGCATCATCGAGCCGTACATCTCGACGCGGACGCTTTCGACCAGCCCCGGCGTCGCCCGCCCCGTCCGCAAGCCGCCGAGCTGGCTGTGATACAGATTGGCCGCCTTCTCCATGCGTTCTTCGCAATCGAGCAGAATTTCGTCGGGGTCCATGGCCGTTCTTCCTCGGCAAAACGGAGCCTGAAAAGGCGAATGGGCGTGATATCCGCTCTAACGTACCGGAAGGCGGGCGGAGGGGAAAGGTGAGGTGGCGAGAGAGAAGTTCCCGCTATGGCGACCGTGCAGAGACGCGACGTAGAATGCACTTGGGAATGAAAACGACTCGGTATCTTGATTTCCCCGTGAGAGGTCCGAGATTGAGAGGTCCGAGATGACGATCACACAGGTGCGACTGACGGAAGACGAGGCGCGACGGCTCGGGGAGTTGGCCGCCCAGAGCGGGGAAACCGCCGAAGCACTGGCCCGCCGCGCGGTCACCGACTTTCTCGCAAGTCACGAACCGAGAGACTGGCGGGTTGGGTTACGCGCGGCGTGCGGAATCTGGGCAGAACGAACTGCGACGGACCGCCGGCCAATTGTGCGGTCGGTGTCCGCGAACGTCAAACGGCGACATCGTTCATGCCCGCGACATCTGTGGAATGTCGGAGGCGGCGTGATCGGCAGAAGAATGATCGCTGAGTCGAAAAAAATTCTTGACAACATGGTTTGGCGCAGTACGCTCGGCTCCGCAAGTTATCAAACGACCAGAACTGCATGGCCGTTGATAACGACCGATCGTCTCGTGGAGGGTAAGGCGCTGCTGCGGGCTATCGGTGTGTGCTTGGCGAATGCGGCTGGTGATGATCGCACTTGCCATTACACTCATTGCCGGTGTCGCAAAGGCTGACCCTTGGTACTGGCGTGCCTATGCCTGGCATACGGGAACATATCACGAACGCAGAACATTTGTTGCATCGCTCTATGTTCATGTCAATACGCCGATGCCCCACTTTCAGCCGGTTGCAGATCATCAACGCCTAAGTATTCCCTACTGGCGTCACCAATATCTTTATCAGACGCAATCCAACATTTACTATAAGCACGAATATGAAGGAATAATGATGATCGATTATCTACCAGATGACAAGCAATACAAGAGTGTCATTGAACGCTGGGATGGCCAAAGTTGGTCTGAGGTATCCACAGATTATTTCACCCCTAACGCGACGTGAAGAAACGTCTCAAGCCGAGGCCGCAATGCGACGCCAGCGAACTGGTATCACGTTTTTTGAGATGCTGGTAGTGATCGGCATCCTAGGCTTGTTACTGGTAATTTTCTTACCGGCTGTGCAGCAGGCTCGCGCTACGGCGCGACGAGTACAATGCGTCAACAATCTCAAGCAGATCGGCCTCTCCTGTCAAAACTTCGTCTCGTCGCGCGGCGTCTTCCCCTCGCAAGGAACCGAAGCCTATCGGCGGATCGAGCGCGGCATGGAGTCGGAGGGACGCGAACTCTTTCGCTGTCCCGCCGATCCGTGGAGCGACGACGGGAACATGATGCGTTCTTACCTGCTGAATTCCGGGACGCATTTCCGCAAGAGCGACGACTACCGCAACGGCTTTCATCTGATCGCGAGGCCGCGCAAGCCTAGTGAGGTCACCGACGGTCAATCGATGACGGCGGCGCTGGCCGAGCGGCTCGCCGCCCCCTACGTCGCCGAGGATAATGCGTCCGCCGAAGGCAACCCGCGACGGTTCCTGTGGTGGACGGCGCGGGTCGTGTCCAGCACCGACGGCAACGAGGCGGCGTTCATCGAGACCTGCCGCAACGAGCGGGTCGCCGTGACGCCGAGGTTTTATTTCCCCGCCGATACGGGCGGCGCCGGTTACGACCATTTCCTGACGCCGAACCAGCACGGCTGCTGGAACGGTCCCTTCAACGAGGCCGATCGGAACGAGGTGATCGTTCCCCCCAGCAGCCTGCACCGCGGCGGCGTCAACCTGCTGTTCATCGACGGCCACGTGGCGTTCGTCGCCGACGAAGTGGATTGGCAGGTCTGGCAGGCCTTGGGAACGATCGGCGAGGGGGATGTCGCTGGCGGCGGCTTTTAGCGTCGGCGCACCCTGCGATGTTAGAGAGAGGTTGATCATGCGGCCCCACCAGACATGCTCGCTATTATTCGTCGCTTTGGTGGCGGGCTGCGCTCCCGAGCCGATCTCTCGCGAAGGCTGGGTAACCGGTCTGGTCGTCACCGGCGGCGACCATGAGCCGCTGCCGCAACCGCTGGCCGCACCGGCCGGGGATGCGGTCGATCTCGTAGTCGGCTTCCGTCCCGGCACCCCCGACACCACGGCTTTTCCCGACCGCAAGGTTCGTGATCCCGAGCAATGGCGGTTGCGCGCTGAAGTTCTGGATGCGTCGGGAAACGTCATAGCGTCCCAAGTGATCGGCAGCATGTACGGCGAACTGCATGGATTCGAATTGGCCGGCTCCGAGCAGTCGCCCAAGAGCGGCGAAGTGATCTGGACATCGCCGAAGCCCGTGAAAGAAGACGGGCGCACGTATCTTTGGGGACGCCGTCTGGTGCCCGATGAGCCAGGAGAATATCGCCTCGTGATTCGTCTCTATCCCACCGCCGACCCGCGCCATCACCGAGAGATTCTCCCCGAGTTCGGTCCGCCGATCGATCTCTTTGAAACTCCCCTGGTCGTGACCGACAAGCAAGAAGATCGCATTCCGACGAATCAGTCACTCTCTGTCATCAATGAGCGCAAGGGATTGGGCGGCAGAGCGACTTTCGGAGGCCGCAGTGGCGGCAGCATGACTCCAAGCGGACGGCCCGGTAGGCTCGGCGAGTGAGCGGATTCCCTGATTCGATCACGCCGATCGTGCCAGCGGCATCGTCGGTTCGATGTCCGACGCGACGTCGGCGAGGCTCGCGTCGCGAACGATGCAGCGGCCGACCGTCCTCAGCCCAGGAAGTACTTATAAAGTCGTCGTGGAGTCTAGTGACGTCAATGGTCAATGGACCGTTTACAGCGAGAGAGTGTATGTGTACGAGCCACCTGCCTAGTATCACGCTCGGGTCCGGGTTTCGCCGCGCATTCACGTTGACGGAACTGGCCGTCGCCATCGCAATTCTGGGGCTGCTGCTGGCAATCCTCTTGCCCGCTGTGCAGCAGGCCCGTGCATCGGCACGACGGGTTCAGTGCATCAACAATCTCAAGCAGATCGGCTTGTCTTGCCAGAACTTCGCGTCTGCACATGGAGTCTTTCCCTCGGATCACACGGAGGCTTATTTCAAGATCGAAGCCGGAATGGGTGGACACGGACGAGAGGTATTTCGCTGTCCTGCGGATGGGTGGAGTTTCCGGGATGATGCGATGCGCTCGTATCTGCTCAATTCCGGCACAAACTTCCGCAAGAGCGATGACTACCGCAACGGCTTCCACTTACAGTTCCGGCCGCGGCGGCCAAGCGAGTTCAGCGATGGGCAATCGGCGACGGCGGCTTTGGCCGAGCGGCTCGCCGCGCCCTATACACCGGACGACAATGCCACGGCCGAGCGGAATCCTACGAGGTTCTTGTGGTGGACCGCCCGGGTGGTTCCCCGCGCTGACGGAAATGAGGCCGCCTTTGTCAAAACCTGCCGGAATGAGAGAGTCTCGGTGACACCGAAGTGGAGCTATTTCGCGGATACGATTGGAAATGGTTACGACCATTTTTTGACGCCGAACCAGCATGGCTGTTGGAACGGCCCCTTCGATGAGGCCGATCGACACGAGGTCATCGTGCCGGCCAGCAGCCTGCATCAAGGCGGCGTCAACCTGCTGTTCGTGGACGGTCATGTCTCGTTCATCGCGAACGAGGTGGATTGGCACGTCTGGCAGGCGCTTGGAACGGTCGACGAAGGAGACCACGTCGGCAAGGGATTTTGATCACCCGGTTGGCACTGCGAAGTATTGAAATGGTCCGAAGCTCTCTCAGTCGTGGAAATGGCCCGGCCTTCTTGATTTTTAGAAGGTTTGTCCGGTCACTTATCGCGATGTCGATCGTCGCTATCACAGTGACCGAGCTAGGATGTGGCTCCGCGCCGCCTCCACCGGCGAAGAACTGGGTGACTGATCTCGTCGTGACCGGGGCCGATCATAAGCCGCTTCCGCAACCGCTGACCGGCATGGCCGGGGATGCCGTCGATGTCATCGTGTCGTATGAGTTCGGCACACCTGACACGGCCGCATTTCCTGACCGGAAAGTTCACGAACCCGAAAAGTGGCGGCTTCGCGCCGAGGTCTTAGATGCATCCGGCGCCCTTCAGGCGGCTCAGCCCATCGCGAGCTTGTCGGGCGAACTCCACGGATTCAATTTGTTCGCAGTCGAACAGGTACAGACCGATGGCGGAAGACCTGGTGGTGGTGCGGGCAAGATCGTATGGGAGTCTCCTGAACCAACTAAGGAGATCAAGAAGGCTCTAGCCGATCGAAAACGCGAAGGTGCCTCGCTTGGAAGGCAGTATCTCTGGGGACACACGCGGCTTCCGGATGAGCCTGGCGAATATCGTTTCGTCATCAGGCTTTATCCGACGGCTGATCCCCGTTTCGCTAAAGAGTTAAATCCGGAGATGGGGCCACCCGCTGAGTTGGCGAGCTACCCATTGATCGTGACCCCGCGGGAAGGAGAACGTCCGCGACTCACATCAACCATTTATAACGGCGACGCACCCGGTGCCAATTTTCGCAGGCTAAGATTGAGAGCCGGCGGCGGACGCGGTCCTCGTCCCGGGGCTGGCTCGTTCTGACTGCTCTCCCGTGGAGCGATTCTATATTCCCATCGCGTTCACGCCGATCGTGCCAGCGGCATCGTCGGTTCGATGTCCGACGCGACGTCGGCGAGGCTCGCGTCGCGAACGATGCAGCGGCCGACCATGCCGCGGCGGGCGCGAACGCCGACGGTGCCGGCGACGGGTTCACCGGCCTGCTTCGCGCGGGCTTCGACCTTGCCGTCGAGCGACAGTTCGAGATGGGGTCCGACTGCACGCAGTGTGAGTCGCCCCGATCCTGTGCCGACCGGGGTCGACGCGAGACGCGTCCAGCGTTCGCCGTCCTGCTCCCAGATCTCGGCGAACGAGGTGCCGGTGCCGCTGGCGAGCATGCCCACGATCATGCGCGTGTCGCCGGGGCCGCGATAGCGAGCGACGACTCCCGCGTGCTGACCGCCCCCCGGACCGACGAAGACGTCGGACGTGACGCACACGTCGCGCGTCTCGACGCCTTGGGCGACCGAGATGGCGAGATCGAGCGGAGCCGCCCGGCTGCCGAAGACTTCGAACTGTCCGTGCACCGCGTTCCAATAGATGGGTCCGTCGGAAGCTTCGGTGAGTTCGACGTCGAGCCGCTCGGGGCAGCCCGACAGCGTCTGCTTGACCGATTCGCGATGCCTTAGCGTCGCGGCGGCGTTGGCCGCGAGCGGACCGATATACGGAACGCCGTGATGACACAGATCGGGCACGTCGACGAGCCGCAGTTCGTACACGTCGCCCGCCTTGGGCAGCGAGACGAAATCGACGAGCTTCCAGGTCTCGCGATCGAGAATCCAGACGCCTGAATCGCAAATCGCCCGTTCGCTGCGGGTGCCGACCCGAACCTGTCCCACGTAGACGTGCTTGCCGTCGCTGGCGAGGCCTCGCGTCAGGTTGTCGCGAGCGCCGACGTTCCAGACGGCCCGTCCCGAGCGGGCTTCCATCACCGAGCCGCGATGCGAGTCGCACACGAAGATTTCACCGTCGTCCTGCACCCACATGTTGTGGGCCGACTGCGCGCCGGTCTCGATGCGCTCGACGGGCTTCAGATCGGGCCACGACAGCGCCTGGATGTACGAGCCGCGGTCCCAGTTGTGGGCGAGCACGTAGAGCCGGTCGCCGTGCCGCGTGACCGAGTTGAAGTGACTGCCGCAACGGTCGGCGATGCTCTTGCGATCCCAGCGGACGCGATCGAGCCACACGTGCCGGAACAGCAGCGTGTGGCGATCGACGATCGTCAGGCAGTTGCGTCCCGTGTTGACGACGATGACTTCATCGCCGGTGCAAAGAAGCTGGTGCGGAGCCGAGGTCGAGATCGGGGCGTGCCGCTCGCCGATCGAGATCGAGCCCACGTCGGAGTCCATGTAGGCCTCCATCGAGTTCAGCGACTCGGCCTTGAGGTTGCTGTGGCTCAGGCAGAGTTCCTGACCGTCGAGCGTCCAGGAGACGCCGTAGTAGCCCGACCGGTGGTCCTCGACGACCTCGACGGTCCGGTCCGCGGTCTCGACGAGCAACAGCTTTCGGGTGCAGGCGACGAACAGTCTCATCGTTTCGGCGGTCCCCGAGAATTTGTCGAACAGGCGACGCAATCAGCGGCCTATAACAGATTCCCCATATGCCACAAAGGGCTATTCGCATCTTCTTCGAGAACGGAAGGAGGGAAGAACGGAAGGAAGGACAACCGAGAACCCGGCCTTCCGCCCTCGACCTCAGCGATTCTGTCTCCTGACTTCTTCCGTTCTCCCGTTCTCAGCGCGTCCCGTTGACAATCATCGGCAACGTCGCTACGTTCCCCCACCCATTTCGGGCCAACCGGCGCCGACGGACCGCTTCGCCTGCGAGTTCTTCGCTTCGCGAACGAAGCTGCTCTCCGCCTGCCGCCCGGCGAGAAAGAACGAATTGCCGTGCCAACGAAAACCGCAGCGCCGCCGACCGCCGAAGCGCTTCTCGCCCACATGCGACGTCGACTCGACGACGCCCACGAACGGCTCGAAACGACGCACGTGCGGCTGATGGAAGCCGAGATGGCGCTCGCCGAAGCCCGCTCGCCGGCCAGCGCTTCGCACGAGGAGGCCCTGCGGCTGAGCGTCGAAAGTCGCCTCGCCGCCACCGAAGCCCGAGCCGCCGAAACGCAAAGCCGGCTCGAAGAGAGCAACTCGCGCTTGATCATCGCCGATCGCGTGCTCCGCGAGATGGAAGGCCTGCTGCGCGAACTGGAGATGCGTCGCGCCGAGACCGAAGACCGTCTCGCCGTCGCCGAGGACCGGCTGGCGACCGCGCGTGCGACGATCGAGCGGCTCGTCGGACAGCTGGAACGCGCGCAGAACGCCGCCGTCGAAGCCGAGTTGCGTTACATGGGCATCGGCCCGCTGGGCCTCGCCGTCGCCCGTCGCCTCTCGCGACTCACAATGCGATTTCCTCGCACGTCGAATCAGGCGAAGAGAGTGATCAGAGCCGCCCGCGGCGGATTGCGCCGCGCGGCTTAGCGAACACGATACGCCTGTGTCTTGTCACAGCCGTACCTTTCGGGTGCCACTGGCTCCGCCAGTGTTTCATGGGATCGACGTCCCAATCAGCACTGGCGGAGCCAGTGGCACTCAACCCTGCTTCTCAGCTGTGACAGAGCATGAGCCGCGCGTCATTTGAAGACGCTCTTCGCATCGGCACTACCGCCGAAAGTATTGACGCCACAGCTCGAGCGTCTCGCGCAACAAAACCGTGCGAGATGGGCTTTGCGCGGCGACGGCCGGCACCGTTGCGAGTTTCACGCCGGCGCGGCGGGCGGTCATCTGCAAACGCGGCAGGTGGTCGAAGTCGCTGACCGCCAGCAGCTCGGGATCGCGACCGTCGGCCGTTGGAAACTCGGCCTTCAACGCACGAAACGTCGCGGCCTCGTCACCGGCCGGCAGCGAAACGACCGATGACTCGGCGATGCCAGCCTCCGCGGCGAGACGCTGCATCTCTTCGAGTCGTTCGCCGTCGGCGTCTCCCGCAACCAGAAATCGCGGGATCAATCCGGCTTTGTGAAGTGCGATGGCCGCGAGGGCACGGTTCTCGAAGCACGTTTCAGGTTCAAAGGCACGCGGTGCGAACACGACGACGGCCGCGGCTGAACGTCGTCCATCGATCGGTCCGGTGCAGGCGATCTGGGCGACCGGCAGCGAGATCAGTGCGGCGTTGAACCCCAGCAGCACGCACAGCACATCTTTCACGCCGGCAGCGCTCGGAGTGGCACGCAACGCCAGCACGATCGCGCCCAGGCACGCCGCGACATGCAGCGAGAACGCGACCGGCGGACCCGCGTGCAAGTCGCCCCGTTTGAGGAGTCCGTAGTAGAGGGTCGCATCCTTCAGCGCGATCACGATCATGAGCACGACGCATACGGTCGCGACGACCCTGATCGGCTTCGGCAACGACGCACGGGCGGCGAACGCCACGAGCACGGCGGCGCACACGCCCAGAAAGCCCGTCGCCACCGAGACCGGCAACGGTCGCAGATCGAGCCACCACAGGCTGCCCGTGAAATGGCTCGACGGGCTGAACAGATCGACGACGATCAGCGTGCCGAAGAACAGGGCCACGCCGCGTGCGAAGGCCGCCCACGCCGGGCCGGCGGAAAGGTCTTCCGACGGCGATTCTTCGTGTTCCTCGCGCAGCGGGCTGCCGTCCCAGAACGGCCGCACGCCCGACGGTGACTGCTGCCGCTGAGCCGGTCGCACGGGCTCGTAAGCGGAACCCGATGATGCGGCTTGCGGACGAGTCATCGCTTCGCCCTTAAGTGTGAGGGAAGCCGTCGAAGCCCCCCGCGCCAGCGCGCGGGGCTCATGGGAATCGACGACCGTCTCGCGATACGGCTTCGGCGGAACCGGCTGCGGGCAACAGAACGTCGGCGCAGACCGTGGACGACCCGCGTCGCGGTCGGCGTCCTGCGGTTGCGTCGAGGCGTCCATGCCGTGTTCGTTCGGTTCGTCGGTCGCATGCGTCGGTTGTGAACCGAGCACGCGCAGCGTCGCCAATCGCCTTCGGCGCGAGGGCATCGCATTTCCAACGGCCCCCCGGCCGTCGCGAACGTGCGGTCGATCGTCCGCACGCTCGCTTACTCTTCCTCGCTCGACGACGTCTGTCGTGCGAGGGCTTCGTCGCCCGCTGCGAGCAGTTCCCGCAGTTGAGCGACACAGGCATCCATCGAAATCACCGCCTGCCGGAAGTTCATGTGGCCCGACGCTTCCGGCGCCTCGACTCGGAAGGCGTCCGCGGCCCGACCGAGCTTGCCGATCTTCTTGCGGAGCATACGCAAATACCCGGCGGGATCGTCAAGACGTGTTTCCAGCGCGCGGGCCACGTCGAAGACCATGCGGGCCAAGTTCATGAGTTCCGGGAATTCCTCGGCCTCCTCGCTGTGCTTGATGAACGTCCGCACCATCCACGCATGAGCCATGACTTGCTCGCAGCGGGCGACGATGGAGGAAGGCGTGTGCATAGAAGAACGGGAGAACGGGAGAAGATTCTTCTATTCACCCGTTCTTCCCTCCTCAGTAATGAATCAGCGTGCAAATGTCGTAGCCGCTCAGCTTGTCGCGGCCTTTGAGGAAGTCGAGCTCGATCAGAAAGGCGAAGCCGGCGACGAGGGCGCCCGTCTGCTCAGCGATCTTCGCGCAGGCGCCGATGGTTCCGCCGGTGGCTAAGAGATCATCGACGAGCAGCACACGATCGCCGGGGCCGACGGCGTCGGTGTGCATCTGCAAGGTGTCGCTGCCGTATTCCAGTTCATAAGTGAAGCTGTGCGTCTGCCGGGGCAGTTTGCCCGGCTTCCGCACCGGCACGAATGCGGCGTTCAAGCGCAGCGCGAGGGGAGCCGCGAAGATGAAGCCGCGGGCCTCGGCCGCGACGACCGCCGTGACTCCCTGCCCCTCGAAGTGCGACGCGAAGCGATCGATCACATTGCCGAAGGCCTCGGGCGAAGCCAGCAGCGGCGTGATGTCGCGAAACAGGATGCCCGGCTTCGGAAAGTCGGGCACGTCGCGAATGTGTTGCTTGAGATCCATGTGAAGGAGACGGGTGATCGGGGGACGGATGAGGTTTTGAGATTGAACCACAAAGATCACGAAGAGCACAAAGTGTGCAACGACAGAGGCCCCTACGACAAAGTCATTTCTCTGGGCGGACCGGCGTCGAAGATCTCTTTGTGTCTTCGCGCTTTTTTGGTTCAATCCCCGAAAGCTCACTCGCTCTCATCGAAGTCGTCCTCGTCGTCGGTGATCACGATGTCGGCGAGTTCTTTGAGGGCGAAGGTGCGGTCGCCGATCGTAATCGGCGTCTCTTCGATCGGCGGAATCTCGTCTTCGTCGCCCAGCCCGTCGATCATCTCGAAACGCTTGTCGATCGCCTTCGACAGCGCTTCTTCGAACGCATCGAGATCGACGCCGAGCTTCGCGATCGCGTCTTCCCGCGGCTCGATCATGATGTGGACTTCGGTCTCTTCGAAATCGTCGTCGTCGAAGTCATCAGTCATGCGATTTCCTTCTAGGTGCGCCCAAGCTCCCCTCTCCTCTGGGGAGAGGGGCCGGGGGTGAGGGGAGTGAGTTCGCGTGCTTTGCCGCTGGCGTTTTCGGCCGGAAATGCTTGGCGCTGTGCAAGACAAAGATCATGCGGCAGGGAGTCCCCTCACCCCTGTCCCCTCTCCCGAGGGAGAGGGGGACCGGATTCGGGAGTTGAATGGGTGCTCGGCGCATTTTGCTTGCGTTGTGCCGTCCAGACCGTGCGGTCGGGTGCGTCCAGGTACGATTGCAGCATGATCTGGGCGGCGATCGCGTCGAGCGTCGCCTTGCGTCTTTTCTCGCTCGCGCCGCCGCTGATGAGATAACCCTCGGCGATGGTACTCGAATGCCGTTCGTCCCAATAGACGACGGGCAGGTTCATCGCCCGACCGGCCCAGGTGCCGAACTCGCGGGCCTGCTTGGCTTTCGCACCTTCATCGCCGCTCTTGTGGACGGGAAGACCGACGACGAGCCCGACGACATGATGCTCGTCGCCGATGCGAAGCAGCGCATCGGCGTCTCCCTTCGCACTGCTGCGATTGATCACCGTGACCGCGGCGGCGTAGCGTTGCTCGACGTCGCTTACCGCCACGCCGACCCGCTTCGTGCCGAAGTCGAGGCCGAGCAGACGGCCGTGGGAAGGAACGCGCAGTTGTGAAACGGCGCTCGCACTCCCCTCTCCCTGGGGAGAGGGGTCGGGGGTGAGGAGGGGGCTGACGCTCACGATCTGCAGGGCTCTCTGAACGCAGTGAATGGCGACGGCGCGGCCTGAATCATGCTACCGCCGCCTCGTCCCCTCACCCCTGCCCCTCTCCCGAGAGGAGAGGGGATCACAAGTCGCTCCTACAAATACCGCTCGTAGCCGCGCTCCCGAATGAGATCGATGAGCTTCTTGACGGCGTTCTCGTCGCCTTTGCGGGCGACGAGCGTGGCGTCGGGCGTGTGGACGATGATGAGATCGTCGATGCCCAGCGTGCCGATGAGGTGCTCGCCGGTCGTGTCGCGGACGGTGCAGTTGTGGGTGTCGATGCCGACGTGCGGTCCGTCGACGGTGTTCTGCGCGTCGTCGGTTCCGAGCAGGCGGGTGAGCGCCTGCCACGAACCGACGTCGTCCCATTCGAAGGGCGCTTCGAGCACGCACACGTCGCGGGCGCGTTCCAGCACCGCGTAATCGACCGAGATCGATTTCGTCTTTGGAAACTCGGCGGTGAGCGCGGCTTCGTAATCGACGTGGCCGATCTTGCTCTTGAGACGCATCAGGTGGTCGTGCATCTCGGGCTCGAAGCGCTCCAGCGCGGCGAGGATGCTGTCGGCCCGCCACACGAAGATGCCGCAGTTCCAATAAAAGCGGCCCGACTCCATGTAACGTGTCGCGGTCGGCTCGTCGGGCTTCTCGCGGAAGGCCGCGACGTGAAACGCCTTCTCCGCAGGATCGCCGATGCTCTCGCCGCGTTCGATGTAGCCGAAACCGGTGCTCGGGTAATGCGGCGGCACGCCGAACAGTACGAACTGCTCGGGGTGCTCGACGACGATCCGTGCGGCGCGATCGACGGCGTTTCTGAAGACTTCCGGCGGACCGATCACGTGGTCGGCCGGCATGACGAGCATCGTCGCCTGCGGGTCTTTCTCGACGAGATGGATCGCGGCGAGACCGACGCAGGGAGCGGTGTTCCGGGCGGCCGGTTCGACGAGCACGTTCTGCACGGGAACCTGCGGCAACTGCCGCATCGTTTCTTCCGACTGCACCGCATTCGTGACGATCGACACGTTGTCGACGCCGATCCAGGGCGAGACCCGCGCAACGGTCTCCTGGATCATCGTGCGACGGCCGGCGAGCTTCAGCAATTGCTTGGGGCGAGTGGTGCGGCTTTGCGGCCAGAACCGCGTGCCGCTGCCACCGGCCATGATGACCGCGTGCAGCATGGAGGGCATCCGTGAGGTGTTGCAGAAGATGTGCCGAAGGGACGCGCACGGCCGGAGCCGCAGAGGTCGGAGGTCGGAGGTCGGAGGCCAGAGCCTCGGAATTCGGTAACTGATCTCCGAGGCTCTGATCTCCGCAGCCCCTCCAGCCGCTGCCGCTTTTCATACACGCGCTGAATTGACCGGTCCCCGGCCCGCCGGGCCGACAGGATAAAAAGTCGGCGCAAGGATTGCGACCAGCGATGCCAGCGGGCGTTCTGCTCGCGCGTCAGGCCCTGCGCGGACTCAACGCGGCCTTGATCGCCTGTTCGAGCGATTGCTCGCCTTCCACAGCGCCGTTCCAGATCACGGTTCCGTCGGAACCCACCAGCCACACGACGGGAAAGGCCGCCGCCTCGAAACCGACGAGCGTGTCTCGCGCCCCATAGCCCACGGGGTATTTCAGTCCGCCTTTATCGACGAACTCCTGCACCTTCTCGATGTCGGACGGCGGATCAGGTGATAAGGCGACGAAGGCGACGCGATCACCGTATTTCGCGTGTAGGTCGGCAATTTCCGGCGCCTCCTGCCAGCAGAAGGGGCAGTCGTAGAACCAGCCCTGCACGAGAGTGATCTTGCCGTCGTAGGCCTCCGGTTCACCGTTGATCCAGCCCTCCGCAGCGAGCGCGGGGGCAGTTTTGCCCACGGCGAGGCCGGCCATGTCCGGGGCCATACCGCGGGGCGGCTCGAACAAGCTGCCCCCGACGACCACCAGCACGAGGAGCAGAAATAACAGTCCACCCGCTGCGAGGGCCACGATCTTCAACGCGGTGCCGAGGGCGTGCGAGCGGTCAAATCGTGGTTGAGTTGCCATGATGCCTCTTCAGAAGAGCCGCGATGGCATAAGCATACGCCGGAGGGCCCAATCGGACTATCCGGACGTGATCCGCGATGGGTTCGGAATCCGACTCCCGCTGCGTATGCGGAACTCGGGGAAATGTTTCTTGACTCTCCCCGGCATGGCCCGATAACATGGGTGCGTATTGAGACTCAGTCTCACCTCGAGAACGCCCTCCCCGAGATCATCGAAACGCGATGACCCCTCCTCCCGCCACGTTTTCGGGCACTGAGACCGCCGCCCAGGCGACGTATCTCTGTCACTGCCTGAAGGTTAGCCACGATCAGGTCCGCGAGGCCGTCTCGTTCCACGAGTGCGAAACCGTGGAAGAAGTGACCAACGTCTGCGCCGCCGGCGGCGGCTGCACGGCCTGCCATCGCAAGATTCGGGCCTATCTCGCGGGGCGATAACTCTTCATTCGCGTATGAAAAAGAAGCCGAGGGGTTGTAGCCCCTCGGCTTCCATGCGTTTAAGCATACCTCATCATTCGTTGCCCGTGGGGCTGCCTTCGATTTCGACGCTGCCCATGCGCTGGGCGAGGTAGCGCTCGATGCCCACGAACTTGATGAGGTCGAGCTGGGCTTCGCACCAGTCGATGCTCTCTTCGGTCTCGATGAGCAGTTGCTCCATCAGCTCGCGACTGCCGTTGTCCTTTTCCTCGACAGCGATCCGCATGGCCTCGTTGTAGTGCACCTGCCCCTTGGTCTCGAGTTCGAGGCTGTTGCGGATCTGCTCCTCGGGGGTCTTGCCGACTTTGATCACGTCGTAGCGGGCGATTTCCGGCACGCCGTCGAGAAACAGGATGCGGTCGATCACCTTCTGCGCGTGCAGCATTTCTTCGATCGATTCGTCGTAGAAATGCTTGGCGAGATGGTTCAGACCCCAGTTCTGGCACATCTTGCTGTTGATGAAGTACAGATTGATGGCCGTCAGCTCGACCGTCAGGCCGGCGTTGAGCGCGTCGATGACTTTCTGGCTGCCTTTCATGGCACCTCTTTCCAATAAGTTTTCCTGGACCGCCGGAGTTTAGAGCCGAACGGCGTCCGTCACCAGTTTCCCGGTGCCTCCGCCGCAAAGAACTGACGAATCGAGACGGCGTATCGAAGCCGCTTGCGGTCCATTTCAGCCGGGCTTCTTCGCCGTGAATGCGACGTAACGCATCGCGCCGCTGTCATACGCCGCGATCATCGTTTCGAACCGCGAGAGGAAGAGCCGGGCGTCGCGACCGAGCAGCGGGGCCAACCGCGCCGTGCCGCTGCGATGCACGCGATCGAGACAAATCCGCCACGTTTCGGCGACGCGGCTCGTCCAGTCGCGCGAGACGACGTCGGTGAGGCCCGCATCGCGAAACCAGATCTCATAGTCGCTTGCGCTGCCCAACGATGGACAGAACATGCCCTCGCACACCTCTCCGGCGATGCGGCGTTGCTCGTCGGAAAGCGGCTCTTCGCCGGCGACCCAGGCGCAGATTGCGAGCCGTCCTTCCGGACGCAGCCACAGACTCGCCTCGCGGAAGAACGTTGCTTTGTCGAACAGATGCTCGGTGCATTCGACGCTCCAGACGACGTCGAAGCTCTCGCGATCGAAGACCATGCGCTCGACGTCGGCCCGCAGAAACGTCGTGCGCCCTCGCACGCCGTTCGCACGCGCGGCGAGGCTTGCATAGGCACGCTGCACGCCGCTAAGCGTCACCCCGGTCACACGACAGCCGCGCGTCTTCGCCAGATGAATCGATGAACCGCCGAGGCCGCAACCCACGTCGAGCAGGCGATCGCTCGCATCGACGCCGACGGCATCGGCGAGCGTTTCCGTCAGACGAAGCTGCGCCGCTTCGGGCGGCGATTCGAAGTTCGCATCCGTCTCATCCCACAGCCCGTGATGAATATGTCGCCCCCACAGCAACCGGTAGAACGGGCTGAGGAGGTCGTAGTGCCGGCGGATGGAGGTCTTCGTGACGCCGGGGTGGGAGATCATGTGGAGAGGCGGGGGATCGGGAGAGACGGAGGGATCGGGAGACAGGCCCTCTTTCAAACGCACTCATCCGGCACCGACATCGCTATGAGTGCGATCACTGGGTGTGTCGTATGCCGAGTTTGTAGGCCCAGTCTACGTAGTCGTTCCCGACCCGCTTTGGCAGACAATCCGGGCTGGCAAGAAGCGGCGCGTAAGCGAAAACGGCGGGAGGCCAAGGGGCCGCTCCGGTGAAGCCGGGCAGCCACCCACGACCCCCAACATAGCCCAAGGGACCGGCACTCAAGGGATAGCAGATGACGAACGAGAGCACCGCTGCGGCGACCCAACGCTTTCGCTTCCACCATGGTTTATGGGATGGCTCTTTCATCACCAGGATGTCGTTGTGCCTCACCGAACCTGCAACGTGACGGTCTGCGACTTCATCGCGATCGTCGTCGCGATCAGAGCGGCCC
>JACCRE010000323.1 GCA_013813775.1 Planctomycetaceae bacterium
TGGGTGCCGCCGACGGATATTGCCGCGATCACGCTTGGAGTCACACCTCGCAAGAATGACGCCTCGATTCGATCGGGTTGCACGAAGGATTCATCTTCGAGAGGGGCGGCGTAATAGTCTCGCACTCATTTTGTTAGCCGTCCGACGCAGCCATACCGTCTGCGGCTCTACCACCTGCTTGGTAGGCAGAACGTGTGGTCCGCTCTTAAGAAAGCCGCGTGACCTTCGGGTAGTCTGCCACCGGAAACTAATCTGAGATTTCGCAGGTCTCGCGGTCCAATTTCCCGAATCTGCATTCGGATCGCTCGAAGCACATACGTCTCGGTTCCGGCCGGCGTTCGATGCGTGACGCAGATCAGATCGACTCCAGTTCGCGCCGCCCCCCTCTGCAAAATGCTTCTCGTCGAGAGCGGCTTCATCTCTTGAAACCTCATTCGGCCACCGCGGCCGGTGGCCGGTATGAGATCGTAGATGTACCAATCCACTGTTCACGACGTCGGAGAGACGCAGTGGCACGATCTTTGGGGGCTGCCGTCTGGTTCGGACGGGACAGGTTCTTCAAGTTCACCATGTCGAAACGTTCTTCAACATGTCAAAGCGGCGCGTCGTGAGATAGACGCGGGGAGCGGAGGGTTGTATTGTGGACGACCATTCCAGATACCGTCGTACCTTGGATCCGCGTCCGTCGCTTCGAACAATGGTCGAGCTGTCTGACGCGATTTCAAAGCAGCCGATCGCGGCGCCGGTGGCGACGAAAACTCAATGACGTGATCGCGGGAGGGGCAATTGAAGTCAGCCTCCGCGGTATGGGATGCGTTCGCTCGAGCGAAAACAGAACTCGCGGGTCATCCGTCGGTTCTTTCGACCGAGCTCGGCTGGAAGGTCTCTAGCGGCGAACTCCAGCCGGAACTCGCGACCCGCATATACGTCCAGCGAAAGCAGCCGCTGTCCGATTTGCCGACGGCTCTGCGCATACCTCGGCGGATCGCCGGCCTTCCCACGGATGTCCTGACGGTGCGAGAGGAACGTTTCCTCGGCCACGACATGACGGGCGGCGACAAGATAACCCGCATCGTGTGGAACGAGGGGGGCACGGGGTCCGGGACGCTCGGCTACATCGCTACGCGGCGCTCCGACAGCAAGCCGGTGATGCTCAGCAATCAGCACGTGTTCCGCAACGATCTGGGGAGCCCGGCAAGGCGACGGGAGCTATATCAGCCGGACATCTCCTGCCGCGCTCTGGGCAGCAACTGCAACTACGTCGGCTACGCAATCGATGGCCACATTGCCGACTTCGCCTGGTCGAAGGATGGCACGGAACCGCAGCCGCATTTTATCGACTGTGCAATTGGCGAGATGGATAATGCGGACTTCCGGCGCGGCGTAAAGGATCTCCCGCCCATCACCGGCAGCGAGGACATCTCCGCAACACCAACAGGCCCAGGCAACACGCCCCTTGCGGTCAGGAAGATGGGTGCGAGGACGAACCTGACGCGGGGCGTCGTCGTGAGTGTGAACAGTACCGGACACCAGAAGATCGGCCCGTTCGAGATTCAGGACCAGCCGCTCACGATTCTGATCCGCACGACCAGCGGCCTATTGTTCAGTGAAACGTACGAGGTCCCGGTGAGCGAGAAGGACTCGATCATCCAGACGTTTAGGGATATGGGCGGGCCGGGCAGCGTGACGGAGCTATCCGGCAACCGACTGCGGTTCGACGTCCCGAAGTTCTCGGACGAGGGCGACTCGGGGTCGGCGATCGTGACCGACGCCGGCGGCATCATAGGACTGCTGTATGCGAGTGCGATCTTCGTGTTTCCGATCGTGATCGAGGGCGAAATCACTTCGCACTCCGTACCTGTCGGTGAATCGCGCGCGTGTCACATCGGCCCCGTCATGTCGCGGCTCGGCATCCGCATCGATCCGTCGACTGCACCGAGCGCGGGCGAGGTGCCGGTAACGGCAACGGTCGGGACGGGCACGCGCGATGTACTCTTGGCGGATCGCATCGCATCGATCGAGCAACAGCTAAGTGCCACCAGGCGCGGGCACATGCTCCGCTCGCTCGTTCGCGAGCACGGCTTCGAGATCGTCGACCTGGTGCACCACCGTAGACGGGTGACGGTGTGCTGGCACCGCCATCAAGGTCCTGCTTTCGCCGCGCTCGTGGTCGAGGCGATCCGCGAGCCAGAACGGACAATGCCGGCCGTGCACCATGGCTTCACGCTCGAGACGTTGATGACCGCAATGTGCGATGTGCTGCTAACAGAAGGTAGTGCGGCCCTGCGCGCGGCGCTCCAGCAGAACTGCGTTTGGGTGCTCGAGTGGATCTCCTCGAGCGATCGCGTGGCCGGCCTCATCGCGGCACTGGCGTGCGAGGATGCGCGCATGCTTAAAGATCCCGCACATGTCTGAAACACAGTGGTGGGCGGCGCATGCCGCGGCAATGTGCGCGTTCGCGAACGTATCCGGCGTCGTGGGCGTCGGACTCGGCGTGAAGGAGACGTCCGGCGAGCTGACCGGCGAGGTCGCGGTAATCGTGTATGTCGAACAGAAGAAGCCGCGGACGCTTCTCCGCAGGACCGAGCTGATACCACCGGACATCGAGGGGGTGAAGACGGATGTGCAGCGGCAGCCGCACTTCGAGCCGTTTGGCGGCACGATGCTGAAGGGCGGCGTGCAGATACGCCGCTCGCCGGACGACCAGGATCGGCCGAAGCCCGGAACGCTCGGCTACGTCGCGACAAGGATCTCTGGCAACATGAACGTGATGCTGAGCTGCGAGCACGTCATGCTCTCCCGACGGCACGGCGACATGCGCATTTTCCATCCCGATGTGTCGCGCTGCTGCGGCAGGCTGAAGAACGCCGTGGGCGGTGTGCTCAGCGGGTATGTGGGTCTCGCTCCGCACATGAATCCACTGGGTACCGAGGATTACTACATCGATGCGGCGATCGCATCGATCGTCTCCAACGTCACTGCCCGCAAGGTCATTCCCGATGTCGGTCCGATCACAGGCGCTGGTGATCTGACCGCAACGCCCGTCGGTCCCGGCAACGCGACCATCACGGTGAGCAAGCGCGGTGCGGAGACCGGCTTCACGCAGGGCACTGTGGACGATGTCGCATTTCTATCGGGGCGCCGCGTCATGAAGATCAGGCCCAAGGCAGGGCACACGTTTCCGTTCAGCAAGACGTGGAAGGTTCCGCCGGAGGACATCCCCGGACATCTGACGGACTATCCAGCGCAGTCGCTGGGTGGTACGGCGACACAGGTGTCGGCTGACGAGGTGCGTTTCGACATACCGGTGTTCTCCGTCCCCGGCGATTCGGGCGCAGCGGTGGTGAACGGCGGGACGATCGTAGGAATGGTATTCGCCGGGTCGATGTACGAACTGCCCGCGTTCGATAACGGCCGCTTGCGCATCGGCGGCATGCCCAGCGGGTTCACGATGGCCTGCCACATCCCGCCCGTGCTGTCCAAGCTCGGGATCCGGATCGACCCATCGTCGGAGACGAGCGGCGGCCGAGGCGTCCTCGTCCCCGGTGACGAGATCACGGCCGACCCGCCCGATGCGCTCGTCGCCATCAACGCACGACTCGCGGCCATCGAAGAGACACTCGATGCGACGGCGGGCGGTCGCCGGCTGAACGGTCTCGTCCGCACTCATGGGGATGAGCTGATGGAGCTGGTGCATCATCGCCGGCGCGTGCTGGTCGAGTGGCATCGCAGCCGCGGACCGGCGTTCGCTGCGCTGCTGCTGGAGGCCCTGGTCGACGGCGAGCGGCGGCTGCCGGCCACGGTCGAAGACGTGTCCCGCGAGGCGATGCTCGCGCGGATGAGGAACGTGCTGGATGTCGAAGGCAGTTCCGCGCTGCGAATGGCGATGGCGGAGAACGAGCGGTTCCTGCTCGATCTGCTCGCGCGCAGCCGCACCGTTGACGAGCTGGTAGCGAACTTGGCATGATCGAACACGCGGACACCCTGTACGGTCGGGCGGTTGATCGCCTGACGCATGTGCCCGGCTTCGCCGGCCTCGGCATTGGCCTGCGCGAGACGAGCGGCAGGATCACGACAGAGCCTGCATGGCGCGTGTACGTGCACCGCAAAAAGGCGCGTCGCTCACTCGCTCCGCGCGAGCGCGTGGCGGAGCGGCTGTTCGATCTGCCGACGGATGTGATCGAAGCAGCGCTCACTCGGTGCGCGTCGTCGTCGGACGTTCCGTTCGAGGGAGCGGCGATTGCGAACGATTGCGGCGTGCCCGGCTCACTCGGCTGCATGGCGTGGCTGCGCCGCACGGACGAACCCGTGCTGCTCTCGTGCTACCACGTGCTGTTCGGCAGGCGCTGCCGGCGCGGTAGTGCGATCTGGTCGGTGGGATTCGAGGCGACGCCGCGTCTGATCGCCCGGGTGCTCAGTGGCAAGGCCGGCATCGTCGTGGGACTCGATCCACCGACCTTCGTAGATGCTGGAACGGGCGCGCTCGCAGACGCATCGATTTGCGCAGGCGCGCCGGCCGACGCCACTGCGCACGCTGCCGCGGGCGACAGCGTGACGAAGCACGGCGCAGCGACCGGTCTCACGCACGGTGTCGTGATCGACATTGCGTATCCCGATCTCTGGTACTGGGAGTACCGGTCGGAGAACGCGCCGCGCCAGATCCTCATCAGGTCCACGTCATGGGATCGGCCGTTCTCGCGGACGGGCGACTCCGGCGCGGTCGTGCGGAACGAACGGGGCCTGCTCGGCCTACTCTGGGGCACCACAGCGCGCGGCGAGGGGGTGGCATCGCCAATCAATGCGGTCGCGCGCGCACTCGGGCTCCGCTTCGCCAACACTCCGACGGCGGCTGTGTCATGAGTTACGGCAACGACTGGCAGGCGACACTGCGCCCGGGAATTCTGATCCAGAGCAAGGTCGCAACGGACGGCGGCACGCTCGGGTGCTTCGGGCGTCTGGCGAGTGATGCATCGAAGATCGTGCTCCTGAGCAACAGTCACGTGCTGTACAGCGATGTCTCGTCGTACGGCGCCTCCGGTGACGGCTCCAAAGTCGGTCAGCCGTCCGTCTCGTGCTGCCTGTGCTGCGCCTGCCGCGTCATCGGGACGAACCGCAAGGCTGCCTTCAACTTGAGAATCGTCAACGTCACGAGTCCGGCGGAATTTGCAGGTACGTACCAGGGCAGCGAGATCGACTGCGCGATCGCGCTCGTCAATGGCAAGCGGCCGTATACGAACGAAGCGCTCTATGGCATGATCACCGGCACGCCGGCCTCCGGCCTGGGTGTGTCCGCCAACGATTCCGTAGAGATGGTCGGCTCGACGACGGGTCGCTCGAAAGGCAGCGTCCTTCGGCTCAACACCGTTGCGACGTACCAGGGCGGCGCCAGTGTGCCCGACATATTGGTGCCGTTCCCGATGTCCGGCACTGCCGTTGACGAGAGCTTCGCCGGAGCCTTTCCGAGCATCAACCAGATGCTGATCCTGCCGGATGCGGATCCGGACGACCCGACTCGTCGCATGCATTTCTGCGGGTACGGCGATTCCGGGGCGGTGCTCGTCAACGCGGCGAAACAGGTTGTGGGGATCGTCACTCGGGGCTGGTCAGTTTCCGATGCGGGCCGCCAGCAGTTGAACAAGCTGCTCAAGGCGCCACCACTCCCGCCGCATGCGGGAACACTCGGGATCGTGTCGCCGATCGGTCCTGTGCTCAGCACGCTCGGCATCGTCATCACGAACAATCTGTCGGGCACCGTGCCATCGGCCGGCGACTCGATCGATGAGCTGCGCCGCGCGGTGGCCGAGCGCGAGAACGAGATGGCACTCCAGCGCACGCTGCGCGATCTCGAGGCCGAAGTCCGATCGAAGGCACTGGGCGCTGCGGCCATGACAGCGATCGACCGCCATCGCCCGGAAGTCCTGCGGCTGGTCAACACGCAGCGTCAGGTCGCCGTGACGTGGCGCCGCAACGGTGGTCCCGCGTTTGCCGCACACTGCCTCCATAGCATTCGCGATCACGAGTACGTCATCCCGGATTCCGTAGAGGGTGTCACGCCGATCATGCTGGTGGAGAAGATGGCAGTCGTACTCCGCCGCTTCGGCTCCGCAAAGCTGCGTGCCGACATCGATGCCTATGAATCTCTGGCGTACGAGTGGGTGGCGCGCTGCTCAAGCATCTGGCAGCTCGTCGAACGGATGAGGCGTCTGGAAAGTGTTAAGGCCGGCCGATTCACGAGCGCCCTTGAGCGCGGTATGACCGCGCAGGACGGAGACTGAGCATGGCTGAGCGCGGTACACTGGAGATCGTGGTCACCGCAGTCGACGAAGTACTACGGCCGCTGGCGTTCGGGCTGGAGCCGGACAACGTGAGCGAGTTCTTCGGCCAGCTCGGCTATCCGCTGACGGATGGGCAGGCCGCCACGGTGCGGGCCGCGTCGGGCGGACTCAGCAGCGCATTGAACGAGCTTGCGACGCTCGTGCGCGAGCTGATCGATGCGGCGCACGCGGATGACACGAGCGCACTCGCGGCCAAGGGCATGCAGGCGGCGGCGCGTGTGGCGCAGGCGTTCGACGGGTTCGTCGATCTGGAGAATGCCGTCAGCGGACTCGGTCTGCCGGGCGTGACACCGGCTGAGATCGCGGAGTTGCCCGAGCGGCTGATGTCGTATCTGCTCGTCGAGAACCTGGAGTCGCTGCGGCCGACGAACGAGGTGCTGGAGCTGCTCGGCGTGCTGGAGCGGGTCGAGCACAACATCGACTCGACGGACCCCGCGCATCCGGAATACACGGTCTCCCGCTTTCATTTCGACCAGCTCTTTGCCTGGTTGCGGGATCCGGGTGCGCAGCTGCAGACACACTACGGGTGGGGCGCGAGCTTCGACGGAACTCTGCTGCTGCCGAAGCTCGAGCGGTTCATCTCGACCACTGGCATGCCGGTCATCTATCACGAGCCCGAAAATCGCCTCGATCTGATCCTGCTCGAGGTCACGGCCCCGCCGACGCTCAATCCCCGCGGCATTCGCATCGGGCTCAACACGCAATTCAACTCGGGCACGCTGGAGCTGCCGAATGGTGACTTCACGGTGACGGCCGAGCTGGGTCTGAACGGGCCGCCCGGCCTGGGCGTCACCCTTCAGCCGGGCGGCCGGATCGACGTGGTCCCGCCCGATCCGGGCGCACAGATCGACGGTTCACTGCGTCTGGGCTTCCTCACGACTGCGGGGCCGTACATTCTGCTCGGCGAGGCGGGCGGCAGTCGCGTGGAGTTCAAGGGCTTCGGTGCTGAGGCCGGAGCGCGTCTGAGTTGGGTCGCCGCGCAGAATAGGGCGACGGGCATCATCGACCTCGCCGGCCGGCTCGCGGGCGGCAAAATCCTCATTGACGCCTCCGACGGTGATGGCTTCCTTAGCATGCTCATCCCGCGAGACGGCGTCGAAGGCAACTTCGAGCTCGCGCTGGGCTATGCCAGCGACAGAGGCTTCTTCATCGAAGGCAGCGCCACGATCGAGATCCGGCTCCCGCTGCACATAGACCTGGGTCCCATCGGCTTCGACGCGCTGACCATCGCCGCCGGCCTGAACGCCGACAACTTCGCAATCTCTCTCGGTGCCGATATCAGCGCCAATCTCGGGCCGTTACAAGCGGTAGTCGAGAACATGGGCGTGAAGGCGACGTTCGCGTTCCCGCCGGGCGGCGGCAATCTCGGTCCGCTCGATCTCGCCATCGGGTTCAAGCCGCCCCGCGGCGTCGGCCTCAGTCTCGATGCGGGTGTCGTCAAGGGCGGCGGCTATCTCTTCCTCGATTTCGAGCGGGAGGAGTATGCGGGTGCGATGGAGCTCGTATTCAGCGAGTGGATCGCACTGAAGGCGATCGGGCTGATCACGACGAGGATGCCCGATGGCTCCAAGGGCTTCTCGCTGCTCATCATCATCACGGTGGAATTCGGTACGGGATTCCAGCTGGGATTCGGCTTCACCCTGAATGGCGTGGGCGGAATCCTCGGTCTGAACCGTATTGTCAACATCGATCCGCTCAAGGACGGTGTCCGCACGGGCGCGATCGAGAGCGTGATGTTCCCCAAGGACGTGGTCGCGAATGCGCCGCGCATCATCAGCGACCTGCGTCAATTCTTCCCTCCGCAGCAGGACATCTTCCTGGTCGGCCCGATGGCGAAGCTGGGGTGGGGCACACCCGCCCTGGTCACCGCGCAACTCGGCGTCATTCTCGAGTTCCCGCGCATCAACATCACGATCCTCGGCGTCATCAAGGTCGTGCTGCCGGATGAGAAGGCCGATATTCTGCGCCTCCAGGTCAACTTCATCGGCCGGTTCGAGCCGGCCAACAGGCTGTTGTGGTTCTATGCGGAGCTCTACGACTCGCGCGTCCTGTTCATCACGCTCGAGGGCGGCTTCGGCCTGCTGATCAACTGGGGAGACACCGCGAACTTCGTCCTCAGCGCAGGGGGGTTCCATCCGCGATATTCACCGCCGCCGCTGCCGTTTCCGGAGCCGCCCCGCATCGCCGTCAGCATCCTGAACGAGTCGTATGCGAAGATCCGGATTGAGGCCTATTTCGCGGTTACGTCCAACTCCGTCCAGTTCGGCGCAAGGGCCGAGCTGTTCTTCGGTATGAGTGCATTTCGGATCGAAGGTCATCTCGCCTTCGACGCGCTGTTCCAGTTCGATCCGTTCTTCTTCAGCTTCGGCCTCTCGGTCAGCCTGTCCGTCAAGGTATTCGGCGTCGGTCTGTTCAGTGTCGGTTTCAGCGGACTGCTGGAGGGACCGACGCCGTGGTACATCGAGGGAAAGGGGAAGATCAGCCTGCTGTTCTTCAAGATCTCCGTTCCGTTCAAGCACAGCTGGGGCGATAACCAGGACACGAAGCTCGATCCGATCGAGGTGTTCCCGCTCCTCGAGACCGAGTTTGCCGCACTCACGAACTGGGAGGCGCGGCTCGCCGCCAACAGCAAGCTGCACGTCTCGCTGCGCAAGCTCGGCGACGAGGAGTCGGACCAACTCGTCCTGCACCCGGTCGGCAGGCTGCGCATCAGTCAGCGCAAGGTCCCGATCGACTTCAAGCTCGACAAGATCGGCAACAAGCGACCCCTGGACGTCAATCGCATTAGGGTCGCGGCCGCGTTGCCGGGCTCCACGCTGTCGGTTTCGACGGTCCAGGACCAGTTCGCGATTGGCCAGTACCGTGACATGGATGGTTCCGAGCAACTTTCCAGCCCCGGATTCGAGCCGCTCGACAGCGGCATCGATATCGGGGTGGCCGGCGCACAGCTGAAGTCGAGCCGCGCCGTGCGCCGCGTGATCCGCTACGAGTCGATCATCATCGACAACGATTTCAAGCGCCACGTCAAGACGTTCTTCGGCTTCTTCGCGCTCGGCTATGCCGTGCTGAACGACTTTCTGTTCACGCACTTCCTGAAGGGCAACTCCGTCACGCAGTCCGCGCACTCGCAGCATTACCGGAAGCGCATGCAGCCGTTCGAAGAGATCATCACGATCCAGCCGACTCTGTACTCGGTCGTCTCAACCACGAACAACCAGCCCGTCGATGCGACTGCGACGTCGTTCACGAGCCAAGCGAAGGCGCAGGAGCACATGAAGCAGCAGATCGGTGCGGGCTCGGCGAAGGCGGGAAGCCTGCACGTGGTGCCCAACACGGAACGGAATCAGGCCGCGTGACATGAACGAAATCGCGAATTACACGTTCCTGCCCTGGCTCCGACAGGGACTCGCCAGCCAGATCAGCGGCCAGAGCGGCTCGCGCGCGACCGTCACCGTTGACCTCTCCCTGAGCGGTGACAATGTGGATGGCGGAGAAGACAACCGGCCACCCATCCATCAGGACGTCGAGATCTACGGACCTGGCGACATCGTCGGTATTGATCAGTCGTCGATCATCAAGGTCGAGCCGCGGAACTGGATCACGAACTTCGAGGCGAACTACCTGCCGTACATCGAGTTCTATGATGAGGACTTCCCATGGCGGTACTCGCCGGTTACGCCCAACGGACACCGACTGCATCCGTGGATCACGCTCGTAGTGCTCCGGGAAACCGAGTTCACGGAGGGGAAGAACATCAAGAATCGCCCGCTCCCGTACATCAACTTGGATGGAGCGGCAAAGCTTCCTCCATCGGATCAGCTCTGGGCGTGGTCGCACGTACACGTCAACAAGAACATCATCGGCATGGCCTTTACGACGGATGACGCCACCGAGGTCGAGTCGAAGTTGCGGAGCGCGCTGCTGGTGAATCCGGATCTGGCCTATGCGAGGATCGTGTGTCCGCGCCGGCTCGAGCCGAATGTCGCGTATCACGCGTTCCTCGTCCCTGTCTTCGAAACGGGAGTGCGCGCCTGTAACGGCGAGGATCCGGCGGGCGCTGCGTCACATGATGCGCTGGCGTGGACCGATGCCGTACGGCCCGCCGCGCTGCCCTACTACTATCGCTGGTACTTCCGGACCGGTGTGGTGGGCGACTTCGAGTATCTGGTTCGGCTGCTCAAGCCTCAGCCGGTCGACCGCCGGGTCGGCCTGCGTGACATGGACGTGCAGCGTCCGGGCGCCAACATCCGCGGGATCATCGATGATCCCGCCGCGCCGGACGAGCAGAAGCTCGGCGGCATCCTCAAGCTCGGCGGTGCGCTAAGGATTCCCGATGCCTACTACGACGAGGATGAGCTGGCGGTCGTCGAGAAATACCGTAGCTGGCCGACACTCGCCGGCTATCCGCATCCGTTCCAGCAGGACCTGTCCGCCTTCATCAACCTTTCCGACAGCTATCAGGAGAAGAAGGCCGAGGTTGCCAACAGCGAGTCGGGAATCAATGAACTGGAGCCGGCCGATGATCCGGACACGGAATACGACATCCGTCAGAACCCGGATCCGCTGATCACTGCACCGCTCTACGCCCGGTGGCATGCGCTGACACAGCGTCTGCTGAAGGCGCGCGACAATACCACCGATCTCGACCCGAACGACAACTGGGTTCATGAGCTGAACCTCGACCCACAGTGGAGAGTACCGGCGGGTTTCGGCACGAAGATCGTGCAGGAAAACCAGGAACGGTACATGAAAGCCGCCTGGGACCAAGTCGGAGAGGTGCTCGAATCGAACAAGCGCATTCGCGCCGGACAGCTGGCGCGACAGACGAGTTGGGTCTGGTACGAGTCGCACATCAAGCCGGTTGCGGATCGCTACACCGGCAAGTGGCTGACATTTTCAGCGCCGCTGCACCGGCGCGTGTTGCATCAGGGCGTTACGATCTCACATCAGATCGATCGCAGCCGGGTTCCTCGCGCAGTGCTGTCGCCGCCGATGCGGAAGCTAATGCGGCCGAGGGGTCGACTGATGAAACGGCTGCCGTTCACCGCTGAAGTGACCGCCGACAACCTGATCGCGCGCCTCAACGAGGGCGACGTGAGCGCGGCGCCGCCGCGGGAAGTGCCCGAGCTCAATACAGTGCAGGACATCGCCGACACGATGATGCCCGTTGATCTGCCCAAGTTTCTCGTCGATCTCCTGAAACGGCATCCGTGGATCCGCTGGATTCCGCTGCTGCTGGCGCTGATCGTGATTCTGCTCGTGCTGCTGCTGCCGATGAGCGCGGTCCTGCTCGGTGCGGGCACATTGATCGTCGGCGGGCTTGTCTACCTATACCGGCGTCTGAGCGCAGCCGCACGACGGATCGAGCTGGCAAACTCGGTACTGGAAGAGAATCAAACGCCTCAAGCCGTCAACGCGCTGCCGCAAAGCCTCGACTTCCGCATCTCCACTCCGGATGAGGGCTTCACGCCGGCTATCGGCACGGGCCCGGACAGCGCGGAAGCCGTGCGCTTCAAGCAGGCGCTCCGAGATGTCAATCTCATGCTACAGGAGTCGGCGCGTGTCGGCGCGAAACAGATCAGGCCCACGCTCGACCTGACCGGCATCGGCAGCGCCGTGTTCACGCGTCTGGATCCGCAAGTCACGATTCCGAACTGGGTGTGGGGCGGTGTGCTCATTCCAGGTCGCATCAGGGATCAGCTGACGGAGGACTTCGCCGAGGCAATGGCGTATCCCGAGATCGATGACGCGATGTACAAGCCGCTCGCGGACCATTCGGCGGAGCTGTTCCTGCCGAACATCAACTTCATCGCCGAGAATAGCATCTCGCTGCTGGAGACGAACCAGAAGTTCATCGAGTCGTACATGGTCGGCCTCAATCACGAGTTCGCGCGGGAGCTGCTGTGGCGGGAATACCCCACCGATCAGCGCGGCAGCTACTTCCGCCAGTTCTGGGAAGCGCAGGGATACCACGACAACGAACAGCTGAGCGCCGAGGCGCTCAAGGAGAAGCTCAGGGACATACCGCCGATACACAGATGGCTGAAGCACTCGAAGCTCGGCGACCATGACCATCGCGAGCTGCCCGGCGAAAACGAGGAAGAGGTCGTGCTCGTGATACGCGGCGAGCTTCTGAAGCGCTATCCGAACGCGATCATCTATGCGCACCGCGCGGTATGGAGAGACGATACGAAGGACGGCAATCCGATACTCGACATGAACAGCGGCCAGACCATCGATCTGACAAAGGAACGGGATCTGAGGCCGTTGAGTGCGGCGGAGGAGGCGAATCCACCGCGTACCATCGTCAAGACACCGCTGTACGAGGCGAAGGTCGAGCCCGACATCTATTTCTTCGGCTTCGATCTCACCGTCTGTGAAGCGCAGGGCGGAACCGGCAGAGAGGACCTGCCGGTCGAAGCGCGCTGTGTGGAAGAGGGCATCCAGTGGCATGACCCAGGCTGGTTCTTCGTCATCAAGGAACGTCCCGGCGAGATCGGCATGGGCCTGGACATCCCCGATGAAGAGGTCGAGGTGAACGACGTGAAAGTGTGGAACGACCTGAGCTGGAGTCATGTGACGCCGCCCGTCGCCGACGGTGAGTTCCTCCAGATCAGCAACGCGACACAGGCCATCGTGCTGCAGCCGCTCGACCTGCCGGCGGAGCAGGAAAAGGCGGAGCAGCAAAGCGAGGACGCGGCCGTTGAGTGGCACAAAGACATGAGCGCTGCCGACCTTGCGTACATCCTCTATCAGGTGCCGGTGCTCGTCGCCGTTCACGCATCCGAGATGCTGCCCCAGGAATAGCAGAGGTAGCCGGTCATGCCGACATTTCGGGAAATCCAGGGCGCCCTTCACGCGGCCCGTAAGCACCGGGTGGATGTGGACGCGGCAGTTCTTCATTCGACGGAACGTCTCAAGCTGCTCGCGCTCGAGCAGGAACAGGTGCTGCGAACGGCGGGTCGTGACAGCCAGTCCTACCGGGCGCTGCTGCAACGGAAGGCAAAATACGAGGACGAGCTGGCCGCTGATCGCGCGAGGCTGGCGGCAGCATCAGCAGACGAAGGCCGGTTTCTTCGCGATTTCGAGCCGTTCACGGATCCGCGCCGGCAGCTGAACAGCCTATCCGATGATTTCCCCATTCTGCTGTTCCCGGTCAGACTCGAGACTCGCTTCAGGACCGTCGCGCCGCGCGGCGGCGGCACGCCGCATCAGCTCTGGGTCAGGATCTTCCCCGACGACTGCTCCATCGACTCATTCGACGATACGCTCTCCGAGACGGAGCTAAAGAAGGCGCGAAACTACTGGAACAACCGCTGGAAGACCGGCACCGCGGGCAGTGAAGCGCTCGAGGATTACGTACGCGAGGCGGACCGGGGCACATGGCGTGAGCTGATGGGCGCCTTCAACGCCGGACGGGCGTACTGGATCAGGCAACACTACGTCCCCGTCAACGCAGGCGAGATGCCGGTCCGCAATCACGAAGACGAGAAGATCCTCGTGATTCCGACGGCGGACCCGCCCGATCAGGCCACGCAGGACGCGCTGAAGGTCTACTGGGCCGCCGTATATCACGCCGGCGGGGACGCCCCGCAGACCGATGCTGCATTTGCGACGCTCGTCGCGACACTCAGGATCGCTGGGGAGGCTGCGCTGGTGCTCGTCGAGGGCTACAGGCCGGACAGCTTCAAACCGGAGGTGCGCGCCGCGGGCCCACTGCCGCCGGTGCAGGTCGTGTTCCTGATCTTTCCGCCGAGTGATGACGTCGACACGAAGCTCGCGGCGTGGTCACGCGCGGCGCGGGTGACGACACTGCCCGAGCGCTTCGTCCTGCTGGGCTTTCAGGCCGACAGAACAGTGCCAGTCATCAACGAGCTCGGTGCCTTGATTCCCGATCCGCTGATCGTCGGCCCCGACGCGGGCATGGACATCAACGCGGTCCTGAAGTCCATCCATGGCGCCGCATTCGACACGTTCTCGGACGATGAAAAGGCGGAGCGGTACGTGGACTATCTGGCCGGTGAATCGGAGACGAAATGGCTCTTCGATTTTGATGAAGCGGTGAGAATCGGCATGGGGTTTAAGGTCGACATCTCTGCCGAGATCCATGCTCAGGGCCTCGACCGCCTGTTCGTACTCGGCGTCAGGCTTAGCGCTTCGGAGATGGTCGGACAGGGAGCGCTCGAGGAGCTGCTCGCACACCATCACTTCGGCGACAGCGGTCTGTCGATCCTGCCGCAGGGCACTCCGACGAACAATACGGAAGACAGCCGGTCCGGCTACTCGGACACTGAAGACCCGGATGAAGCCTACGACAACTACCATCCCGCTGAAGCGCCCGAGGACGCCACGGATGCGACGCTGAAGCGCGATGGCCGCTGGCTCGCCGAGCTCCTCGGAATCAGCGTCGAGCAGTCGTCACTGAACCTGGTGCCCGGCTATTACCTGAAGGATCAGCGCGAGTCTCGCGCAATGAACACCGCGCTGTGGAACGCGACGCTCGGCTACTTCATGGAAAGCATGCTGACGCCGGTATTCACGGAATGGCAGCGTGATTTCACGCGCGGGTTCCTGATCAACCACGTGAGCGGCCGCGGTCGACTCCCCGTCATCCGGATCGGCGATCAACCCTATGGTATTCTCCCCGCCACGACGTTCACGAGCATGCCCTGGCTCGAGCAGGACGACATCCCGGTGCCGCGGACGCTTCGGCCATATCGGCGCGGGCTCCGCGGGCTCCACTCCGTGCTCCAGCGTATGTATGAGGACTGGTCGAGCAAGCTCGATTCGATCGCGTACATCGGCAAGCAGGGGAATGTCGATGCCCACAAGATCCTGCTCCAGGCGCTGGGCCTCCATGCCAACTCAGTCGAGTTCGACCAGCGCTATGCCGAGAGCTTCGAGCATCACTACAACTGGCTGATCGCGAAAGGCGCGGAAGCACTCGCGCAACTGCGCGAGTGGCGTTACCGCGAGAGCGCCATGGACCTCCTGTCCGATCTCGGCTACGTCCACGATCAGCAGCTCAATCCCGAGATCCCGATTCTCGAGAAGTTCTTTCTCACGAAGGAGCATGATGTAGTTAAGCCGCTGATCGACGATCGTGAGCTGTCCGAGACCGATACGATCAGACCGTACACGGACCTCGAGCAAAACTACATTGAATGGCTGATCGAGCATGCGAAGAACGACCATCGCAATATCAGGGATCAAAAGGGATTCACTGACAACAAGCCGCCTTACGCCCTGCTCTACGACATGCTGCGGCATGCGCTGAATCTCCAGTTTGCAGGTACGGCACTGAACCTGTACCGGGGCGCGGAGATCCTGAATGAGGCGCAGGCGAACGCGCTGCGCATGGATACGGAGTTCATCGGCGTACGTGCACAGCCGGTCGGTCTCGAGAGTAAGTGGGACTTGATCTATCAGTCCGATCAGCGCATCGCCGAGGGTGGTGCGATGCTGGTCGACCACATCTCCAGTCTCGTCAGGGGCAACGTCGTCAACTCGCAAACGCGCAACCTGCACGAGCTGATCGACGCGCTCGACCTGTTGAAGGACGCGCCCACGGCGCGGCTGGAGCGGGCGTTCATCGAGCATCTTGATCTCTGCACGTATCGACTGGACGCCTGGCTGCTCGGTCTGGTCGACGCGCAGCTCCACGAGATGCGGTACCTGCGGAAGACAACCGAGGAGGGCCCGCGCGAAGGCATCTATCTCGGTGCGTTCGGCTGGCTCGAGCACCTGAAGCCGGATGATCGAACGCTGAATCCGGCACAACTGTCCCCGGAACTGGAGTCGATCTTCGATCCGGACGGTGTCAGGCAGCCGATGGTGGATGATGCAAATGCCGGCTACGTCCACGCGCCGTCCATAAACCATGCATTGACGGCGGCAGTCCTGCGCAATGCATACATTTCGAACGCCTCGAAAGACGCGGCGGAGCCGTACAAGGTGAATCTCTCATCCGAGCGCGTGCGCTCGGCACTCGCGATCGTCGAGGGAATGCAGCAGGGTCAGAGTCTCGGCGCTCTGCTCGGATATCGACTCGAGCGAGGCCTGCACGACAATACCGCTCACGAGCTGGACATCTTCATCTACGAGCTGAGGAAGGTGTTCCCGCTCATATCGAACCGACTGCGTTTCACGCAGATCAAACGCGAGAAGCCGGCACGAACGCCGGCCGATGCCGAGCGCGACCAGGAGGAGGAGGACGAATTCTCCGAGGCCGCGGCCGTCACTAAGATCGAAGCGCGCAACGTCCTCGATGCCCTCTCGCTGCTCGACCACATCCGGAAGTCGAAGAAGGAGACATATCCATTCGGTTTCGCGATCGGCGACGGACCGGACAGGCTCAGAGACGCGACACCGGGCGAGCAGGATGCCATCAATGCCGAGGTAAGACGGCTCATGAACATCCGCGATGCCGTTGCGGACCTCGCCATGGCCGAGAGCGTTCACCAGGTCGTGCAGGGCAACTACGATCGCGCTGCCGGCGCACTCGACGCATACAGCAAGGGCCAGTATCCGCAGATGCCCGACGTGATCCGGTCGACAGGCAGCGGCGTGAGTCTCACGCATCGTTTCGGCATCCATCTGCCGGCCGGCGTCGCACCGATGGCGACCGATCCAGCCCGTGCCAGGACGGAGCCCGCCATCAACCGATGGATCGAGGATTTGCTGCCCTCTGACCTGACCACGATCGCATGTCTCGTGGAGTACACCATCCCGAACTACGACGAGGCCATCCCCGATCCCGTCGTCACGAAGGTTGTCTCGATGGCCGATCTCGGTCTCTTCCCGATCGATCTCCTCTATATGATCAACGTCGAGACCGACAAGGGCCTGACTGCGCTCGATGACCACGTTTTCGAGTTCGTGTACAGTGACGATACCCCGCGGGCGGATGTCGACATCGCGATCCGATACGCCCACACTTTCGATCCTTCGGACGACATCCTCTCGTTCTTCGAGGTCATGCCGCTGATCGAGAGCCTTCGTGCGCTCGTGATTTCCTCGAGGGCGCTGCTGCCGGCCGATCTGGCGGTGCCGAACGAGGGTCGTCAGTCACAGAACGCGAGCGCAACGATCGACGCGGCACGTGTGACGGACGCACATGACGACGTGCTCGACATACTCGCTGACCTTGAGAGCGACGTGATCACGCCGCTGAGCCTGCTCATCGATGACGAAGACTTCGATGTTACGCTCGGCAATAAGGCTGCTCTCATGGCACAGGCGGATGTGCGCCTCGACCGTTTCATCACGCACCTGAGCGCGCTGAGCCGCTTCGGCATTCCGCAGGCCGGCTTCGGCTTCGTCTATGACCGGAGGCGGACGATCCATGCGGCTGTGTGTTGGAAAGTCGTCGAGTATCGGACTCGATTGAGGGAGCGGCAGAGTCAGTACGAGATGCGGATCAATGTGGATCTGCTGGCCGCAACCACCGACGAGGAGCGTTACGAGATTCTTGAGAGTGCCGAGCGGCTGATCAGCACTGTCATCGCTGTGCCGGCGCCCGCGATCCCTCTGTATGTCGCGGACCTTTCGACAAAGAAGAGCGACTTCGACGACAAGCTGGACGAGTTTGACGCGTTCATCGCGACCGCGTTCCCGAGTTTCCAGGACCTGCTCGATGGCGTCGGCACGCTCACCACGAATCTCGGCAACTTCGATCCGTTGCCCCTCGAGGTCCAGGAAGAGGAACGGCAGGTCGTGGTGCTGGTCGAGGACCTCTACACACAGGCCCGCGACACGATCGCGACGGTCCGGAAAGCGATGGATGAGGTTCGGACAATCATCGATGACGCCGCCGCCTCAGCGAATGCCGCGGACCGGGTCGGGCTTCTGGCCGATGCCGCCAGGCGCATTTTCGGCGCGGAGTTTCTGATCGTGCCGGAGTTCACGATGAGCGCGGAGCAGGGCAGCGAGCTCCAGCAGTGTTTCAATGATCGGGCTCAACTCCTCGACTTCCAGATCCACGTGCAATCGACCGATTTCCCGATCGACGACTGGCTGTATAGTGTTGCGCGGGTCCGGGAAAAGGTGGCGGCGTGGGAGACTCTCGTCATGCTCGCGGAAGGTGTCCGCGAGCGTCCGCCGCTCGATCTGACGCCGTTGCAGCTGCCATATGTGGAGAACGATCACTGGCTCGGGCTGGCGTATCCCGAGGATCTCGAGATCGCGAACGACAGGCTGCTCTACACCGCGTACCTTCCGACCTTTATTGCCGCAGGTCCCCAGTGCGGCCTACTCGTCGATGAATGGACGGAGGTCATACCCGCGAAGAAGGAAACGACCGGCCTGACATTCCATTATGACCGGCCGAATTCCGAGCCGCCGCAAACGATGCTCCTGATGACGCCGCCGGCGTTCACGGGCGCGTGGCAGTGGAGCGACGCCGTCCGTGTGATGCACGAGACACTCGACTTGGCTCGGCTGCGCGCCATCGAGCCGGACCACATCGACAAGACGCGCTATGCGCAATTCCTTCCGGCAACTGTCGCAGCGACGACAGCCCGCCCGGTGACGATGGCGATCAATTACGCGATGCCAGCGGCTCAGGTCTTTCACTACACCGATGACGGCAATGCCTGAAACATTCGCGAGGCTCGGAAAAACCGCGCAACAGTTCCTGAACTGGCCGACGGTCGCGGTCTGGAACCGGCTGGAAGGCCGCACCCGCGCGGAGGACTTCGATCGGTCGCTGAAAGCAGAGGTGCGGGATGCGCTGTGGATGATCTCGCGCCAGTGGCAGATGGGCGAGTTCATTGGCGATGACGCGGGCTCGCCCGTGCTCGCCAAGGTGCATCTGCGAACCACACAACTCAACAAGTACCAGGCCGGCACCGAACCGGCCGTGCCGCTCGAGCAGGAAATTCCGCTGGAAGCGAAAGTGGAGAATCAGCGGATCCCTTTCACGCAGGGCGGTCTCGACATCGCGCTCGACCTCCGGCTGCTCATGGGCCGGCAGTGGTTGAAGTTGATCACGGGATTCGATCCGACGCTGAAGGGCGCGTACATAGCCGCGTATGGGATCGAGCGGCCCGATCCCGACGCGGAGTCATCTGCGAGGATCTGCGCGCACGTCAAGGTCTGGCAGCAGTTCGCCTCGGTTGCGGGGCGCTGCATGGACGGCTACGCGCTGTACGAGTATCTAAAGACGGAGGCGACACCGCCCCACAGGGCCTCGGATGACATGGCCGGCGTGACCAGCGAGAGCGATCGAGTCGTGATCGACCGCCTCGCGGAACGGTTTGTCAACTGGTTCGAGAAGCTCTACTACCAGCCGGTCGATCGGAACAACCTCGCCTGGAAGCCCGCATACCTCGAGCATCAGTTCGCGTGCTCCGCGCCGATCGGCGGTTCCGAGAAAGTGCTGGCGGCCGACGAGTACTATCACGGGCATCTGGACTGGTACAACCTCGACATCGCCCAGGACCAAACCAGTCTGAACTTGGCAGCCGGTGCCGAGCTGCCGGTCGCCACCGAAGGCAGCATCACGCACACGTTCATCCCGACGAACGCCGCATTCGGCGGGATGCCGCACCCAAGATACTGGACGTTCGAAAACTGGAAGACCGATCTCAGCTTCGTGAAGCCGGACATGACGGATCTGAACAAGCTGCTGCTCCTGGACTTCATCCTCGTCTTTGCGAACGACTGGTTCCTGGTGCCGTTCACCCTGCCCGTCGGCACCATCGCCCAGGTCGAGGGGCTCATGGTCACGAACGTGTTCGGCGAAAGCACCTGGGTCGAAGCGGCTGGATCCGGCGCCGACGAAGACTGGCAGCGCTGGAACATGTACAGCATGAATGTCAGGGGCAGCGAAGACGTCTCGGCGGATCTAAGCCTCGCGATATTGCCCGTATGCCGGAAGGTCCTCGAAGGGAAGCCGCTCGAGGAGGTCTACCTCCTGCGCGACGAGATCGCGAACATGGTATGGGCGGTCGAAGGGCAGGTCCCTCTCGCAAACGGCAAGAGCAAGCTGGGGAAGGAAGCGGGCTATGAGCTCAGAGCGAGCTTACAGCAGCAGCTCGACAAGACGGCGCAATCACCACCCGAGATCACGTACCAGGCGGACATCCGCTTTCAGGTTCTCAACACGGTGCCGGAGGAATGGATCCCGCTCGTGCCGGTCCACGTCGAGGGGAGCAACCGGGAAATTCAGCTTCAGCGCGCCGCAATGCCCAGGATCCTGCAGAACGACAATCGGAAGCCGTTGAAGATCGAGCCCCGCACGTCGCTGATGAGAGAGGGTCTCGAGAGCAGTCCAAAGCGACCTTACTTCATTCACGAGGAAGAAGTTTCTAGGGCGGGCATTAAGCTTCAAAAGGCATTTCAGCGGACACGCTGGTATGACGGGCGCGTTTATACCTGGCTTGGCACGAGAAAGCAGGTCGGCAGGGGAAGTGGCAGCAGTGGGCTCACCTTTGATCAGATCGTGCCGGTCGAGGTGCGATCGACATAGAGGAATCAATTAACGCTCGGCACGCAGACCGAGGGCCCGATTCACGTTCATCCGGCCGATGCGATTGTCCAATGGCCGGTATTCGGGAGTTGCTACTTACCACTCGTGGCCGATCGACGGCCCGACGATCTCGATCTGGCCAGCCAGCCCACGCTGTCGCGGTTCGAGAACGCCGTCGCCATCGCCGACCTGAAGCGGCTGCGCGAGGCGACGGCTCAAGACTTCCTGG
>JACCRE010000324.1 GCA_013813775.1 Planctomycetaceae bacterium
CGCCAAAACTGCCGCCAGCAGGGCAAATGGTAGCGCAAAAATCGTATGACTGAAGCGAATCAGCCCGAGATAATGTCGGATCGCCGTCATCGTTTTTGACCGTGACATCATGAACTTCGGGGATTGAACCGCACGGCAGGCGCTTTATTCACGCTCGTTGACCTATCGACGTGGTTGCGGCGCGATCAGATTTGGTAGGGCGGCCCCGCTGGCCTGGTTGTCGCAAAGACATTCACCATAAGGTGTTATGCCAAGGCGACTCGTTGGCATGAAGTGTGCGAATGTTGGTTCGGACAACGATTTTCAATCAAGGGCCATCCAAACACGATCGGAGGCTGTTATGAACTGGGACGTCGCAAAAGGCAATTGGAAGCAGATGAAGGGCCAAGTTCAGCAGAAGTGGGGCAAACTCACGAACGACGATCTCGATATCATCGAAGGCAAGCGGGAAGAACTCGTCGGCCGACTCCAAGAACGATACGGCTACGCCCGCGACGAGGCGGAACGCGAAGCCGATCAGTTCGTCCGTTCGGTATGACCGAGTTTCGATTCAAATTGAGAACGGGCCGGCATCATCATGCCGGCCCGTTCCTTTTGATGAAATGCGGATCGAACGCTTCAGGCAGTTGGCGCCGGCACGGCTTTGACGACCTTCAGAGGCGACGTCGCGAGATCGATGAGTTCGCCGGAGATTTCGACCGCCGGCCGACAGTAGTCGTCGTTGGCGCGCACGACGCGGGCGATTCCGCCGTCGCTCAGCTCGACGAACGAACCGATCGGGAACAGCGAAAGCGTGCGAAGCAATCCCCGCAGCGCCGTCGTGTCGAACAGACCCCGGTTCGCATCGCGCAGCATCTTCTCCATCGCGTAGTACGGCATCATCGCCGGGCGATGGGCGCGAGGCGAGACAAGCGCGACATAGGCGTCCGCCACGGCGGCGATGCGTGACAGAAAATGGATCTGCTCCCCGGTCCTTCTCCGCGGATAGCCCGACCCGTCGCATCGCTCGTGCATCTGGTACGCGATGAAGGCCGACCGCTTGGGAATGACCGCGGCGTCTTTCAGCACGTCGAACACGAGAACGGGGTGCTTGGTGATCTCCAGGAAACGCGTGCGATCGAGATCGTCGGCGTGATCGTAGATCTCGTGATCGAGCCACGACATGCCTGCGTCGTGCACGAGACAGCCGATGACGAGTTCGCGAAGCGTCGGCACGTCGAGGCCCGTTCGCACGCCGATCGCGAGCCCGAGCATCGCGGTGTTGACGCTGTGCCGCACGGGATAATCGCCGGCGCTCGGATTCCCACTCACGCACGAGAACAGATCGATGTCGCCGACGACGTCCGACAAGGCCTTGTCCGCGAGACTTTCAAGAGCCGCTCGGTCAAGGCCGTCGCCGCCGACGAGCCGGTCATAGACGCCGCGCATCTGCGACGTCGAAGCGTGATACGATTCGAGCAGCCGTTCCTGAACGCCGAGATCGTAGCGACGGCCGGCGCGCGGAGGGACCCGCTTGAGCAACGGCTCGCCCTGTTTCGGCATCTGCAACCGGCCGAGGCAGATCTCGGCGTCGAGGCGATCGCTCATGCCGTTGCGGCTGGGCGTCACGTACCCTTCACGATCCGGCGGAACGACCGTGGCGGTTCCCTGCGTCGCTCCCGTAATCGGGGACAACGATTTCGCATTCGACGTACGAACGTAATCTCGTTGATGGGCGCGAACGGCCCGGATCCCGCGGTCCTGCAGACGATCAAGAAACGCCGACGTGACCATCTGGCCCTTGGCGAGCAGCAGCACGTCGCGCACGTCGAAAATCGGCGCGAAAAGAGGCGAGCCGACGCGGAGGTCGCGAAGTTCGACTTCCGAATAGCTCTCGACCGAAGTGTCCCGCGGCTCCGGGGCTGTCGCGACGCTCATAAGCGTTCCATCAAGAGTCTGTTGGCGTTCGCGATCGTCGCTCGAGCAGCGTGCGCATCGAGACCCTCCTGAGGAACCTAGACTCCGAACCGGGCCCGTCAAGCGCGAACCGGTCGGAGAACGGGAATGAAGCGAACGTGCGACCCGCAACAGCGGTGCCGACCTTTCCGAAGGACTAACCGGACTCCCGCCATCACCGGACTCCCGCCATCACCGGACTCCCGCCATCACCGGACTCCCGCCATCACCGGGCTCACGCCATCACCGGGCTCACGCCATCACCGGGCTCACGCCATCACCGGGCTCACGCCATCACCGGGCTCACGCCCGCACGGGCTGGAGCGAGCCCGGCCCGAGGGTTACGCTGGTGATGTTCCATTTCCTGGTTCCGCTCCAACGAAGTGCCTGCCATGTCGATGCGGTCCACGCGACTCAGCCGCCGCGGATTTCTGAAAACGTCCGCCGCCGTCACGGGGGCCTTCGCGGCACCCTGTATCGTTCCCAGCAGGGCGTTCGGTGCGAACGAGCGGATCGTGTTGGGGCATATCGGCGTCGGAGGTCAAGGAACGGGAAACCTCAACGGCTTCGCCGGGCAGAAGGACGTGAGCGTCGCCGCGATCTGCGATGTCGATGCGACGCGTGTCGCCAAAGCCATGAAGGCGGCCCAGGGCAAAGGCCACATGCCTGTGGCTTTCGAAGATTACCGCCGGCTGCTCGAACGCGACGACATCGACGCCGTCGTCGTCTCAACCCCCGATCATTGGCATGCCCTCAACACGATCGACGCCTGCGCGGCCGGCAAAGACGTCTTCTGCGAGAAGCCGTTGACGCTCACGATCCTCGAAGGCCGCAAGATGGTGAACGCGGCCCGCGAACATGGCCGCGTCGTGCAGACGGGCAGCATGCAGCGGTCGAGCAAGGAGTTCCGCACGGCCTGTGAACTCGTCCGCAACGGACGCATCGGCAAAGTGCACACGGTGCTCGTCGGCATCAATACGCCGAATCATCCCGGCGCTCCGGTTCCCGACAGCGAACCGCCCGCGGAACTGGACTACGAGATGTGGCTCGGGCCGGCCCCCGAGCGACCCTACAACAAGAACCGCGTTCACTACAACTTCCGGTTCTTCCGCGATTACTCGGGCGGCCAGATGACGAACTGGGGCGCCCATCACCTCGACATCGCGCAGTGGGGCCTCGGCATGGACGACTCGGGACCGGTCAAGGTCGAAGGCGCCGGAACCTTCCATCCGCAGAACTGGCACGAAGTCACCGAGACCTGCCGCGTCACGCACACTTACGCCGACGGAACGAAAGTGCTCGTCGGGCAGGGACATAAAGACATCCCGAACGGAACGACGTTCATCGGCAGCGAAGGCAAGATCCACGTCAATCGCGGCAAACTCGTCGTCGAACCGGAAGAGATCGCGAAGCAGCCCCTGCCGGACGACGCCGTGCGTCTCTACGAGAGCAACGATCACAAGCGAGACTTCCTCGACTGCATTCGCAGTCGCCGGAAGCCCATCTGTGACGTCGAAGTCGGTCACCGCAGCGCGACCGTTTGCCATCTCGGCAACATCGCGATCGATCTGGGTCGTCCGCTGACGTGGAACCCTGAGACGGAAGAGTTCGCGGACGATGACGAGGCCAATGAACGTCGATTGACGACGTACCGCAGCCCCTGGGCATTGAAGTCCTGATTCATAGATCCCGTTCCGCAAGTCGAAGCCGAGGGATGGCGATCCCTCGGCTTCCTGACTTTTCGATTTGCACAATGCCCGCGCCGCTCGTCCTCGCCATCGATGTCGGAAACAGCCGCGTCAAGGCGGGAGCGCTCACCGAGAGCAGGACCGCTCGAGCGCTTCCCGATTGCGTTGCGTCGACGGCCATCCCCGTCTCTCATTCCCACCCTGCGAAGGCGTTGTCGGATTGGCTGGAGACTCACGAACTGCGGCCACGAAAGGGATTGATTGGCGGTGTGAATCCAGCAGTCATCGCGGCCGTCCTCGAAGGCTGGATCGGCAGGCACTGCCCCTTGACTCATATTGCTCGACCTTCACACGCTCTGCTCGTCAATCGGACGACGCAACCCGATCGGGTCGGACCTGACCGGCTCTTCGATGCCGTCGCGGCGAATCGTTTGCGCCAGAACGGTGCGTCGGCGCTGATCATCGACTCCGGGACAGCGACGACGGTCAATCTGGTCGACGCCGAGGGAGCGTTCGCCGGCGGCGCCATCCTGGCGGGCTTCGAACTCGTGGCCTCGGCGCTTCACGAACGGACGGCCTTATTGCCGAAGGTCGATGTCGCAGACCTGATGCCGCCGCCGCACCCTCTCGGCCGTGATACCGAAGCCGCCATCCGCAGCGGCCTTCACTGGGGTCTCGTCGGCGCTGTGAAGGAATTGGTGGCGCGTCTTTCGGCGCTTGCCGTGGAGCGGGATTCACAGTCACCGGTGATGGTGCTGACGGGCGGAGCGTCGCCACTGCTCTTGCCACACCTGCCTGAAGCTCAACTCTGGCCCCACCTGACGTTGCAAGGCGTCGTGTTGAGCGCTCCTTCGCCGTGACCTCATGCGGAATCGCAAATGACGCGATCGGCCACCAACATCGCGGCCGTTCTCACGGCTCGCGGGCGCGGAGCGGTGGCGACGGTCGCCTTCCGCGGTGACGTGGGACGGATCGACGCCGCTGGCGTCTTTCGCGCCGCCAATGGAAAACGGCTCGTCCAGCAACCTCTGAATCGCATCGCGTTCGGTCGCTGGGGAGACGATCCCGAAGAGGAAGTCGTCGTCTGTCGCATCGCCGCGGATCGACTGGAGATCCACTGCCACGGCGGTGACGCGGCCGTCGCTCGCGTGCTGGCGCTGCTGGCCGACGCGGGAGTCGAGCAACTCGATTGGCGTGAGTTTCTCGCGGAGACGGAAGATCGCTTCGCCGCCGACGCAGCGACCGCTCTGGCCACTGCGGCGACCTCGCGCACCGCCGCCGTCGTCGCCCGGCAGATCGACGGCCCTCTGCGCGACCTCTTCTCGTGGCTCGCGACGATCGATCCGGTGACTCACCGCGACGACGTTCTCTCGACCGTCGAACGAGCGCTCGCCTGGTCGGAGTTCGGTCGGCACCTGACGCAGCCGTGGCGGGTCGTCTTGTACGGCGAGCCAAACGTGGGCAAGTCGAGCCTGGTCAATGCGCTCGTCGGCTTCGAGAGGGCGATCGTGTTCGATCGCCCCGGCACGACTCGCGATGTCGTGACGGCGGAATCGGCGATCGACGGCTGGCCGATTCGCTTCTCCGATACGGCGGGAATTCGAGCCGGCGCCGAAGAGATCGAGGCCGCCGGAATCGAACGCGCCAAGGCCGAACTTGCTTCCGCTGACTTGTGCATACGCGTTTTCGACGCCAGCGTTGACACGGAAGATGAGCGGTTCGAAGATCCCCCCGGCCAGACGCCGCTGATCGTGTTCAACAAGTGCGATCTGCCGCCTGCGACGCGACACCAACGACACGAAGGGCTGGCGGTCTCTGCCAGGACGGGTGCCGGGCTTCGCGAACTGATGTCGGCGATCGTCCGCAGATTGTTGCCGCGAGTTCCCGCCGCCGACGAAGCGGTTCCAATCACGGGTCGACAGATCGATGTTCTGCACGCCGCGCGGTCGGCACTGATAGAAGATGACCGAGAGAGTCTTGCGGAAGCACTCAACCGCCTAAGACCTCTGACAAAAACGCCACTGCGCTGAAGCGGTTCACGAATCCGGTCCCCCTCTCCCTGGGAGTTGGTCTCTACACGTCTCGAAAGGAACCACGGATCGACACGGATTCCGTACGTGCGACTCGTGATATAAGAACAGCGGAGTTCGCGGACCAACGACGATGGACCGCGCCGATCCACGCGGTTCCTGATCGGGAATCCGTGTCATCCGTGTCATCCGTGTCATCCGTGTCATCCGTGCAATCCGTGCAATCCGTGGTCTTTCAGACCTCCGCTGGCTTGGCGGGTAGATTTGTGGAGATACCAATGGTCCCTTGGGGAGAGGAGAGCTCTGTCGGTGCCTTGAAGCTCCCTCGTTGATCGAACCTGCTTGCCAGAGCGACTGCTCGGAACCGCTTGGAGCGGTGTGTCGCGACGGGGCAGCGGGATAGTATGAAAGCCTCGAACCGACGACGTTATCTGCGCCGCGAGATCATGTCTGAAGCGATTCTTCCCTCATACGATTCCGCTGCCTCGAACAAGCGACGGAGATTCCTCGCCCGGCTGTTCGAGCCGGTCTCGATCGCGCCGCTCGTGCAGTTTCGCATCGCACTCGGCGCGATTCTGCTGTGGGAGGCGTATCGCTATCTCTCGTCGGGCTGGCCGCGGTCGCTGTTTCTCGAACCGGGACTGCTGTTTCACTATTACGGGTTCGAGTGGGTGCGGCCTCTGCCCGAGCGATTGCATCTGGCGGTGTTTCCGGTGCTCGGTGCGCTCGCCGTCTGCGTGACGGTCGGCCTCGTCTATCGCGTCGCAGCCGTCTTGTTGTTCTTCGGATGGGCCTATGCCTTTCTGCTCGACCAGGCGCTGTATCTCAATCACCTGTATCTCGTCACGGTGATCATCGGTCTCTCGACGGTGCTTCCGGCGAACAGGGCGTTCTCGATCGATGCGTGGATGCGGCCGCGACTTCGATCGACGACGGTCCCGCGCTGGACGCTCACGCTGCTGCGGGCGCAGGTCGGCATCGTCTACTTCTACGGCGGCATCGCGAAGCTCAACGGCGACTGGCTGTCGGGCGTGCCGATGCAGCTCATGCTGCTCGATCGGGCCGACCTTATCGGGCAGCCGGCGGGCGAGCCGATCGTCGCTTATGCCTTCGCCTACGGCGGACTGCTGTTCGACCTGTTCATCGTGCCGCTGTTATGGTGGCGACGCACAAGGCTGTTCGGGCTCCTGCTCGCCGTCGGTTTTCATCTGACGAATCACGTGCTCTTCCAGATCGGCATCTTCCCCTGGTTCATGCTGGCGGCGACGTTGATTCTGTGGCCGCCCTTTCCGCTGTCGATGATCTCGTTCGCGAGAATCTATGGCGCGCTGGTGCTCGTCGGGATGTTGTTGACGCCGCTCGCCGGACGCGAAGTGCCCTCCTGGTCGCTGGCGTTCGTGCCGATTCTCATCGGACTGTGGACGTTGCGATTCTGGGCACCGGAATGGCTCGCGTTCGACGTTGATCCCGATCCCGATCACCCTGCGCCAGCCGCGGACGTCGTCCCGACAGCGGTGCGTCCGGCCGTGCTCGCCTTGCTCACGATCTATCTTGGCTGGCAAATGGTGATGCCTTTCCGGCACTTGGCGTATCCCGGCGACGTGAGCTGGCATGAGCAGGGGCACAAATGGTCGTGGCACATGAAGCTGCGGGTGAAAAACCCGGCCGAAGCCTCGTTCTTCGTGCTCGATCAAGCGGACCGCGCGATCGGCATGTATCGGCTGGCGATGGGGACAGACGGGTTTTACTTCGCGCCGATCATGGACCCCGCCGGCGTCGGCAGCCCGCTGTCGCCGCGCCAGTCCCGCACGATGGTGACCCGACCCGATCTGATTCTGCAGTTCGCCCACTTCCTGCGAGATCGGTATCGCGAGGCGGGCATGGAACCGGTCAAGGTGACCGCGAACATCCAGGTGTCACTCAACGGGCGACCGCCGCGACATCTCGTCGATCCCGAGGCGGATCTCGCCGCCGTGGAGCCGCGGCTCTGGCCGCCGGCCGAATGGATCCTGCCGCTCGACGAACCGCGACCTCGAATACAGCGCTTCGACGTCTCGCAGTTCGCACCCGCAACGAACGGCTTCGATGAGGATGAGTCCGGCGAATCATTGCTGCCTCGAAGAGAGCGAAAGAATTGAGAAGGAGGAAGTCAGAAGAGTTGTCCGCGGCGGAAGAAGACAGCAAGTCGCAGATTTTCCCTTCTCCCGTCTCCTCATGCCTTCCGTACTCGCTCAGCGGTTCGTCATGCCGCGTTTCAACCACCGGAGCGCCAGGTTATCGAGTGCGATCGTGCTCGGAATCCAGATGAACCACGCTCCGCAGATCATGACTGCCGTGCCGGCGACGGTCGTCGGCAGGATGGTCGTTCCCCAGGCCGAAGCGAGCATCAGCGGCGTCGCGATCGCGAGCGTTCCGCCCGACAGCGCCACTATGAAGGCGATGAATCGCAGAAACGCCAATCGCCACAGCGTGCGTCGATCGGCCCTTCCCTCTTTCGCGGAACGTACCCACGCGACTCTCGCTCGATAGAGAGCGAGTAGAGTAATCGTGACGTGGAAGCCGGCGAGTGACAGCAGGACCGCGATCTCCGAGAAGTCCATCCGTTTGCCCTCGTCAGGCCGCACATCGCTCACGCGACGGCGTCTTCACCTTCGCCTCAATCCTCGACGAACACTCCGTCGCGCATGCGCATCACGCGGTCCTCGGGCGCGATGTGGCTCTGGTCGTGCGTGACGACGACGACGGTCGTTTTCTCTTCCGCATGCAGCTCGCGGAGGTAGCGATAAATCTCCGCACCGGTGGTCGTGTCGAGTTCGCCCGTCGGTTCGTCGGCCAGGATCAGCTTCGGGCGTTTGAGCAACGCCCGCGCGATGGCCACCCTTTGCTGCTCACCTCCCGAAAGATGGTTCGGGCGATGCGTGAGCCGGTTCCCCAGACCGACCCGCTCGAGTAAGGCGATCGCCCGCTTTCGCAGCTCGGGGGCGACGCCCGTCGGCAGGAACGGCACGAGCACGTTCTCGACGGCGTCGAGATTCTTGAGCAGGTTGAAATTCTGAAAGATGAAGCCGACGTCGCTGCGTCGGTACGCATCGCGATCTCGCGCGTTGAGCTGAGACAGCTTGCGGCCGCTGACTTCGATCTCACCCGAGGTCGGCTCGTCGAGCGCCCCGATCAGGTGCAGCAACGTGCTTTTGCCGCTGCCGCTCGGCCCGAGCAGAAACGTGAACTGCCCTTCGCCTACCTCGCCGGTGGCTCCGCGCAAGGCGTGGACCTCGGTCTCGCCGCGATGATGGACCTTGGTGACGTCGTGGAGGGAGATC
>JACCRE010000330.1 GCA_013813775.1 Planctomycetaceae bacterium
GCGTCGCTCGCTCCTGATCGGTCAACGTGATGGCGATCGCAACCCGCATGACGCGAATCCTCCCGGTCCGGAGCATTCGACGCCAACACCCAAAATAAGTTCCCTCAACGAAGAACCATTACGCTAGCTCGTAATCCGGAAAAAGGGTGAGGCAACAAGCCTCATCCCGACTGCCGGCCGGGTGCACCGCCGGCGTCTCCGGACGCTGTACTTCGACGATGTCTTCTTCCGAACGGGCATTCCTCTCGCCCGATGAGTTCGCGGCCATCAGTGGCATGTCGCGCGCGACCGTTGGCCGCCGCATCAAAGCGGGTCAGCTGCCGGTGTTTCAGCCAGGCGGCAAAGGCACCCGCGTGCTGATTCCAGCTGATGCTCTCCCGTGGAGTCACTGCGATTCCTCGCATCAGGCTTCGATCCAGACCTCTTCGAAGGCAACGGCCGAACCGGCCGAAGTTCCTCTTCCCCCTCGCCGTCGCGGCCCCCGCCCGCGGCGCAGCGGCGGTTCCCACTCAGGAGACAGTTGCTGATGCCCAAGCCACTCAAGAAAGACAAGATCGCCGGCAAGTACTTCCTCTGGCGGCTCGGCCGTCGCAACGGAATCTACTCCGCCGACGGTCGTTCGAACAAGATCGACGTCGGTCGCCATTCACTCGGCACCGATGATCGCGATCAAGCACTCCGCGTGCTGGAACGGGTCGATCTGAATCTCGCCGTCCAGCATGGTCTTGCCGAAGCCTCCGCTCTCAGAACATGCGAGGGCGAGCCAGTGCCGCTGGAAGAGGGGCGAGACCTGTATCTCGCCTTTGCCCGTCGCGCCCGGGTCACCGACGGGGCACGCCCGGTTTCGGTGAAGCGATATCGGGCTGTGTTCGACAAGTTCCTGCCGTTCGCCCGCCGCCGCGGCCTGGACTCCTGGAACCAGGTCACGGCGAAGACGCTCACGACCTACGCCTCGTACCTTGAAAGCCAGGACTACGCCTACCGCACGCTGTATCTTGAACTGACGACGCTCAAGCAGCTCGTCAAGTGGCTGGTCGAAGAGGGTCGGCTGCCAGCCTCCGCACGGATCAACATGCGATTGGAGAAGCCCGAAGGCACTGACACGTACTGCTGGCGTGCCGAAGAGGTCACGGCGATGATCGCCCAATGCCGCGCTCAGCCCGGTCAGGTCTGGCTGGCGAACGTGATTCAGACGCTCGCGCTGACCGGATTGAGGATCAGCGAACTGCGCGACCTTCGCTGGAGCGACGTCGATCTCGCCAATCGGCTGATCCGCTTCACCGACGAGTCAAGTCGGCGTAAGAAGGCCGGCAGTGCTGTGCGTACAACGAAGAGCGGGCGCGATCGCTCGTTCCCCATCCATGAGGATCTCGTGTCCGTCCTTGAAGGCTTGCCTCGTCATGCCGATGGGCACGTGTTTCACTCTGCAGGCGGAGCTCGCCTGAAGGCCGATCGCGTGCGGCGGGCACTGATCCGCGATGCGATCACGCCGCTTCTCGAGCGGTTTGCTTCGTCAGAGGACGAGATCGGCTTCAAAGACGGCCGACTGCGTTCGTTCCGGCACTTCTTCTGTTCGTTGTGTGCGAACAGCAACGTGCCGGAGAGGACGGTGATGCTCTGGCTGGGCCATGCCGACAGCGACATGGTCCGACACTACTACCACTTACACGACAGTGAAGCCCGGCGGCATATGAGCCGCCTGTCACTGACGCCGGCTGCAGACGCAGCCGGCGTCGAAAACGTTACTCACCCAAACCAGTGATTGGCACAGTTCTTGGCACAGTTAATTTGTGCCAATGAAAATGCTCGCCGGAAACTGCTTCAGAGAAGCAACTTACGACGAGCGGTCAATTTAGAGCGGAGAGGGGGGGATTCGAACCCCCGGTCCCAGTTACCCAGGACACGGCATTTCCAGTGCCGCACAATCGGCCACTCTGTCACCTCTCCGGAAACGACATAAACATCGTCTTCACCGACGCCAGTCGCACTCCTTCGATGATAGCATATCGGCATGCCGTCATCCATCGGCGGTGCATTCGTGAGCGAGGCCGTCTCGAAGTTTGCCTTGGGAGATGGCCGTGGAGACGCAGTGAGGCGAAGCGGGCGTTGACGCAGTTCCTTTCCTCGGTCTGGAGATGCGTTCGACGTGGCCGCTCTCGCGAGAAGTGTAAAGGCCTTGAGCCGACGACTTCGGTCGCGACATACGGGGTAATGGGCTATAAAGCAACGCGACGCTATCGCCTCGCGACGTGAGGACTCGCCATGCCTTCCACGCCCTCGTTCAATGTGTCCCGAAATCGCCAAATTGATCGACGTCGATTTCTCGCGAGCGCCGTTGCGGGATCGACCGGCCTCTGGTTGGCCTCTCCGTTCGCTCGGCTCGCATTCGGGCAGGACACGGCTGACCACCGAGATCTGATCTTCCATCAGAAAGACCCGCTGAATGGTGAGCCTCCCCTGGGCGTGCTGCCGAGCGAGTTCGTCACGCCGACGAAGCACTTCTACATCCGCAACCACGGCAACATTCCCGATCTCGACCGACAGGGCCATCGACTGAAAATCGAAGGCCTTGTTGAAGCTTCGCACGACTTCTCACTCCAAGAGCTGTCGGAGAACTTCGAGAAATCCGATTGCGTCGCGACGATGACCTGTGCCGGCAATCGTCGCCGCGAGCATAACGCCTTCAAGCCGGTCTCGGGCGTGCAATGGGACGCCGGCGCGATCGGCAACGCGACCTGGGGCGGCATCAAACTCTCCGACCTGCTTAAGCATTGCCGACTCAAAGAAGGCGCGTCGCATGTCTGGTTTGAAGGTGCCGATGATGTCTCGACGCCGAGCGGCATGACGCACTTCGGCGGCTCGATTCCGCTCGACAAGGCGATGACGGATCACGGACAGGCACCCGGAGCACTCGTCGCCTGGGAGATGAACGGTCAGCCGCTCACGCCGGAACACGGTCGGCCTCTGCGGACGGTCGTTCCCGGCTACATCGGCGCCCGGAGCGTGAAATGGCTCAGCCGGATCATCGTCGGCGATCGTCCGTCACCGAACCACTACGTGCGGTCGGCCTACAAGCTCGTCACGGCAGAGTCGGACCTGATCAAGGCGGAGCAGAACCCGATCTACCGCTTTCCGACGAACGTCGCGATCTGTGAACCGGCCCCAGAAGCAATGGCCGCGAATGGAAGCGTGACGGTCCGCGGCTATGCCCTGCCGACCGGATTGCCTGATGCACGACTCCGCGAGGTGGAGGTCTCGGCGAACGGTGGTCGACGCTGGGTGAAGGCCCGGCTGCTCGACGAGCACGTGCCCTTCTGCTGGAGCCGCTGGGAAGCGAATGTGCCCGTCACCGACCGCACGACGGCCCTCCTCGCGCGGGCCGTCGATACGGTCGGCGGCGTGACTCCCGACCGCGTGACCTGGAACACCCACGGCTATCTCTACAACGGCTGGCACCACGTTCCCGTGAAGGTCGCTGGCTGACGAGCGCTATCCTGAACCCGGTCGTAACGAGCCAACGCTCCAGCGAGCGGCACCGCTCCGCGGCCGGGACTTTCTTGAGCGCTTGGTCAAGGAACCGACGCGGTCCGATACAGCTCCGTTGACGAGTTCTTCGATGTCGTCCAACGAGTGGATTTCGAAGACGCCGGCACTTGATGGATGTTGAAGATCGTCGCGAATGGACGCCGAAACGCAGAAGGGACTTGCGG
>JACCRE010000042.1 GCA_013813775.1 Planctomycetaceae bacterium
GATCGGCACTGGCAGAGCCAGTGGCGCCGATGATCACATCGGAGAAACGGAGCAACCTTGGCCGAACTCTCGCCGAGCCTCATCCCCGAGAGGCCGCAACGAAACCGATCGCAGGCAGGTCTTCCGACTTCCGGCTCAGCGGCCCGTTCCGCCTTCCCGCAGCGTCGAGAGAACCCGACTTCACCGGCATTCAAGCGGCCGGCGTGCAGTGGCAGTCTGGAAAAGGCCTTGCCGGTTACGGCGGCGGGTCCGCGACGGATTCGCACCGTCTTCCCTATTCTCCCCGCGGCGACGAGCCGCGAGGCACCTGCGTCGGCCCGTCATCGTAATGGAATGGGATCGGTTGTCAAACGGAGCCGCCGACAGCTCGATTCAAGTCATTCCCGAGCCGCAGCACGCCGCAAGCGATCGTTGAGCGCGCGACCGAGCCCAGTCATGGGAAATGGAGTCGCGACGATGTGATCGAGACCAGCGTCATCGAGTCGGCGTAACGCCGCGAAGAAGTTCGCGGCGGCCTCGACGAGATCGCCACGTTTCGAGAGCACTTCGATACGCGCGAATCGATCTCGGTTGACGGGATCGTGGAACGAAAGCAGACCGATTTGGCCCGTCACGTTGTCCAGGTCTTGCTGATCCGCCACGACGAGCGGAGTGCGTGGCGAGTAGTGTCGCGACAGCATACCAGGCGCTCGTTGTGAGCCGCCGTCGCTGGAGGTGACGACATTGACGCGGCCTGCGACGCTTTCGAGGTCTTCGAGCGTCGTTCCACCCGGACGGAGCAACAACGGAACGTCTTCCGTGAGGTCCACCACCGCCGATTCGATTCCCACGCCGCAAGGGCCGCAGTCGAGGATGTAGTCGATCGCATCGCCGAGTTGCTCGGCGACATGCGCCGCCGTCGTCGGGCTGATGCGACCGAACGTGTTGGCGCTCGGTGCGGCGATCGGCACGCCGGCTTCCGATAACAGACGTCGCGTCATTTCCGAGGCGGGAATGCGCACTCCGACGGTGGGCCGCCCGGAAGTGACCAGATCGGGAATCACCTCTCGCTTCGGCAGCACGAGCGTCAATGGACCAGGCCAGAAGGCGTCGGCCAACTGCAACGCCGCCGGCGGCATTCGTTCCACGATGTCTCCCAGGGCATCGCGGTTCGAAATGTGCACGATCAGCGGATCGAAGGTCGGGCGCCGCTTGGCCTCGAAGACTCGAGCCACCGCGGCGGCATCGAGCGCATTGGCCCCCAGCCCGTAGACGGTTTCGGTGCCGAAGGCAACGAGACGACCTTCACGCAGCAGACGTGCAGCCAGCGAAACATCGTTGCCGATCGGGCAGGACATGAGCGGCGGGAGCGGACGACGGAAGCGAAGGCCGCATTCTATCCGCTCAGTCGCCGTCGCTCGACTCAAGGCTTGAACGGCGATCGTTCTCACATACGCCTTGAATCAGGGCTGTGCAGCCGATGGCCCTTGGTTCTGCATCTGCTGTTCAGAGATCGACGCGGGATCACGTTGCGTCGGCATTTGCCAATCGGGTTGAGACTCCGTCGATTTCGCACTGGCGGGAGTCGAAACCGCGGCCGGCGGTGCCGTCGCCGATGCCGGGGCGACATATCGGGTCGCATCCGGCAACAACGAGGCTGCCGTCTGCGTGACGACGGGGCGCGACGTCGGTGAGAAGGGTCTCATCGAGGTGAGCGCCGTCGGAACGGCCGGCCGCTGTTGCCGACGCTCGTTCCGCAGTTCGTCGAGCATCGACTGCGCGGAAGCGAGATCGGGCCGCAGCGTCACCGCTTGCAGGAACTCTCGCTCGGCAAGATCCTTGCGACCCTGCTCATAGTAGATGTAGCCCACGTTGTAGTGGGCTTCCGCCTCGCCGACCGCTTTCGTGAACTGTTCCAGAGCCTGGGCTGTGTCACCGGAGCGGGCGAGAGCGACGGCGAGGTGGTGCCGGCACACCGGGTCATCGGGTGCGACATCGACGGCTTTGTGGAACGTCGCGATCGCTTCCGGCAGTCGCCGCTCGGCGACATAGAACTGACCGAGCGCGTCGAGGCCGCGTGCGTCGCGAGGTGCCGCTTCCACCGCCTTGCGGAAGGCTGGTTCGGCTTGCTCGGGTCGACCGGCGAGTTGTTCGAGCCGCGCGAGCCCAAGTAAAGCATCGAGTGACTGTGGCTGAGCCTGCAGGACGCGGCGGTAGCCGTCGCCGGCTTCCGGAAGATTGCCCAACTGCTCCTGCCATCGCGCATAGCTGAGATCGAGAGTCGACGGTTTTTTGAGTTGGCCGCGCGTTTGCGGAACTTCGGATTCGGTCACCCAGGGAAAGCCGGGGACCGTCGTGTTGGGCGTCGCATCGCTCACGCAGCCGGCGGCAGCAATGGGTGCCACAACGCAAGCGAGCAGAAGCCGAAAGCGTGGCCGTCGCGGCATGAGATTCCTTCTCCGGATGCCAGAGGGTCCGGCAAACGTCTCTTAAGTCGGCGCGGCGCGGCTCCTGAATTGAAGGATTTTGCCGATCAGGCAATTCGTGACGTCCAAAGT
>JACCRE010000045.1 GCA_013813775.1 Planctomycetaceae bacterium
GATTCTTGTTTTGTATGGAAATGCGAATCCGAGGGGTGGCACGCTCAGACCGAAGGGCTGGGCGTGGCGAGTTCAGAGGGATCGTCGCGCGTCGCTTGGCCACGCCCTTCCTTCGTCAGGGCGTGCCACTCGACCGCATCTTCTCGGCGAACATGCGCTTTCCCGCCCCGGTCACCGGCGTCTCGACAGGTCTGCCGCAAAGAGGCACAAAAGGCGCAAAGCTCGGATCTTCGCCGCGAACGGCAATGCGAATCGCCTTCACAACTTTTGAGCTTTTTGTGCCTTTTCGCGGCCATCCACCGTCAGATTGAATCGGGAGAGGCCGGGGATCGGGAGGGCGGGCGAGTACGAGAAAAACCCTCAACCCTCAACCCTCAACCCTCAACCCTCAACCCTCTTCAGACGTCCCTCCTGAGTTGTTCCTCGAGTCCTGCCGTCCATTAGGATAGACGCTTCATCTCCTCGAGGCGGCACTCGCTTATGACCGATCCTCTGATCTCGATCAAGAATGTCACCAAACGCTTCGGTGGCGTCGTCGCGCTCGATGACGTGAGCTTCGACGTCGCGCCGGGGGCGTTTCACGCGATCGTCGGTGAGAACGGAGCCGGCAAGAGCACGCTCATGAAGATCCTGAGCGGCGTGCTCGTCGATTACGACGGCGAGATCCTGCTTCGCGGCGCTCCGATGCGATTCACAGGCACGCGCGACGCCGAGGCCGCCGGCGTGAGCATCATCCATCAGGAGCTGAACCTCGTCGACGAGCTGTCGGCCGCGGCGAACGTGTTTCTGGGCCGCGAGATGCGAGGCACGTTCGGGCTGCTCGACGACCGCACGATGCGACGCCGGGCCGGCGAGCTGTTCGCGGAACTGGAATGCGAGATCCGGCCCGCGACGCCGGTCCGTGAGCTGCGGGTCGGAGATCAGCAGCTCGTCGAGATCGCGAAGGCGCTGTCGATCAAGAGCGACGTGCTGATCATGGACGAACCGACGAGCGCGCTCACCGAAAGCGAAGTCGAGCGATTGTTTCGCGTGATCGGCAGGCTCCGCGACCGCGGCGTCACGATCCTTTACATCAGTCACAAGATGGACGAAGTCTTCCGCCTGTCCGACTCCGTCACGGTGCTCCGCGACGGCAAGCACGTCTCGACGCTGCCGCGAGCGCAGGCGACGCCGAAGCAGGTCACGCACCTGATGGTCGGCCGCGAAATCGAGCAGACGCACGTCGGCAAGGACCGTTCGCCCGGCGAGGTCGTGCTGAAAGTCGAAGGCCTGTGCCTGCCTTATCCGCCGGGCCACGCGCGGAAGTGGCGTCTGAAGGACATCAGCTTCGAGCTGCGACGCGGCGAGGTGCTCGGCATCGCCGGCCTGATGGGGGCGGGGCGAACGGAGTTGCTCGAAAGCCTCTTCGCCGTGACGGGCGAGAAGCCCGCCGGCCGGATCGTGCTCGACGGCAAAGAGGTGCACTTCCGGCATCCACGCGAGGCCGTGAAGGCGGGCCTGGGTCTCGTGACGGAAGACCGCAAGCGGCTGGGGCTGTTTCCGCAGATGGTCGTTCGCGACAACATCACGGTCTGCACGCTGCGCGAAGCCGCGCGCGCGGGAATCGTGTCGTCGAGCGCCGAGCGGCGTTGTGCGAGCGAGTCGGTCAAGATGCTCGGCATCCGGACCGACGGGACCGAGGCCGGCATTTCGAGCCTGTCCGGCGGCAACCAGCAGAAGTGCATCATCGCCCGCTGGCTGCGGACGCGGCCGCGCGTGCTGCTGCTCGATGATCCAACGCGAGGCATCGACGTAGGCGCCAAGGCCGAGATCTATCGCGTGATCGACGATCTCTGCCGCCAGGGCATCGGCATCATCGTCACCAGCAGCGAACTGCCCGAACTGCTCACATTGTGCGATCGCATCCTCGTGCTGTGCGAGGGCCACCAGACGGGCGAGTTCCAACGCGGCGCGTTCAGCGAGCAGGCGATCATGGAAGCGGCGACGGACCGTCAGTTGGCTCACGCCGGCTAAGCGACTCGCAGGAAAGCCAAGCGAGAAGGTGGCCGAGGCCGTGCGGACGCGTGGTTCGCCGAACGGAAAGGTCGAGTTCCGGGGCCGACGATCCGCCTTCTGGCGGTTTCCTTCACCCGGAGTCGTGACCGTCAGAGCCACCGTTCCCGACAGAACACCCGGCCGGCCCGACGCCAGGGTGGGGTAAAGTCACCGAGCGTCAGCGATCCCAATGGAAGCACCGCGAGCGGAGGGCAAGGACTCTCCGTTCGCGGTGACAAACGAGCCATAACTTCTCGCACCGGTGCGGCTCAGAAGTCGCCGACCGGCTGGCCGTCTTGGCTGGAACCCAACCGTCGCCAGGTGAGACGGTCGATGCTGTCCGAGAAGAACCGAACCGATCCGTCGCCGAGCGCGCCCTGTGTGCCTCCCGTGTGGCGGCTTCGGCTGGCGAGCGTCAATGACCAGGGTGCCGCTGCGACGACACAAGGCAGGTTGTCGGCCGGGTCGCTGGTGCAGTTCGAGGAGGGCCGGTCGGGGTCGCGGCTATTGGGCAGCAGCAACGTCTCGAAGTGGCAGGCATCACCCCACCAGGTGAAGCCGCGCAGATCGTTCGCCTTCCCTTGCAAGACTTCCGCCATCAAGAGCGTGCTGCTCGTTCCATCGCGGAGATCACGCAGCCCTTGATTTCTGGCACGCGTCGTCGGCCATCCCGTGGATCGAAGAAAAGGCGCTCCGCGAAACCGCGCGTCATCGAACCTCGGATCGCCCGTCGCCAGAAGCGTGGTCGACTGGGCGGCGGTCGTTTCGCCGAGGTTCACGGCGTAATTGTGGTTCGTCAGCGGATAGCCCACGCCGCCGACGGTCGTCGTCAGCGGCGTGTTCGGCGTGTCGCTCGGGCAGCTCAGGACGGCCAGCCGCTTGCTGCTCACGTTGACCGCGTTCGTCGTCTGGCCGTATCGCGGCCCGGTGGCGTCGACGCCGCCGGAGTTGAGATACTGGTTGGAGATGTTCTGCTGCTCGATGAAGGGCATGATCCCGACCTGCTAGGTTCCCCAGCAGCAGCCGAAGTGGGCGATCGGAAAGCCCAGATGCACGTCGTGATAATTATGCATCGCGAGCCCGAGCTGCTTCAAATTGTTTTGACAACTTGATCGTCGAGCAGCCTCGCGTGCCTGCTGGACGGCCGGGAGCAACAGTGCGATCAAGACCGCGATGATCGCGATCACGACCAGCAACTCGATCAGCGTGAAACCGCGTTGACGCCGCATCCCGCACCTCCTGAGGAACGTTGAGAAGAAATGAAACCCAGCCGCCGAAGCGCCGAAAAAGGAAACCTTAGTCAGAGGACTTAAGGTCGAATGGGAAATCGTTCTGGCCCTCCACCACCTCGATTTCATGCTTGCTCTTGGTGTTCCAAGACGCCGGGACGAGCTCCTTCGCCGGTGCGACATCGCCGGGGGGCTCGTTCGGGTCCGCGGACCCCCCTTCCGCGGAATTGATCCGCACGACGTACTTGCCCGGCGGCAGGCCGTGCTCGCGCGACATCGTATAGCTCCCGCCCGCGATCGCCGCTCCGCCGCCCGTCTCACCACCCGCGGCGGGAGAGAACGAGATCGCCCCCTGTTTGAGCGGTTGGCCATCGAGCGTGACGCTTCCGGAAACCGATTGGCGATTGAGCGGATCGGCCTCGCCGCAGCCGACGAGAAAACATGCGGCACTCGCGATGAGAGGGAGCAACGCCAACCCCGAGGAGGGTTTCATTGCGATCGGAGCCGACGAAGTCGCGTCATGCGGCAGGCAGATTGTCACGCGGTGATTCCTGAAAAGACGGCAGAACACGAGAACGGTGAAGAATAGCGGAGAAGCCGCGGCCGAGATCAGGAGGTTCTCGAAGAGAGCCGCAGGATTCCCTCATTGATAAATGCCGATCGCGGCTCTTCCGGTCAAGAACAATTTACGAAAAGAACTTTCTGTCTGGAGACTCAAGCCTCGGAAGGGGCCGTGGGACCGTGTCTCCGCATGTGGTTTGCCCCCTGTTCCTCCCATTCCTCCGCACCGTTACCAGTGAAAGACTCGTGCCGAAACGTCCGGGTCTATGAAGTCGCCCCGTCGCCGTTTCATTCTTGGGGAGCCGAAATGCACGCCGAATGTTGCCGCGGCATTCGCCGAGCAGCTTCACAGACGCCGCGATGGACGTCTGCGACGCGCGGCGAACCGCACAGAATTTTTGCAGGGTGCGTACAGGTGCGCGGCAATGATCCCAGCTGGCCCCGCGCAAGAATCGCTTGACGTTTTCGCGCTTCACGTTCAGATTCACTCGCCTTCAATCGACGTTAGGATCACGGCACGGTACTCGATCGGCGCGCCTTCCGACTGCAACGCGATCGCGCCTTCCGTCACGCTGCAATCGAAGGCGTAGTTCACGATCTCGTCGTTGACCTTCACGGCGATCGTGTCGTCGCGGCAAACGATTTCCATCGTGTTCCACTCGCCGACGGGCTTCTCGGAGCCATCGGTGAAGTTGAAGTGCCTGCGGCCGGCGAAGCGGTTCTCGCCGGGCACTCCCTTCAGCGGCACATCGATCGTCGTCGGATCATCGCCGTCGTCGCCGGGGATCACCCAGAAATCGCCGGCGTTGCCGTTGGCGAGCTGCACCTCGAGCGACTTCGGCCACACGCCGAGCGCATTGGGCGTGGTTACGTGAGCCAGCACGCCGTTGTTCGCATTGTCGGGCGTGCCTTCCGGCCAGCGCCACTCGACGTGCAGCCGGTAATTCTTGAAACCGTCCTTGTCGGTGCGCAAATACCCCCGCGGCGTGCCGGTGCAGTGCAAGACTCCGTCTCGCACCGACCAGGTCTTCGCCGGGTCGGCCTTGGGATCATCGAGAACCATCTTCCAGCCCGTCAGATCGGCGCCGTTGAACAACCGCACGGGTTCGGCGGCCATTCCGGAGGCCGAAAACAGGCAGGCCGCCCACGCGAACGCGATCCGACAGGACATCGGTTCCTCCTTCAGGAAGTGTAACGATAGGCGGCTTGAGGCCGGACAGAACCGTCGTCTCTCTGATGTCGCTCGCGAGTCCGATCCCCCTCTCCTCTGGGAAGAGGGACAGGGGTGAGGGGATGTCTTGCCGCTGCATCCCTGTGTGTTTCAGCCTCAACGGACCACGCCGCGAAAAAACGCAAGCGACGTGGCACGTCCACCTCTTCCCCTCACCCCCCCCCACCCCTCTCCCCAGGGAGAGGGGAGTTGTGCCAGGTTTACGCCTTCCGACGGAACCAGGCCACGAGCGCCGCGGCGGCCACGCCGGCGAGCGCCGCGAACGCGAAGGGAGCGACGTGCACCGGTTCGGTCGCGTAGTGAACGAGTTCATTCGAGCCGCCGTCCTTGCCGTGGCCGGGGTGGGCGAAGGCGGGCAGCGAGGCGAAAACGACGGCGAAGAGGGCGAGCAGGCGAGGTCCGTGCAGCCGAATCATGGAAAATCCTTCAGAAATCTCGTAAAGCGTCGGTTGGCGGACGCCTCGGTTCGGGAAGCAACACTTCATCGGGACCGCAGTAAGAAATCAACGGTAGTTTTCGGGGATTGCCGCCGCAGCGGAGTCCGAACTTCGTCTTGTCGGAGAGATGCCCTTCTGCGATGTTTCGCGTTTGAGGACCGTCGGAGACAGCGTTTTTCAGATCACGGGCGTTCACGCTGATCCGCTTCCGCCCGACGACCGACCCGCCGATGAGACCGCCCCGCCCCGCCGACGACGAAAACGCATCGCCGTCGCGGTTCGGTGCCGGACTCACACGTCATCAGCGCCGCCGCCAGGAATGGCGTCTTCGCGACGAGCACTCGGAAGAGCTGCTGGATGATTGCGGCCTTCGTCTCGCAGACTGGCTCGCGAACGGCGCAGCGACGGTCGTCAAGCAGGGCGCTCACCGGGCGGTTTACCGACTCGCGCTGCCTTCGGGAAACTACTACCTGAAGCAGTACCGGCTCGCCGGTCCGCGGGCGTGGCTGCAAAACAACCTTCGCCCTTGCCGCTCCTACCGCGAAGCCGCCGGTATCACGAGACTCTCAACGGTGGGCATTCAGACGGCCGAATTGGTCGCGGTCGGACGAGAAACGCACGGACCGTTCTCGGGCGAGAGCTTCGTGCTGACCCGCGAACTGCCGCACACCCGACCACTCGATGAATTCTTGCGAAACGCTGCCGAAGCCTCTCTCCTTGAGGAGAGGGGAGATCAGGCGAGTCTTCGCCGCCGCGTGATCGAGCAGCTCGCGTCGCTCACCGCGTCGCTGCATCGGCACGGGTTGTTTCACGCCGACTTTCATGCGGGCAACGTGCTCGTTCAAAGCGACGGCGACGGGGCGCGACTGTTTCTGATCGACCTGCTGCCGCTGCGAACGGAGGCCATGACTCCGCAGCGGCGATGGTCGATGCTGGGGATGCTGGCGACGTCACTTTCGCCGCACGCCTCGCGAGCCGACCGGCGACGATTCCTTGACGCGTATTCGAAATCGCTTGGCGTTCACGACGATCCGCGGACCGTTGAGGCCTTCTGCGCCGCCGAGGTCGTCCGACGGCAAAGCCGGGCTGATCGCAAGTGGCGACGCGGCAATCGGCATGTCGCGATTCTTGATGCCGATGGCATCGCCTGCCGCGGACTCGCTGAGATCGGCCGCGAAACACTCGTCGCCTGGCGGAATTCGATCGCACGGGGCGAAGCGGCGTCGCTGCCGAAGACCGCGACGCTGCGACGGCTACCCGCCGGCAACGCGGCGCGCGAGGCGTGGGAGAACGGCCACGCACTGCTTCGCCGCGGGATGCCCGTCGCGCGTCCGCTGATGTTTCTCGAGAAGCGGAACGGCGGGATCATCGTCCGCGACGGTGCGATGCCTTGCGCGACGTTCCCTGAGTGGCTCCGGCACGCTTCTGACGGCGTCTGTCGCGAGGATCACGTCGAAACGCTCGCGGCGGTTGGCCGCCTGCTCCGACGGCTCGACGACGCCGGTTTCACCGCGCCGCCCGACGCGATCGCCGTTTCCACCGGCGGTGGCGTGATCGTGGATCGCCCGGAACAGGTCGTTCGACGCACGATCTGGCGGCCTCGTCGCGAGGGTTCGCCGCAACGAATGCTCTCAACGATTTCCAACATTGCCGATCGAACGACCGTCGAAACGGCTTATCGGGGAACGACTGCGAGACCGGCCGAGTCCACGACCGAGCCCCAATCGGTGGTCAGAAGACGCGTTCCTTTTCAACGGGCCGCAGCCGCGGTGTTGCTCGCGATCACGACGCTCTTCGCAGGCTGTCGATCGATCGAGAAGCCTACGACGGTTGCGGCCCTGCCGGCGAAGCATTCGGTGAGGGCGAGTCAGCTCGTGCTGATCAGCGACTTCAAGCTCGCGAAAGACGACCCGCTCGTCGACGACCTGATCGACCTGCGGGAACAGGTCGTCAGCACGCTGCAACTGCCGGAGCCGCGGCAAGACGTCGTCGTCTACATGTTCTCGAATGAAGACGCCTATCGTCGCTACCTCGAAATGGTGCACCCCGGCCTGCCGTCGCGGCGGGCGTACTTCGTCGGCACGAAAAAAGAGCTTGCCGTCTACACGTACTGGGGCGATCGCATTCAGGAGGATCTGCGGCACGAGTACACGCACGGCATCCTGCATTCGAGCCTCGCCGCGGTGCCGCTGTGGCTCGACGAAGGTCTCGCCGAATACTTCGAGGTGGCCGGTCCGCGGCCCGGCGGCATGAACGGCGACTACCCGCATCAACTCGCCGTCGCCGTCGCCAACGGCTGGCGGCCCGATATCGACCGTCTCGAGCAGGTCGAAGAGTTCTCGCAGCTTCGGCGGATCGACTATCAGGAATCGTGGGCCTGGGTGCATTACCTGTTGCACGCGTCGCCCGACACGCGGCAGGAGTTGCTGGCTTACGTGAGCGACCTCCGCGATTCGACCCGGCCGCAATCGCTGTCGGACCGCATCGCGACCGTCGAGCCCAGCTACCCGGCCCGCTTCCTCGGCTACGTCGCCACGCTCAACTCCAGCGGCGGCGCCGTGATTCGTGCCGCCTCGGAACTCTGAGAGCGGACCTTACATTCGGTCTTCGTCTGAGGCTCTGACCTCCGACTTCCGAAGCTCCGCAGCCCAGGCTCACCCCAGCCGCAGGCCCTTCGGCAGCGATTCCCCGAACGCGGCGGATCGCTCTTCGGCGTCAAGTCGGCCTCCTTCGCGGACGAGCCTTACGAGATGCGGGGCGGCGTCGTGGCCTTCCAGCCAGCCGATGACGCGGCCGCGCACACGATCGGGGAGATCGCGAAAGCGGTCATCGGTCTTGCGGGCGATCTGTGTCACCGCGAAGACGAGATCGCTCGCCGGCAGGTCGCTCTTCAGCAACAGGTCGAGCCAGGGCCGCGCCTCTTCCGGCGGCACGACCGCGTTCAACGGACCGTACAGCGGCACGCGGGCGGCGACGCGGCCGAGGCTCCACGCGAGCGTGGGACGAAGATTCGCGGCTCTCTCGGCGGCGAACCAGGCGGCTGCCGCGCGACCGACGTCGATTTTTCGATCGACGCCCAAACGTTCGAGAGAGGCGAGCAGGCGGAAGACCTCCCCAAGGCCAGCGAGGTCGAGTCCTTTGCCCCCCGCTTTGGCTCCGCGCAGCTCCGACAGCATCGGATCAGCGAGTGTCTGCTGTTGTCCCGCTTCGAGACCGCCCGCGAGCCGCCGCCAGAAGATCCGCCATTGCGCCACCGACTCGGGCTTGGCATGCGCGAGCCGGTTCCGCAGCGTCTTCCACGTCTCGCTGACCCGCCAATCATCGAGGGCGTAACCGTAGCCGGGCCGAAGCGCGAAGCCGGTCAGATTGAGCCAGCGAACCTCGTGCGCGACGCTCTTCCGCCGGCCCGATTCAAGTTCCAGCAGCAGTTCCCACATTCGCCGCAGCAGCGAGGTCGGCCAGTCGTCGCGCGGGCTGCCGATCGTTGCCGTGAGACGCTTCATGACGTCGGCGGGGTTGGTTGAGGGTTGAAGGTTGAGGGTTGAGAGTTGAGAGATTGCTTTCGATCCCTCGACTCTCGACTCTCGACTCTCGACTCTCGCTCCCCACACGCTTTGGATGATGGCCTTGCATTCGTGCCACACGGCTTCATCGAGCACGCCTTCGGCTTCGGCGCCGGATTCATGCGCGGCGACGTCGGTTTGGGTCGCGCTGCGGACGTCGAATTGCAGTTTCCACGATCGATTGCCGTCGACTTCATGGCAGCTCAGGTCGAGCGTGCCGACTTCCGACAGACCCGCGACGAGATGCACCGGGATCACGTCTTCGCCGCTCTTGCGGCTGCGGAGGACCGTGCGAATCGGCGGCAGCGCGCTCAACTGCTCGCGATCGATCTCGATCTGCGTTCCGGGCTTGTCGGTGAGACGCACCGCTGAGGTGAAGATCGGCAACTCGATCGGCTCCGACACTCGAAGCAGGAAGGAAGGCTGCTGAAGCTCGACGACCTGCCCGGCCTCGGCCCCGGCCGGCACGAGACAGACGGCGACGAGACGGGAGTCGAGGGTTGAGGGTTGAGGGTTGAGCGGCTCCGGTTGCTCGACTCTGGCCTCTGGCCTCTCACCTCTGGCCTCGACCCCCACGTAATACGTTCGCGCCAGCCCCGCGGTGATCCGAACGCCGTGTCCGCGACGGACCAAACCGTAGTAGGTCGCCCCCTTCGCGACGGCGAGATAAAGCTGATCGTGATCGAGGACCGTCGGCTCGTATGTTGCCGTGTCATGTGCGAACCATCCTCCCAACACGTCGAGCAGCCGCGATTGGAGGATCGGTGATGAGAAGAAGCCTCCGTTGAACAGCACGGCGTCGGGACGGGACGGATCGGTCGTCGAATCGCGCTCACGTTCATCCGCAAGAACGTCGCGATGAGACGTCAGAAACGCCGCGAGGTGCCGCGTGATGGCAGGATCGGCGGCGTACGGCAATCCGAACTCCTGAAAGCCGGATTGCCGCGCTTGAGGTTTCGTCTCGAGCGACGTCTGCGGCAGGAAGCCGTCGAGAATCAATTCCCGAATCCGATCCCGTTCGACCGTCACCTGCATCGCACCGCCGATGAGGCCCGCACCTCGGCCGGCGAGGTTCACGGTTAGAGTGGCTGGCGCATCGGCCGCGAGCAGCGTCTCTTTGACGGTGCGGCTTTGTCGGACGAGCGATTCCCATGCTCGCGCGTCGAGCTTGCCGCCGTTCGTGAGTTCCGATTCCAGATGCTTCGCGATCGCGAGATCGAGATTGTCGCCGCCCAGGATCAAATGCTCGCCGACGGCCACGCGGTGAAACGCGACGTTGTTTCCCTCGCCGCGACGGGCACGGATGAGCGTGAAGTCGCTCGTGCCGCCGCCGATGTCGCACACGAGGATCGTCTGGCCCGCATCGACGCGCGTTTGCCAATCGTCGCGATGCTTGTTGATCCAGGCGTAGAAGGCGGCCTGCGGTTCTTCGATGAGCACCACGCGCGGCAGGCCCGCCTTCTGCGCCGCCCGGACCGTGAGTTCGCGAGCCACTTCGTCGAACGACGCGGGCAGCGTGAGCACGACGTCCTGCCGTTCGAGCGGTTCATTCGGATGGGCGTGATTCCACGCCGCCCGAATGTGCGCGAGATACCGGGCGCTCGCTTCGACGGGACTCAGCCGGTCGACGTCCGGGGCGCCGTGCCACGGCAAAAGATCGGCCGTGCGATCGACTCCCGCGTGCGACAGCCAGCTCTTCGCGCTCGCGACCAATCGGCCGGGGGCCCTCACCCCCTGATCGCGAGCGAAGGCACCTACCGCGTGTCGCGGATTCTTCTCCCACGGCAGCGCGAGCGCTCCCGTGGGAAGCTCACCCTCCGCGGGCTGATAATGAAAACTCGGCAGCGTCTCGCGTCGCTCGACCTGCCCCGCCGCCACGACCTGCGGCACGAGAAACGTCTGCACGGCGAGTCGCGAGTCGTTCGTATCGGCGAAGGCGACGGCGGAATTCGTCGTACCGAGATCGATGCCGACAACGTAGCGGGGAGGAGAAGTGTCACTGGCCATGAATGGGCGGTGGCTTGGGACGCGACGAACGCAATGGTCTCACAAATGCGGAAGCGGTCGGACAACCGGCCGGACGACGAGGCGACGCAAGGCATCGCCAGGCGAAACAGGATTATGCCGACACGACGCAGCATTCATCACTGACCGGTTGGAAGTGTTCCCGCTCGCGCTTCGCAAGTCAAAGGCGGCAGCGGGAACGTGTTCGCCGATCTCGGCCTGACGAATCCGACCGCGCGCTCGCCAAAGCGAAGCTCGTGCAGCGCATCCGCGACCTCATCGTCGAGCGGAAGCTGATCCAGGCGAAGGCGGCGGAGCCGCTCGGTCTCGACCTGCCGAAGGCGTCAGCCCTCGTGCGCGGCCGGCTGGAGGGATTCACCCTCGGTCGCCTGTTCCAGTTGCTGAACGCGCTCGACGGTGTGATCAACCGAAATCGGGCGGGACGGGAAGGTTGACCGGCGTTGCGAAGAGAGTTGATCAATAATCCTCGCCAGCTTGTTCCACCACTAGGTCCGAGAGCAGGTACTCAAGTTGGAACACCTTCACCTCGTGGTTGAGTCTCCATTCGCGGTCCGCGTCTTTCAGCCCTGCGATGTACCTGTCTTCATGGCGGAGAATCAGGTCGGGTATGGCGATGGAGCCGGGAAGTTCTTGAAGTCCAAATCCGACACAAAGAGCGATGTAAGCGACGGATCGCGACACTCGGCCATTACCATCCTCGAAGGGATGAATCCAGGCGAGCCGCCAAAGGAGGTAGGCGGCGGCATGGAAAGGGTCGACGAGGCTCCGCTGATTGGCGTAGTCGCACATCTCCGTCACGAGACCTTCCAACTCTCTCGCCGCGGGCGGAACGTGGCTGGAAGAGCCAATCTCGAAGTATTGGCCCGGGCGACGGAATCGGCCAGCGTGGCCGTAGAGTCCCTCGATCGTCAGTCGATGAAGGGTGGAAACCATCTCCGGTGAGACGGTCAGCGTGCCGTCGGAGTCACGGATCAGATCGAGAACGTATTCCGCGAGGCGGACATTGTTTTCCGTCTCGATCCTGATTCGTTCTTCTTCTGACGTGAAAAAGGGCTTCGACGGAAGCCCCCAGTCGTAATCACGTCCCTTGACCACTGTGCAAACGCTCGTACGCCCGTCGGACCATGTCCCGTGTGATGGCGGCGTTCTCTAAATGGCCGTTGCCGTAGGCGAAGCTGATGCACTGAGCCTCGCGTTCGCCAGCAGTCATTCTGGCGTTACGGGCTCGTTCAATCACTTCGTAGGCGAGGGGATTCACAACTGCACCATGTATGACGTGATGTCTCCGTATCTTCTTCGGATATTTGAGCAGATATTGCAAGAAAAATCTGGCTTGTTTCCAGAATTTCCTTTTGTCGTCAGCCCTGCCCAGAACCCACACTCAAATCATAACAGCCGTTGGAGTATTGACTACCGGCAAACGTCCTGTGAAATCCAAACCATCAAGCCGGTGATTCCCCGTCCTAGTATTACAGTTGTATTTCTGCAAACCGTCTGGTTATTCTTGAGCGCATCCCCAGGAGGTCGGGATGGATGCACAGGTGACGGAGCGGGATGTTGTGCGGTGGTCTCGGGAACTGGACCGCGTG
>JACCRE010000025.1 GCA_013813775.1 Planctomycetaceae bacterium
AGCAGCCCGTTGAAGTATTCAAAATGCCTCGCGACGCGTCTGAGTCATGAGCCGAATTCCCTGCATTTCTCGACATTTGGCTGGTTCGTCGGCCGGTGCCGTCGATTACTTCAACAGGCTGTTAGCAGGCATAGCAGAATAGCAGAGTCGATGCCAGGAATCTCAGAGAACCAAGTACCGCTGGCAGCAGAAGACCGCTTCTTGATCGTGTCCATCAAAGAAGCTCTCACCCTGTGTCCCGGTGCCAACGATGCCGCCGCCTTGGGTGACGCGTTAAGCATAGCGAAACCGTTTCTTGGCGATCTCATTCCACTGTTCGATCTCCGTGGATTACCGCGTGTTTACAGTGATGTAGAGCACTTTATCGAAGGCGTGGCCGGCGCTGGCTCGCACATTTTGGTCAACTCTAAGACCGCTGAACAACTCGATCTCGACTACCTCGTGAGACGGCGAGGGTTCAATGTACTAAATGTGCGCGGGCATTCATATAAGGCACAGTCGTTCGATTTGTCCACGGTGACTGGTGACGATGCAACGGATCCCCAAGACGACCCCTTTAGGCAGTTATCAGACACAATTGCCGGCGAGTTCAACTTTACAAAAGATCCCGTTCCTGTGGACGAATTGCGCAATAATCCAGTTGCGTATACTCCACCCACGTTGGACGAAATGCAGCGGGCCCTGACACCGAGTCGTCTAACTGAATTGATCGAATGGCACTTTCCGACAAGAATCTTGGGCTTCGCCTGATCTCGTTCCAGCCCGGTTGAGCCGGCAAGCTCAACCGGCCCTTTTCATGCGCCGCGGCGGCAACCGCGACGCACTTATGCGTATAACGATAAGTAGGACGCCACAAGCCGAAAGAACTCTTGCTATTCCATTTTTCATAAAATAGAATGTCGGCATGAGCGCACGCATGGGACGCCCGCCAAAAGACCCCTCAGACCGCCGGACTCGACTTGTCGGCGTTCCTGTCACGGATGCAGAAGGCGCGATCCTTGACGCCGCAGCCGAAGCGAGTGGTGTCAAGCTGGCTGTGTGGGCGCGGGATGCGTTGCTCAGAGCGGGACTGAGCAAAATCTGTGGACCTGACGCTGAGGCCGGCGGATCGGACGGCATGGACCAAAGCCAATCGCAACTCGCCGACGCGGCCCGACGATTCGGCGTCAGCCGCAAGACCGCCTTCAAGTGGTTGGCACGCCATGATGCCCAACCCGACGTTCCCCTCCGAGATCGCTCCCGACGGCCGCAGCGCTCGCCGCGCCGCACCAGCGACGACCTCGAACGGCTCGTTCTCGACGCTCGTGACCGCTGGGGCTCGTGACCGCTGGGGCTCGTGACCGCTGGGGCTGGGGACCGCGCAAGCTCCACGCGCTGCTCCGCCGCCAAGGACATGCTCCGCCACCGATTCGGACCATCGCCGCCATCCTCAAACGACACGACCGCGTACGCACCCGCTCCGCAGAAATCCCTCCGGCTTGCCAACGCTTCGAACGCGACGCCCCCAACGAACTCTGGCAACGCGATTTCAAAGGCCCGCTTGAAGTCGCCCGCCGCAAGGTCACGCCCCTCTCGGTGCTCGACGACCACAGCCGCTACCTCCTGGCCCTGCGTCCTTGCTTCGACATGACCTTCGTCACCGTCCAGGCCGTTCTCTGGGATCTCTTCGGCGATGTCGGCCTGCCTGAGACCCTCCTCTGCGACAGCGCCTTCTCCACCGCCAAGAACAGCCGCGTCGGCCTCACCAGCTTCGAGGCCGGGCTCATCCGGCTCGGCATCCGTCCCGCGCACGGACGGCCCTACCACCCTCAAACCCAAGGCAAAGTCGAACGCTTCCACGGCACGCTCGAAGCCGAACTTTGGCCTCGCATCCGACGCGACACTCCCGAGCACTTCGCCGCCGACCTCGACGACTGGAGACCGGTCTACAACTCCGTCCGCCCTCACGAAGCCCTCGGAGACCAGCCGCCCGTCTGCCGCTGGAAACCCAGCGACCGCAAACGTCCCGACCGGCCTCCCGAGGCCTCTTACCCGGCAGGAGCCGTGCTGCGGCGGGTCGGCCATGTCGGCGACGTCCGCTATCGCTCCGCACGCATCATGGTCGGACGAGGCCTCGCCGGAGAAACCGTCCAGGTCATCGAGCAGGACACGCAGATCGAAATCCACTACGGCACCCAACGCATCCGCTGCCTCTCGGCCGGAGAACTCCGACGCGATACCATGCTCTGAATCCATCCTCCAAGCGCCACCCCTGTCCCTGCACACCGCGCCACCCGTGTCTCTGCACACCGCGCCACCCGTGTCTCTGCATCGCACACTTGCCACCCGTGGCGCCAG
>JACCRE010000047.1 GCA_013813775.1 Planctomycetaceae bacterium
GCTCGGAAACGCTCCCTGACGGTCGCGGCTCTGTTTCAGGACATAGAATCATCAGCGCAACGACGGCGGAAGCGCCGCCCGATGTTTTCGCTCCATTCGCTCACGCTCCGCGATGCCCGCGTGAACGTGTCGAGACGCCGCGGCGAAGGCGGCACGTTTCTCCGGTGTATCCAGTTCATAAACGATCATCGAATAACCCGCTCGGGCGAACGGCTCGAAGCCGCGAAATGGCCCGAAGGGATCATCGCCCGGCACGTAGACGCCTTGCAGATGCGTCACCGAGACGGCGAGCACGTCGTACTCGTTGGGGTCGTGTGCCAGCTCGCCTATGGCGTCGGCGGCGACGCCGTAGGCCTTCCAGTCGGCAGTGCCGAAGTACGAGATCGCCACGTTGGCCTTGGGAAGGCGTCGCAAGGCCTCGCTCAAATTCGGCAGGTCTTGGCCCCAATCGAGATTGGAATCGACGAGTAATTCGCTGCCATGCTCCGGGCCGCCTGACGCCGCATTGAAGTACGCGAGAAAGTGCGGCGCGATCGCCGCGTTGCTGGCGGCTTGTCCGCAGAGCAAGCACGCCGCGATCAGCGATGCGACGCGAACGGGCAAGCGAGCGAAGAGCTGACCCGCCGCCGCGATCGCCAGCAGAGGATAGAGCACGATCAGATAACGATGGCCGATCGCGATCTTCGACGTGAGCAGCATCAGCACGAACACGCCGATCGCGACGAGCAACACCTGATTTGTGACGTCTGCATGTCGGAAGGCCTGCACGGGATGCCGCACCGCGAGCACGAGAGCGACGATCAATCCCAGCGTCACCAGCAGTTCCACTGGCGTGCTTTTGAACGCGAATGCCGCCGGGAAGTAGTACCACCAGCCGGTCTGCGAACGACGGCCCATGAGATGCGCCGGATGGCCGGCCTCGTTGTGCAGATACTGAAAAAGCACGCCCGCGATCGGGGCGGGCCGCTTCAATGTCGTATGCGCGAGATCCATGAACTTCGTCGCCAGCGGTCCGCGGCCCAGCAGCTTCACCCAGGGGGAATCGTCCGGCGTCTCTTCGACCGGCACGTTCTTGAGCGGCCCGGTGAACGAGAACAGATGAAATCCCCACCAGAGGGGGAACATCAGGCACAGGAAGACGAGAAACATCGCGACCGACGATCGAAAGGCGGACCAGAGGACGCGTCTCATAGTTCCAGGAGGTTCTGAAGGAGTCGATATGGAACCCTTCTCCTCTGAGGAGAGGGGCAGGGGTGAGGAGACGAAGCGGCGGTTTCGCTTCTGCAGGCCGCGCCTCATCCGACGAAAGCAGTGCGTCAGACATCCCCTCACCCCCGGCCCCTCTCCCCAGAGGAGAGGGGAGATCGCGCGCGGCCCTGCAACGATGGCTCGAAAAAAGAATATCAAACCAATCGTCGGCAGCAGGAAGACGCCGGAATACTTCGCCGTCAGCGCCGCCGCGGTGGCGACTGCGAGCAGCCCAAACCGCCAGCGGCTCGGCCTTCGCAAGTAACCGATCAGACTGGCCAGAGTGAGCAAGGCGAACAGTGAAAACATTGCGTCGGTCGTGGCGAGCGAGGCATGGGCGACGAGCGACGGCGACCACGCCGTCAGTCCCGCCGCGAACGTCGCCGCGAGCGTGCCGCGCCTGCGGTAGACCCACACGAACACGACCGTCACGACCGCCGCCCCGCCGAGCAGCGAGTTGATGATCCGCGGCCTCTCGATCAGCTCGCGATCGCGAGACTCGCCGACCCACGGTTCCGGCCGTTCCTGTCGCGGTGCGACGAGCAATGGCGGGACATAATTGAGCAAGACCGGCAGCGGGCCGACGCCCTCGCCCGCGATGCGTGGGTCGATCCAGCGATCATGCACCGTTTGCAGGCCGCAACTCAGGTAAAACGTCTCGTCGAACGTGATGCTCTTCGTCGCGCGATACCACGCCGCTTCCGTCAGTACGATGGCGTTCAACGCGACGAGGATGAGCGTCGGCAGGGCGAACGAGCGCATTCAGGGCAGGCATGTCGAGGCGGCGGCAAGTGGCTTTGAGCGTACAGCCAATGTCGCCTTCTGACTACGAATGGCACACGATCGCCGCGTTGCCCGCACCTGCCTTGCAGATTCCGCAGCCTCCGTGAGAATCTGAAGCCCGCACATCTCTTTCCACACGACAACTCATGATGCCTCGCTCGCCGGGGCGGGCTTGCATGACACATGGACGAGAATCACGGCGTGGCCTTCGATCTTGAACACTCGCTCGGCACGATCGCCGGAACGCTCGGTGTCGCCGTCAGGCAGGTCCGCGCGACGGTCGAACTGCTGGACGCGGGCAACACGATCCCCTTCATCGCCCGGTATCGCAAAGAGGCGACCGGCAGTCTCGACGAGACCGCCTTGCGGGCGATCGAAGACGCCATCGGCAAGGCTCGCGAACTCGCCGAGCGGAAGGCGACGGTTCTGAAAACGATCGACGGACAGGGCATGCTGACGCCCGAGCTTCGCCGCCAGATCGAAGCCTGCGACGACAAACAGGCGCTCGAAGACCTCTACCTGCCCTTCAAGCCCAAGCGACGGACGCGGGCGACGATCGCTCGCGAACGGGGCTTGCAACCGCTCGCCGATCTGCTGCTGCGGCAGGAAACGCTCCGCCGCCGTCCCGGTGACGCGTTGCAACCGTTCGTCAATCCGGCGTTGGAGATCCCCGATGAGGCCGCGGCGTTGCAAGGTGCTTGCGACATCGTGGCCGAAGCCTGGTCGGAAGACATCTCTGCGCGGCGCTGGCTCACGGACTATGCCTCCGCCCGCGGACAGATCGTCTCGCAGCTCAAGCGGGGCAAGCGCGAAGACGCCGCCAAGTTCGAGACCTATTTCGATCGCAAGGAATCGGCGAAAGGCATCCCTTCGCATCGTTTTCTGGCGATGAAGCGCGGCGAGGCCGAAGGATTCCTGAACGTCACGTTGCTGCTCGATGATGCCTTCGTCGTCCGCAATCTTCGGAGCCGTTTCGTCCGCAACCCGCAATTCGAGTTTCACGCCGATCTGCTCACGACGGTGGATGACTGCTACGAACGGTTGTTGCATCCGGCGATCGAATCGATCGTGCTGCAAACCGCGAAAGAGAAGGCCGACGCCGAGGCGATTGAAGTCTTCGCCAAGAATCTGCGCGAACTACTGCTGGCCGCGCCCGCGGGGCCGCAGGTGACGGTCGGCATCGATCCCGGCTTCCGTACCGGTTGCAAGGTCGCCGTCGTCGACGGCACAGGCAAGATTCTGACGCACACGGCGATTTATCCCACACCGCCTCGAAGCGACACCGTCGGCGCGGCGAAAACGCTGTCCGAGCTGATCGAGACGTACGACGCGAAGCTCATCGCGATCGGCAACGGCACCGCGTCGCGCGAGACGGATGCGTTCGTCGCGGGGGTGCTGAAGTCGCTGGAACGGGACGTGACGAAGGTCATGGTCAGCGAATCGGGCGCTTCGATCTACTCGGCGAGCGAACTTGCCGCCAAAGAGTACCCCGATCTCGACGTGACCGTTCGCGGTGCGATCAGCATCGCCCACCGACTGCAGGATCCGCTCGCGGAACTTGTGAAGATCGACCCGAAATCGATCGGCGTCGGGCAATACCAGCACGACGTCAATCAGACGCTGCTACGGAAGTGTCTCGAACGCGAAGTCGAGTCGTGCGTGAACTCCGTCGGTGTCGACGTCAACATGGCGAGCGCACCGCTGCTCGCGCAGGTGGCGGGCATCGGTCCGAAACTCGCCGAGCGGATCGTCGAGCACCGCAACGAGCACGGCCGCTTCGAGAGCCGCGGCCGCCTGATGGACGTGCCCAAGCTCGGCAAGAAAGCCTACGAGCAGGCGGCCGGGTTTCTGCGGATTTCCAATGGCTCGCAGCCGCTCGACGCCTCGGCGGTGCATCCGGAAGCCTATTACGTCGTCGAGAAGATGGCCGCGGCACTCAAGGTTCCGCCCGCGAAGCTCGTCGGCAACGCCGCGTTGGCGAAGTCACTCGAACCCCAGCGGTTCATCGACGACAAGGTCGGCCTGCCGACCGTGCTCGACATTCTTGAAGAGCTGTCGAAGCCCGGCCGCGATCCCCGGCGGGAGTTCAAGGCCGCGAAGTTCAGCGAAGCCGTCAACGACCTGAAGGATCTGACGGTGAACATGGTCCTGGAAGGCGTGGTCACGAACGTCACCAAGTTCGGTGCCTTCGTCGATCTCGGCGTGCATCAGGACGGACTGATTCACGTGTCGCAGCTTAAAGACGGCTTCGTGCAAGACCCCGGCGACGTGGTTTCGGTCGGCGACGTCGTGCGGGTGAAAGTGCTGGAGATCGACGTCGAACGCCGCAGAATCGCGTTGTCGCGAAAGCAGGTCACGACGTGACCTTCACCAGACCGGCGCATGCAGCGATCGAACATCGGTGCCCGGTCAATCGGCCAGCCCGTACCGCACGATGCACCACAGCGCCTGGAAGCCGTCTTTCCAGCCGATTTTCTTGCCTTCGTCGTAAGTGCGGCCGTCGTAGCTGATCGAGAGCTCGTAGATGCGGAAGCGTCGCCGGGCGACCTTCGCCGTGACCTCCGGCTCAAAGCCGAAGCGGTTCTGCTTGAGGGTCGGCAGGAAGGACTTCACGGCCTCTTTCGTGAAGACCTTGTAGCAGGTCTCCATGTCGGTGAGGTTGAGGTTCGTGAAGCAGTTCGAGAGGAGCGTCAGTCCTTTGTTGCCCAGGTAGTGCCAGAAGTAGAGCACCCGGTGCGGGTGGTCGCCGAGAAAGCGGCTGCCGTACACGACGTCGGCCTCGCCGCGCACGATCGGCTCGATCAGGCGCGGATATTCATTGGGGTCGTATTCGAGGTCGGCGTCCTGGATGATAATGATATCGCCCGTCGCTTCCTCAAGACCGCGACGCAGCGCGGTGCCTTTGCCGCGATTGCGATCTTGAAAAAAAACGCGGATCGCGTTTTGGGAATCGTCTCGTCCCTCATCGGCAAGTTGATTGAGAAGTTCACGCGATCGATCGCGGCTGCCGTCGTCGATAAGCACGATTTCTTTGCGAATCGGCACCGCGCGCACTCGTTCGAGAATCGTGCGAAGCGTCTTCTCTTCGTTGTAAACGGGAATCACGACCGACAGCACGAGATGATCGGGGATCGCATAGAAGCCGAGATGCTGGCAAGCCGCCTCGCCCAACAACCCCTCGACGTGGCGGTACCAGGCCGCCGAGAAGGGCGGTGCCTGAACGGACGGTGAGTCGGAATGCGGGGCGAGTTCCACGGCCGATGTTTGGAGAGTTCGGAGTTGAGACATGGCGACCTACGTCAGCGGATCAAACCGACGATGATAATGCCCTTCGCGGACTTTGCGACCAAAGGCGGAAGCCGGTGATGACATCTTCTCACTCCTCACTTCTCCGTTCTTCCCTTCTCCGTTCTTCCCTTCTCCAAAGATCACTCCCACATCTGGCCGATGCGGCGACGCACGTCGCCCGTCGTCAACGCCGGAGACGGTTCTGCCCCGGCCGACAGAACCCGCAGGTGTCGTTGGATGTCGAGCGTGAGGAATCGGGTGAGCGGCGCCAATCCGTAGGCTCCGCCGCGACTCGGGCGAGACAACGAGTATCGTAAGGGGTGATAGAGGAACAAAGAGTCCTTCGCTCTCGTCAGCGCGACGTAAAAGAGGCGACGCTCTTCATCGAGCGCTTCGGGCGAACCGTCGGAGAAGTCCGACGGGATCGATCCCTCGACGGCGCTCAGGACATGCACCGCGACAAACTCCAATCCCTTCGCTGAATGGATCGTGCTCAGCACCAGTGAATCATCATCGTCGTCCAGTGCCTCAGGACCGCGCCGCGTGGACGCGGGCGGGTCGAGCGTCAGGTCCGATAGAAAACCCGCCCGATCGGGGTAGCCCGCCGCAAGAAGTTCGATCTGCTCCAAATCCTGCATCCGCACCGCGGCATGATCGTATCGGCCTGCGAGAAGCGGCGCGTAGAACAGGCGTGCGAGACGCACTTGTTCGGCAGGTGGAATTCGATCGTCGGGAGGCCCCGCGATCTCGCCGAGCAAGTCGAGCAGCCGCGGCCAGTGCTCGCGAGCCGATGTCCCGGGTTTATAGTCCTGCCACGCCGTCTGCCAAGCGAAGCCGGTCTCGCGCAGACGCTCGACGAGCGTCTGCGACGTCTTTCGGCCGACTCCCGGCAGCAATGACAGCACGCGGTCGGCCGCGAGGCTGTCACGCGGGTTCTCGGCGAATCGCAGGAACGCTAACAAGTCTTTGACATGTGCCGTTTCGAGGAACTTGAGCCCGCCATACTTCACGAAGGGAATCTCGCGCCGATTGAGTTCGAGTTCCACCGCGAGGCTGTGATGGGCGGCGCGGAACAGCACGGCCTGTTGACGGAACGGTACCCCTTCCCGATGCTGGCGGACTACCTGCGAGACCACCTGCTTCGCCTGCTCGCCTTCGTCCTCACAGCGGACGAGCGTGGGCGGCAAGCCACCCGCTCGCACCGCACGCAAGGTCTTTTCGTGTCGCTCGACCGCCGCGGCGATCACGGCGTTCGCGAGGGTGAGAATCGGTTGGGTGCTGCGATAATTGTCCTCGAGCGCGATGATCGCGGAGTTCGGATAGTCCTGCGGAAAGTCGAGGATGTTGCGGACGGTCGCCGCGCGGAAGGCATAGATCGCCTGCGCGTCGTCGCCGACGACCGTCAATCCCGTTCCGTCGGGCCGCAGCCGCTTCAAAATCGCTGCCTGCAAGCGATTCGTGTCTTGGTATTCGTCGACCAGCACATGCGAGAAGAGGCTTCGCAGGCCTTCGCCGGCCGAGTCGGCCAGCAGCGTCTCCCAAAACAGCAGCAGGTCGTCGTAATCGAGCAAGTGCTCAGCTTCTTTTCGTGCCGTATAGCCTTTGAAGAGAGCTTTAAGGTCAAGCGTGTGCGCTCGTTGGGCAGGAAAAGTCTCTTCCAGGACTTTGTCGAGCGGTTTCTGGCTGTTGACGACGCGGCCGTAGATCTCGGCGCACAGAGACTTCGACGGGAAGCGATTCTTCGCGTCGGCGAGACCCAGATCAGCACGCACGACGCCGAGCAGGTCTTCGCTGTCGCCGCGGTCAAGGATCGTGAAGCCGGACGGCAGACCGATCGAACTTCCGAAGCGTCTCAGCAGCCGCACCGCGACCGCATGGAACGTTCCGCCCCACACCGCCGCCGCGGCGTGCGAGTCTCCGGCGACGGCGAGATAACCATCCGCTCGGCGCAACATCTCGACGGCCGCTCGCCGCGTGAACGTCAGCAACAGCACGCGTCCGGGATCGGCTCCCTGGCGGATGAGCCACGCGACGCGGCGAGCGAGCGTCGTCGTCTTGCCGGTGCCGGCGCCGGCGACGATCAACAGCGGACCGTCACCATACGTGACGGCCTTCCGTTGAGCGTCGTTGAGATCTCGGAGTAGCTCATCGTTTTCGAGTTCTGGCATCGGCGGGAATTGTAGGGCGGCTGCGCCGCGGCGTCATCTCGCTCGCGTC
>JACCRE010000100.1 GCA_013813775.1 Planctomycetaceae bacterium
AATGCGGATCACTGGTGACTGTAGCGGCAGGTCGATCTGTATGTAGCGGTGCCGGGAATCATCGGATACCACAGGTGATGAAAAGTGTCTTGGAGACGATGCTACACTTACGAGATGTCCGCACTAAGGATGCGCGCGACTACGTATCGAAGATCGATAGCAAGATCATTTTGATCGACGGCGATCAATTGACCGGCCTCATGATCGACTACGGCATCGGCGTTGCGCAGGTTGCTTCGTACACCGTGAAACGACTCGACTCCGATTATTTCGTTGCCGAGTGACGCGACTCCCCGCATGCTTCCTCGTCTCCGACTTCTCTACGTGCTCGCCGTCGCCGGGCTGCCGTTTCTCGGCGTGCCCTGGATTGAGTGGCTAACGTATGTCGGACTCGCGCTGACGATTCTCGTGCTCGTCGTGGCGTTCGTCGATCTCGCGATCTCGCCGAAGCCTTTTGACGTCGCCGTGCAGCGCGAGGTCGGCGAGGTGTTGAGCCTCGGTGCTGAAAACCCCGTGCGCGTGAAACTCCGCAATCGCGGCAAGCGAGCGATCACCGTCGAACTGCACGACGAACCGCCGGCGCCGAGTGACACTCCCGACCTGCCGGCGACGGCGGCGTTGCCTCCGGGCCCGCGGCGAGTGCTCACGTATCATGTGCGACCGCACCAGCGCGGCGACGGACGGTTCGGAACGCTCTTTTTGCGCGCGAAGAGCCGGCTGGGCTTCTGGGAACTGACGGCGGAGTTCAACGAGGATCGCACGATTCGCATCTATCCCGACATCCGCAGCGTGCAGCGCACGGAACTGCTCGCGCGGCAGAACCGGCTCGCCGAGGCGGGCGTCCGCATGTCGAAGCTTCGCGGACGCGGCAGCGAGTTCGATCGGCTGCGCGAATATCGCCGCGAAGACGAGTACCGCGGCATCGACTGGAAGGCGACGGCGCGGCACACCGATCTCATCAGCCGCGAGTACGTCGTCGAACGCAATCAGAACGTGATCATCGCGCTCGACTGCGGGCGCGGCATGTGCAACGCTCTCGATGGCATCAGCCACTTCGATCGAACGCTTAACGCGGCGATATTGCTGGCCTATGTCGCGCTGCGACAGGGCGACAGCGTCGGACTGATCGCGGTGTCGAATAAGGTCGAACGCTTCGTGCCCCCGATGCGCACGCTGGGCAGCGTTCGCGCTCTCGTCGCCAAAACGTATGACCTGATGCCGAAGTACGAGGCGACCGACTACGATCTGCTCGTCGGCGAGCTGCGGCGGCGCTTCCGGAAGCGGAGCCTCGTGATCCTGTGTACGCACGCTCTCGACGAAGTGCATCTCGAGCAGATCGTCGGCAACGTCCGTGTGCTGCGCTCGCCGCATCTCGTGGTGACGGCTTTCCTGAGGAACGTACCGCTCGCGTCACGGCTCGAGGCGGTGCCGAAGACCGATCTCGAAGCGTTCCAGGTCGCCGCCGCCGCGGAGATCCACGCCGCGCAAACTCATCAGCTGACAAAGCTCACCCAAGCCGGCGTCCTCACGGTGGATGCCCTGCCGGAAGACCTCTCCGCCCGCCTGATCAGCCAATATCTGGAGATCAAGGCGAGGCATCTTTTGTGAGGATTTGGGGGATGGGATGTCGGATGTCGTCCTGTGGGCCTACGACATCCCACATCCATTTCCCACCTCCCCTCAAGTGACGTCCGGCAAATCGTCCCCGTTGTGGTACTCGTAGAAGAGGCGGCCGATTTCGTCGCTCAGGCGGTCGAGGTATTTCCTCTTGAAGGTGCCGAAGGATTCCTGCGACGTGGGTCGGGCGATGGCGAGCGGATAGACGCTGATGTGCTCCTTGACGTAGATCTCGTCCCATTCGCCGTCTTCTCGCTGTGAGACGACGTTCACGATCGCTTCGGCGCGTCCGCGGTAAAGGTGGCTCGCGTCGGGTTCGTAGAGGCTGAACTTCGAGAGATCGATGAACACGACGTGCGTGACCTCGACGCCTTTGCCGATCTCTTCCGGCTTATCCCAGTCGGGGTTCGCGTCGATCCAGGCCCGCACCTGTTCGGGCCGACGGACCTTGATCTTGTGCTCATGCAGTCGCCAGGTCACGAACTCCGCGATCTCACGGTCAACCTCGGCGTTGTCCCATTTCAACTCGGTCGGCGCGTAACACACGACCGCGACGGTCACGTCTTTGTCGCTGAGCGACTTGTTCGTCATGCGATCGAAGTCGGGCTCGATCGTCGGCGGTCCGCCGATCAGGTAACCGAGACCGACGACGTAGTTGCAACCGCACATCAGCGCCAGACCGGCGAGCATGCAGAGTCGAATCAGGCGATGTGACATGCGACGTCCTTGTCGGGAGTGTCGTATCAGGCAAGCGATGCAAGGAGAGACTTTCGAAGTTCTCAGTCGCCTCATTCGCGCGCGCTCTGCGTGGAAACGAGGAACATTCTTATTCCTCAGTTCTCCGTTCTTCCGTTCTCTCAGTAGACCGTCTCGCTCGCTTTATGGTCGTAGAAGAGGCGGGCGACTTCGCCGCACACGCGGTTCGTGAACTCTTCCTTGAAGGTGCGTTCCGAAATCTGATGCGCCTGCTTGGGAGCCATCGACGGATACGTGCAATTGAACTCGCGGCTGAACGCCGGCGAGGCCGACCGGCGACCGGCGACTTCGACGACCTCGTAGGCTCGCACATTGCCCATCGCACGGCCGCGGTACAGGTCGGGGCTGCTCTCTTCGAGATGATCGAACTGGTCGACGTCGATCTCGACGATGTAGTCGGCGTCCGGGAAGGCCGAGGCGACTTCGTCGGGGCTGCCCCACTGGCCACCGCGGTTGTCGACCCAGTTCAAGACCTTCTTCGAGGGATAGACCTTCACGCCTTTGCCGCGCAGCGTGCGGCTGACGCGCTCGGCGATCAACAGATCGAGGCCGGGTTGAGCCTGCTTCGCGGCCTGAGGCGTCGAAGCGACGATGAGCACGCTCTTGTCGCCCTTCGCGAGATCGACGTCGGTGACGGTGCGAAAGGCGGCCGTCTGCGCGGGATCGCCGAACAGCATCTTGCCCGCCATCACGCCGAGCGAGCAGCCGCCGATGGTCCAGATCGCCGACGCGATCGCGAGACACGCGGCGCACCTCTTGAGCGGCACGAGCAGCGAGTCATGCGATTCGTGCGATGACGGTGCGGAGAGATACCGCCGGTCGTCCATGACCGTCTCCCTGCGCGGGGGCACGGAACGACCGACCGACGAAACTTCGCAGGGGCGACGAAGCCCCTACGGAAGCAGCGTCAATCGGAGCAGCCATTCCGCCAGGCAGAAAGTCGCGAGCGGCATGGCGACAGCCAACGCGAGCCGGTCCGGTCGCCACACGCCGATCAATCGGCCGCGAGCCACGCTTGCCGCGATCCAGGGCAGTTGCACTGCACAGACCACGGCCAGCAAAAGCCCGCTGGTGTTGGCGTGAGCGGCCTGGAGAAACCGCCCACGGACGAAATTCGCGAAGCTGGTCGTCATGCCACAGCTCGGGCACGGGATGCCGAACAGCGTGCGGGTCGTGCAAGGCGGCAGGCCCAGCCTTTGGTGCGTTCCGAAACCCCGTGGATCGGGATCGAGGGACAGCGCCATGCTGAAGCCGGCCGCGAGGAACAGACCCCACGCCGCCAGCAGGCCACGGGCCGCCGGGCGAAGTGGTGTTCCGTTTCCGCGGGAATGGGTTGTCGACAAGGGAAGTGGAGAGTGGAGCGGGGTGATAGCGAACCTCGTCGCAGGCCTCAAGAGGAGTTTCGCAGGCGGACGGTCAGTGCCGCAACCTACCGCCGATTTTGACGGCCATTCCCCATTCGCCGTTCCCCATTCGCCGTGATTAAAGGAAACGAGCCGGAAGGTCGCGGGGGACCGTCCGGCTCGTAGAGGGGATCTCGCGGGCGAGATGACTGAGGTGGGTCGTTCGGCCTGTTTCCAGCAGACCGGCGGGCAGCTCCCGATCCTCTCCAAGATCGGGTGGTCGCCTGGTCCTCTCCAAGACCAGGCGAAGACTTGATCCTCTCCAAGATCAAGTCGGCGAAGTCGGCCCTCTCCAAGGCCGGCTTCACGGCCGATCGCTCTCCAACGACCGGCTGGCTCTCTCTTCTCTCGTCGCCCCTTCCGACTTCGCCCCTCCGCGGCTGTGTCGGTCACTTGGGGTCTCACTCTCCGGCGAAGGGATAAGCACGACCGGTGCCAACGAGCCTCGCACGGACGAGAAAAATGTCAAATGGCCGCAACATCAATCATGGCAGGATGTTGTCATTTGAAGGCGACTGCTGGGCGCTCGCCTCCGTCGGCTGGACCGCTGCGGAAGTTGAAACTTTTTCCCGCCGAAGCCGGGTTTTTTCTTGTAAGAGCGACAAAATCCAATCACGGTCATACTCATCCGACCTTGGTCGAGCCGTCGAAAACGCCGGCACTGAAGGTCGAGCCCGCTCCGCCTTCCAGCAACGCCGTCCCAATAGAACGCTCAAGACTACGAGGCCCAGGAACATCGCCACTATGAACCGCAGTACGACGGCATCTCCAGGAGACAACGGACCATCGATATCGGCGAGCCAGGCGGTTGAGACGGCCAGCACGGCTCCGCCAGCCAGACAAATGCCCACCGCGAGCGCCGCGACCGCCGTCGCTCGGGTCGCCCAAGCCACGGCCATGATGAACACGACCAACCCAAGCACCAAGGCGGTGCCGAAATAGACGGGAGCCAAATCGACTTCAGCCGGAATGACGAGCAGCGGAGTCACAACACCTCGTTTGAAAGATTGGGAAAGCGCCTCTTATCGTTCGACCTTGAGAACCTCGATTTGGGTATCGGGGCCGAGGCTCAACAGCGGCGCGAACGTCATGACGGGCAACGGTGCGTCGTTCGAGAGGCTCGATTCGGCGACCTTGAGGTGCGCACCGCCGATGCCGCCGCGACCGAGCGTGGCGTCGAGCGGAACCCATCCGTCGGCGAACAACGCTTCGGTCCACATGTGGCCGCCCATCTTCGCCTGACCCGGCACGTACACGATCCCGACCGCGATGCGCGACGGAATGCCTCTCGCCCTGAGTAATGCCGCCAACAGCACGGCGTGCTCAGAACAGTCGCCTTCCAACTTGTCGGCGACCTCGGCGGCCGAGGCGAACGCCGTCGAAAAGTTCTTCTTGTCGAGCTTTTCGTGGACGTATTTTTCGAGGACTCGCGCCGCTTCACCTTCATTGCGATCGGGGCTGACGGCCCTGCGCAGATGCTCCTTGATCTTGGCGTCGTTCGATTGCAGGAGCTGCGTCGGCCCGGTGAACTCTGCGTCGGCCTTGACCTTGCCGCCCGTCCTCGGGATCGGCTTCGATGTGACCGTGACCTCGACGGTTTCGCGATCGATGACCTTCACGCGTTGAGTGCCGCCGTCGACGAACAGGCTCTTCGCGTCTTCACCCGGCACGTGAATGCGGTATGTGACCTCTTTCGTCGCGTGCGGATCGTTAAGCGGACTCGCCGGAATCAACGTATTCACCGCGAGATCAAGTTCGGCTCCCGCGATCTCCTGAAGGGCTTCCGCCTTCGAGACGTCGAAGTAGCGCATCTTCATCCCCAGCATTTGGGACTCCGCCAGCACGCCGACGCCTTTCTCGTCGAAATAGGCCGTGATCGGCGCCGTCGGCAGGATCGCCTGCGTGACCTTCGTCTTCAGCAGCCGTCGCGTGGTGCCGTTCGGCAGCTTCACATCGCGAAAGTCGTCGGCCGCGACCGAAATGTCGGTGGTGACGTTCAATTCGGGAACGAACGTGCGAAACGTCTTCGTCTCGCCCGGTTTGAGGCCTTCCTCCCGCATCACACGCTCTTGATAAGCCGGCGACTTGATGGTGCTGTCCCACGCCGTCGTCTTCTCGTGCGTCGTGCCGGCGATCGTCGTCTTGACGGTCAAATTCTTGCCAGACACCGTGCCGACGGACTTCGTCGTGCTGGTCGGCGAAGTGCCCATTTCGAATTCGTAAGAGAGCATTTCTCCGTCGAGATTTTCGGTCGTCACCAGATCCATATCGATGGAGAGCGCCTGGCCGAACCGCTTGACGGTCATCTTCGTTTCGGTGTTGGTGCGAATCCGCTCGGGCAGATCACCCTTTGCAGGCAGCGTTTCCGTTCGCGTCCGCACGTAGCCAGCGCGTTCGTCATCGATGAGAATCACTTGCCAATGTTCGTCGCTTTCCGCCTGCGATTCATCGTCGCTCGCTTTGACAGGAGTCTGTGGCTGAGACGACTTCGTCGCGCCCGGCCGAATGACCGGCAGATCCTGCGACCACGCGATCGGCAGGAACGCGAGCGAGGCAACGAACAAGAGAATGCTGCGGCGAAGCCGGGGCATGGTGCGTCCTTCCGCAAGAAGACAAGGCGATCCATCGAACCGCCGGGGTCGGCGGGAAGAACCCATTTTAGGACCGTTGTGACGTCACTCGCTACCGGCCACGCCAAAGAAAGGTCCGGCGTCCCTCAGACGGTTCAGATGCGCTGACGGACGTCACTCGATCGGAAGCGATGCCCATTCGTCGAGATACTTTCGTTCCTCGTCGAACTTCCACGTCACAAAGAACAGGATCAGGGGGATGAGCGGAACGACGACCACGCTCCGCCCGAGCATTGCGATGCTCCAGGTGACGTCGCCCGTCAGCCCGAGATACAGCAGAAATACGGTGAGGATCGGCAGCAACAGCGATCCAAGGCTGACCAGGCAGACCTTGAGCGGTGATCGATGTCCCGGCACGAAGAGCACCGACCGGAGAAGACTTCCGAGGAGCACGAATTGGAACGTCATGATCGCCGAACCGAAGACGAGCGTCGCCAGCACGAGCGTCAGGGGAACTAAGCCGATCCACTTGCCGCTGAAAAGGCCCACCGGCATCGATACACAGGACGCCGCGAGGCCGTTCATCGTCGCAACGAATACGGCCCATCGGAGAGCACGCCGCACGACGCCTTCCTCGGGACGGGCCAGCGTGATGCGCTCCATCGCGAAGAAGAATCGGTCGTAAGCTGGAACGGTGCGTTGCAACTCCGCAGCGATCTCGTCCGCGTTCCCCAGCCGCCGTGCCGTCGCGGCAATCGCCGCCTGCGCATCCGCTGACTTCCCAACCTCTTCGTCGAGCACCTCGGTGACGTGCGCCAGCAATTCTTCACGCATTCGTTTCTTGCGTTCGAGCGTCGCCCGCACGGGACGGACGGCCCGTTCGACGATCACCTTCAGCGCGATTTGTGACGTTGGAGTCATGCCGGTGCCCCCAGAATGCCGCCGACGACGCGGACGAACGACGCGAACTCCTCGCGACCCCGATGGAGCTGCCGCTTGCCCTTCGGCGTGAGCCGGTAGAGTCGTCGCCGCGCGCCTCGACGGCCTTGCGAATCCTCTTCCCACGTCGCCTTGACGGCCCCCGCGGCTTCGAGCCGATACAGAGCGGGATACAGAGAGCCTTCCTTGAGCCGCAATAACCCGCAGCCGGCATCGTCGAGCCGACGCAGAATTTCCAGCCCGTGCGCCTCGCCGTCTTCGAGCGACGAGAGGATCATCGCTTCCAGGTGGCCCCGCAGCTTGTCGCCGGAGATCTCGCTCATGCCATTACTCTAGACAGACTATGATCTGGAATCAATAGACTGTCTATGAATTCGAGCGGCGTGCGGGATACGACGCCGCTCGAAGCACACTTCACTGGCGGACCGACGCCCGTCGATTCACTTGAAGCGCTCCGCTGGAAGGTCACGGCCGGGGCGTGGCAGGCCGTGCGGTTCCGCAAGCGTCGCATAAAATTCGGGGCGGCGGTCGGCGAGCCGGTCGATCAAGTGCTTGCCCGGCACGCGGACGATCGTCTTGCGCCGTGCCAGTTCAACATCGATGTCGGCGTACAGGATCTCTTCGTCGGTCGCCGAACCGACGGCCAGTGCCCGGCCAGCCGGGTCGCAGATGCGGCTGCGGCCGATGAAGCGAAACCCTCGTTCCTCTCCGACGCGATTCACGGCCGCGTAGTAGATCGCATTCTCTAGAGCTCGCGTCGCGATCGCGTGTTCGGCGAGGATTTCCGCTCCGGACGGCCAATTCGTCGGCAGCGCGACGAGTTCGGCACCGGCCAGCGCCAGCACGCGCGAGGACTCGGGGAAACCCGAGTCATAGCAGATGTTGAGGCCGAGCCGCACGCCCGCCGTTTCGCAGACCGCGAACGGACGATCGCCGAAATCGAGGAACCGGTCCACTCCGAGAAAGGGCAAGTGCACTTTGCGATAAGACGCGATGAGACCGTTCGCCCCCACAAGCGCCGCTGCGTTGAACAGGCGGTTTTTTTCGGCCTCAATCATGCCGAACGCAATCGCGCCGCCACGCTCGGCGCAGAGCTTCGAGAAGAAGGCCGTGCTCGTCCCTGGAATCGGCTCCGCGAAGGCGACGACCTCGTCTCGCGACTCGAAGCAGTAACCGGTGACCGCGCACTCGGGGAAGACGACGAGATCCGCCCCCTGTTCGCGGGCCTCGACGAATCGCTCCGCCATCCGCCGGCGATTCCTTTCTGGATCGCCGATCGCCACGTCCATCTGCACGCCGGCGAGTTTCATCGAGAGGTCTCCCCTACCGACAAAGACGTTGAGTTCCGTGGTGCTCGAAACGTGAATCAAGGCAGACCGTCACGAGGGAAATGGCCCGCGAATCGACGCGAATGGCTCAAGACCTTCAAGCCAACGAAGGACTCGAATGAAAACCTATCAGGCGGACCTTACGGGACGCTTCTGATTGACGCCTTCCGTATTCCGTTCGTTCCGATTCGAGTCATTCGTTGGCCTTCTCATTCGCGTCGATTCGCGGGCCTCTCCAAAGTCACTCGAATGCAAGCGGCGCGATCCGCACCTCGCGAAAGCTGGCATCGGTCGCGGCGTCATGTCCCTGCAAGCTGAGGTGTCCCGCCTCATCGCGACGTCCGTTTCGCGGGTTTGGATCGGGCTGCCGTTCGTCTCTGAAATCCGTCACCTGCAAGCCGTTGACCCACGATGCGAAATGATTCCCGTCGGCGACGAGCGTCACCGCGAACCATTCCTCGTCGTTCGCGTTGACGTACCGCGCCTTCTGTCGTCGGAAGATCGCCCCGGTGCCGAAACCCTCGCCGTAGTCGGCCGGCTTCGTGCGGTCGCCGCCTGCGATCGTGTTTTGCAGTTGCAGCTCATAGCCGTTGGACGGAGCTTCCTTCGTCGAAGGTTCGGCGCGGAAGAAGAGGCCGCTGTTCACGTCTTTCGCGTTGAGCTTCGCTTCGAATTGCAGGACGAAGTCGCCGTAGGTCGCTTGGCCTTCGAGGTAGCCGGTTCCTTGAAGCCGGACCGCGTTCTCGTCGGCCTTGACGCTCGCGTCGGACTCGCCGGGCGCGAACCGCCAATCACCGAGACTCGCAACGTCGAGAATCATCTCTAAGCCCAGCGGCTTGAGAAACACATTGCGAAAACGAACCTCGCCACCGTTCTGCTGGAGCCCGATCTGATGCCCGCCGGTCTGACTGAAGCCTTCGTTTGTTGCGTCGAGCACCGGCTGTCCGTCGATCACAGCAACGCAACGATCACCTTCGAGACGCACAATCACCTTGTGCCAGCCGCCTTCGATCTTCTGTTCGCTCGATGACTTCTGCCGAGCCACAAGACTCCCCGTCGGATAGCTCTCGTGGCTGTCGCAGAGATTGAACTCGAGGCAATCCTTCGCGGGATCGACAGGATCGAGAACGGTTCTCAGAAACAGCCCGCTGTTGCCGCCCGCTGCGAGCCAGACCTCGCATGTCAATTCGTAGTCGCGGAAGCGGCTCGTCGTCAGCAGCAGACCGGCCGGCCCTGTCGAGACGATCTCGCCGTTCTTGACGGACCAGTCGGTCTCGCTGTTCGCCGTCCAGCCGAAGAGCGTCTGCCCGTCGAAGAGCGAGATCCAACCGTCCCGAAGCTGCTCGTCGGACGGTAATTGCGACGGCTCGGTGAGCGGACGATCGGCATCGGCGGGCGCGATCAGCTTCAGGGAACGCGGACCTTCTGCGGAGGAGACGGTCTCAGTCGCCGGACCATTGCGGGGCACCGGAGGCGTCTGTGGCTTCGACTCACAGCCTGCTGAGACGATGGCAAGAGCCAGCAAGACGCTTGAGATGGAGGGATTCATCACGGCCGTTATGTCGTCGGTTGAGTGTGCTGTGGACGAGTCGTGAGGTAGGCCCATGCGAAGGCGATGCCCAGCATCAGGTCCAACAGGCCCGCCAGGAACAGCATTTGGCCCAGCCGGCCGAGTCCGAACAGAATCGAAGTCGCGACGGCGAAGGAAAGCTTTTCGACGATCGCAGCCGGCATCAGCGGCCGGAAGCGAATCGGATCGCTCGCGATGATCACGAACGCGATCTGCCATGCCAACGCGATTCCGACGAAGCCGTAGAAGTACTCGGGATGCGTGATCGCGGGAGGGTGATCGAGCCCGATCTCCCGTTCGAGAAAATACTGCGGCGCCAGAACAAGGCAGCCGCACACCCCCGCAACGGTGAAGGCCCAACGCGCGTAGCGCTCTCTTGGCGCGACGATTCGATCGGCCATCAGTTGTCGCTTTCGGTTCCGATGCTCCAGCGCAGGTACGACTCGATGAACGGGTCGAGGTGCCCGTCGAGCACGACGTCGGGATTCGTGTGCCGCTCGCCGCTGCGATCGTCTTTCACGTAGCGATCGGGATTGAGCACGTAGTGCCGAACGACGCTGCCGCCGCCGAAGCCGATTTTCGACTTCGCGCCGCGACGTTCGGAGATCTCGGCGTCGCGCTTGTCCTGCTCCATTTGAAAGAGCTTCGCGGTCAGCAGTTTTCGCGCGAGGGCGCGGTTCTGGTGTTGGCTGCGCTCGCTTTGGCAATGAGCGACGAGCCCGGTCGGGATGTGCGTCAGACGGATCGCGCTCTCGACCTTGTTGACGTGCTGGCCGCCCGCCCCCTGAGATCGCAGCTTGTCCTCGCGGATGACCTTATCGTCGGCCCAATCGATGTCGATCTCGATTTCGTCGCCGAGGTCAGGGGTGACGTCCACCGCGGCGAACGACGTCTGCCGACGGTGGGCGGCGTCGAACGGGCTGTTGCGGATGAGCCGGTGATTGCCCGTTTCGCCCTTCAAATAGCCGTAGGCGTACTCGCCGCGGATGGCGATGACCGCGTGACGGATTCCCGCCTCTTCCGCATCGGAGCGGTCGATGAGTTCGATCTGAAAGCCGCGGTTCTCGGCCCAGCGGAGATACATGCGCAGCAGCATTTCGGCGAAGTCGGAGGCGTCGGTTCCGCCTTCGCCCGCCTGGATCTTGACGAACGCATCGGCCGCGTCGGACGGGTCCGACATGATGGCGCGCAATTCCACCGCGTCGAGATCCGCTTCGACCTTCTCGGCAAGGGAGGAGAGTTCGCGCTCGGCCTCGCCGGAATCATCGTCTTCGGCGAGTTCGGCGAGCGCCGCGAAGTCCTCGGCCGCCGTGACGAGTTCATCCAGCGGCTTGAACGTCGATTGCGCCGACTGCAAGTCGGAAACGACGCGCTGTGCCGAATCCTGGTTGTCCCAGAAGTTCGGAGCCGACATGCGGTCGTTGATCGAGGCGATGCGGTTCTTCAGGCCCGCGTAGTCAAAGAGAGTCCTTTAAATGCACGATGCGGGACGTCAAGCCTTCGATTCTGTCTTTCAAATCACTGTTCATCGTGGATGCCTTGCGCTCTCGGTGGGTGAAGCGACGAATTGTAGAGCCGTATCCGCAGCCTGCCAACCAAGGACCGCAGGAGGGTGCCCGCGAATCACGCGGATTGGCGCGAATGAGAAGCCAACGAATGTCTCGAATCGGAACGAATGGAAAGGCGAAGGTCCAGATCAGAACCTCTTTCAACTTCCCTCATTCGTCTTCATTCGAGTGATTCGTTGCGTGATAGCCTTCAACCATTCGCGCGCATTCGGGTAGTGATGCTTTTTCAGCGGACAGTTTTCCGGCGGACCGGCAGGGGGTGTCTGAATGACCGCCCCCTCCGGGCGGCTTTCTTTTTGCCCTGAGACTTCCGGTACAATCTGGCCCGGGAGGGCCACGCTATGGTCTTGCGAATTCTCGCGAATGATTTCCTCGGCCGGCCGACCCGCAGAAGCCGCTTTGCGGAAGCGGTTGTTCGCGTCGCGCAGCTTTTCGTGAATCAGTTCGCCGTTGAAAAGTTCGATTGCCATACCGAGGTTAGAATCATCGGCCCGTTCGCATGCGCACACGGTACTGCGTTCCGGTTGGCCAAAGACCTTCAAGAATTCGACTTTGACGAGGTCGGGGGCCGGCAGGTGGGTTGCCTTCGTGCCGGCCGGCAGGCCACCGAAGTTCTGCGTAAGGCCGACCGCTTGATTCAAGGCGTCGAGCAACTGCTCGGCAGACAGCAGTCGCGGCTCCTGGTGCGAGAAGTACGACGTCTCACCTTCGTTAAATGCGTTCGTCTGGTAGTCCGCTTGATACGTACGGCTGCTGAGGATAGTCCGTAACAGATGTTTATGGTCGAATCCGCTGTCGGCGAAGTCTTTTGCGAGCGCATCGAGCAGTCGCTCGTTGGTCGGAGGGTTTGAGTCGCGAAAGTCATCAATCGGGTCGACGATGCCCCGGGCGAAGAGTTGACTCCAGAGGCGGTTCGCTTCGACTTTTGCGAAGAACGGATTCGCCGGATTGGCCAACCAGCGAGCGAATACCTGCCGGCGATCTTCGTCAGCGGGCACGCTGATTTCGCCGACATGCGGCAGCCAGGGTCGCATTGTCCGCCCGGTGCGCGGTTGCGTGACCTCGCTCGCCCCGTCCGAGTACACGAACATCTCACCCGGCCGCTGAGTCTTTCGCCGCTGCACGCGCTGGAAGAATGCTCCAAGTCCGTAGTAATTATCTTGGGTCCAGCGTTCGAAAGGATGGTTGTGACATTTGGCGCACTGCAAGCGTGCCCCGAGAAACACCTGCGAGACCGTTTCGACGCACTCGTTCATGTCGGTCGCCGTGCGGTAGAAGTTCGCTGGTGGCTCGGCGAACGTGCTCCCCGAGCCAATCAGCAACGCACGTGCGAACTCGTCATAGGGCATATTCGTGCGGATCGCTTGCTCGACCCAGCGGTGATACTTGTAGACACCTTCGTTGCCGACCGTTTGGCAGTCATGCGCAACAGGTCGCCCCACTTCAGCGCCCAATACCGGGCGTGCTCGTCGCGTTCCAACAGGCGATCGATCAACGTCGCCCGTTTATCGTCGCTCGCGTCCGTTAGAAAGGCGGTCGTCTCTTCGACGGTCGGCAAAACGCCGACAACGTCCAGGTAGACGCGTCGCAGAAAGATCTCGTCGTTACATGTCTCCGCCGGCAGATACTGAAGTTGCTGCAGCTTCTCATTGACCAACGTGTCGACGTAATTGTTGTCCGGCGGGGCCGTCCATTGAAATCCTTTGACCTCCTCGACGAACATCAGCGGCACCGATTCGATGTGCTCCAGAAAGCGCACCAGGATGACGCTCTCGCCGCGATCCTGCGGCGTGACCAAGACCATTCTCATCGACGGTGGCGACACCGGTGTTCGAGCTCTCATAGGCGACTAAATGAGTGACGTCTCGGTGCCTGCCGTCGGAAAAATGCGCGGTGGCGGCGATCTGCTGTCCGCCGTCGTCGAGATCGGCGACGCGCTTCGCTGTCGGATATACGTCGAGCCGCACACAGCGCGGCGTCTCTGCCTGGTGGCCGGCGTTTGTTTCTTCCAGAGAGGAACAAACGCATGCGAGCGGCACCGGTGATCGATGTGACGGATGACGAGCGTACGACGCTGCGGCGCTTCGCGCGGGGGCGTTCGACGCCTGCGCGATTGGTGCTCAGGGCGAAGATCGTGCTTCGGGCGGCCGAGGGGAAGTGGAACAAGGACATCGCCCAGGAACTGGGCACCTCGCGGAAGACGGTCGGATTGTGGCGGGAACGCTTCGCCGACGGCCGGATCGAGGCCATCCAAGCGGACGCGCCGCGAGGAGCGCCGGCGTCGGACGGATGTACTCGGGCACAGC
>JACCRE010000112.1 GCA_013813775.1 Planctomycetaceae bacterium
GTCGACCACCATAACGCGAATCCGAAAACGTTCGTCTGGACCAAGAAAGCCGAAGACATCCTGCGGAAAGTCGCCCGCGCTCGTGCCGTCCTCGATAAGCTCCCAACTGATTGAAGCACTACACTAGGCAGCCACGAAGCTACGCGAAGAACCACAAATCGAGACTTGCGGGTCATACGAAGCCGCTTCCGCTCATTATCTTTCTGATCGCGCTCGTCGCTCTCGTCGGTTTTGCCGCCTGGCTCTGGCGACACGCCAGCGAGGCTGTCCATGGCCCCCGTCGTCGCCGTTAGCCGCGGCTTCATACGAGCGAACGAGGCTAAATCCCTTCCCACTCGACATCATTTCGCAGATACCGCCCGCCCGCGTACCGTTCGAAGTAGGTCCACAACAGTGGATGGCGGATCGGGCCGGAAGACGGCGCGGGGCGCAGGTCTTCTTCCGCGGGGTAGGTGCATTCGGCCGATCCGTCAACCAGCACGAAGTACCAGGGCTGGTCGCGGTCGGCGTGTGGAGAGCTGGCCATGTACCAGGCCGGGTCGGCCTTGCAATGGCCGTCCACCGCGACGATCACGGCGCGATAGCCGTCGCGCACGTGCTCGACGAGCTCGCCGGGAACGAACTTCGGAAAATAGTCGGGAAGAGGGTCAACGAGAAAGTTCGTGTTGACGCAGATCATCGACGGTCTCGGATTTCGGCCAGGAAACGCTCGCCCCGTGACGTGGGCGACTCTTCCAGCAGTATCGCGCCGCCGGCTCGACTGCAATGGCGCAAAGTCGTCGCAGCGCCGTCGAAACGTCAGGGGGAAATCCCGAAATCACCGTCGGCAGGCTCGCAAAACTCCGCGAGACCGCGTACCACGGAGGGCGGACGGCCCCTGCGTCATCGCTGCGCGCAAGGTCTCAAACGAAATTTCTCGAAAGGACGAACTGTGATTCTCGATCGCATCCGCCGGGCCGGGGCCTTGGCGTTCCTCTTTATGCCGGCCGTCGCCGTCGCACAACCGGCCGAGCCGCCGGCCGCGGAAGAGAAGCCCGCCGCTTCACCGCCCGGGCCCTCGGGCGATGGTGAGTTCAAGACTTTCGAGGAGAAGCTCAGCTACGCCGTCGGCCTCAACGCCGGCCGCGTCATGCAGCAACAGGGCTTGAACCCCGACCCCGACATCTTCATGCGCGGCTTCAAGGACTCGTTCAAAGAGACCGATCCTCTGCTGACCGACGAAGAAATCCAGGAAGTCTTCGCGCAAGTCCAAAACGATCTTCAAGCGAAAAAGAATGCGAAATGGGATGAGATGTTCGCTGAAAAGAATAAATCCGCGGGCGAACCCAAGACCACGAAGAGCGGTTTGAAGTACGAAGTTTACGCGGAAGGCAAAGGCGCCAAGCCGAAGGGAGGCGACACAGTTGTGGTCCACTACGCTGGCAAACTGCCTGACGGCAAAGTTTTCGACAGTTCGGTCGCACGAGGCGAACCTTTGGTCATCCCCGTAAAGAGTGGTCCCGGCGGCGTGATTGCAGGCTGGGTCGAAGGCTTGAAGCTCATGTCCCCGGGAGCAAAGTACAAGCTGTACATCCCGTCGGATCTAGCTTACGGCAAAGAAGGTCGACCTCCGCGCATTCCACCAAATCAGGATCTGGTGTTCGAGGTCGAACTTATCGACATCCTGCCTGCGCAGAACGGGGCCGCAGGCCAACAGTGACATTCGCCGTTTAAAGTTCGTTAGAGTGAGAAGCCCGTCCGTGATACACGGATGGGCTTTTTGTGTTCTTGAGATGACCGACGCATGTCCGACGATGCACCTCTCGAGTTCCGTGCCGCGAAATCGGGACTGTCGATCGCCGACTGGCTCGCCGGCCGCACTCGCCGCGACGCGGTCATCTACGCGGGGGCCACAGCCCTGTTGACGTTCTGCGGCGTCTTCGCCCTTGCCGCGACCTATATCTTTTTCTTTCTCGTGATGTGGGGGCTGCTCTGCGGCGTCATTCCGCGTTCATTGCTGCATCTGCCCGTGATCGGGGGCATCGTCGGGCTCTTCGTGCTGCAACGAAGGTTCGACGGCGATGACGTCGAGCCGGTGAAAGTCGACGCCGGCCCGCGAGGCGACGTCACGTTGCGGCTGTCGCGGCTGACGGGCAGCAGTTGGCTGATGTATCTCGACAAGCCGGCGGGAGACCTCAACCCCGTCATCCGCTTCGTGACCAACGCCCTCTTCCTCGCACCGCGACTGTTTCGCGTGAGTTGGCGGATGTGGTCGATGGTCCGGCGAATGCGAACGATGGACACGTCGTCGGTCGCCGCCGCGCTCGACGCATTGATGCAGGCGGGCGGCCGGATCGCCATCGGCGATCTGATCCAGGACTTTCCGAACCACGACCCGCAACGGCTCATCGAAAGCATGACCGCCGTCGACGGAGTGATCCTGCTGGCGAGCGACCCGCCCGGCTTGACGCTCAGCCCCGCCTTCGTCGAAGACTTCGACGCCTGGAAGGCCGAGATTCGCCGCAAGCGACGGGCTCGCAACGCCTAACTCAAGTTTTCTACCGCCAACTACCAGATCGTCGTCCCGTTCCGACCTCGCAGCAACAAGGCGTCCAAAAGATTCACGGTGCCGTCGCCGTTGATGTCGGACCAGATGTCGGACGTGCCGTTGCGGCCGCGTTGCAGCAGCGCGTCGATCAGGTTGACGTTTCCGTCACCATCGACGTCGCCGAAGAGCACATCGAGCGACATCTCGGCATCGCCACCCGCGAGATACTCGCCGCCATAAGAGGCCCCCTCGACACCGTCAGAGGCATCATCACCGTCGAGGGTGATCGTCAGCCGGTCTTGATCGACGGGCACCGCGAGCGTCCATACGGCAGTTCTCATCGCCTCGTCGTAGTTGAAGCCGGAGATCGCATAACTCCCGCGCATCGAGCCGAGGACGCTCAGGCTGCCGATGCCCACCGACACGTTCAGGTCGAAGGTGATCGAGATACGATCGATCTTTCACGACGCAGTTCGACCCACGAGATCGTCCGCATCGACCCAGCGGTCGGAGCCAAGAATGCCGTATCGAATTCCGGTGATCCGCGGCGCGGCGACATCCGTGAGAGTCACCGTGACGGCGGCGTCGGTGAAGAGCGCGGCCGTCGTTTGCTCGGTCGCTCTGACGGTGAGCAGGAACGACGGCGTGGTTTCAAAATCGAGTCTCGAGGCTCCATGAGGAATGAAGACCTAGTAAAGCAGACGGCATAGAGTCGAATCAACGCGCAAGCACACGATTTTCCAACACGCCGGAATGTCACCGACCTGACACTCCCGATTCGCTCGTCGAGGTGACCGGTTCAAGCGGTTTCGCAGCGGGCGAACGCAGGTTTTCGAGGCTCAACAGCCCCAAGTCGCGGAGAGCCGTCGCAACTTCCCTGGCGTTGATCTTCGAGGATCCGGCACGCCGATCCTCGAAGCGGATCGGCGTCTCGACGAAGCGGGCGCCGACCCTGCGGCAGCGAAAGAGAATCTCCTCTTCGAACGCGTAGCCCTTGGCGATGATGCGGTCAAAGTCGATCCGGCGAAGCAGTTCGACGCGATAACAACGGAACGATCCGCTCGTGTCGCGCGGCGTCAGGCCGAGGCACGTCCGCGAGAGAAGATTGACTCCCCTGCTCATGACATGGCGGATCGGTTTCCAGCCGATGATCTCGCCGCCGGGTACGTAACGCGAGCCGATGGCGACGTCGGCGGAATCCATGAGGCCGATCAGCACCGGGATCTGAGCCGGCGGGTGGCTGAAGTCGGCGTCCATGTTGACGAGCAGCTCGTAGCTCTCCGCGAGGCCGTAGCGGAACGCCGCGACGGTCGCGGAACCCAGGCCGAGCTTACCTTGACGGTGCAGCACGCGAACCCGGTGATCGTTCGAGGCCATCTCATCGGCGAGAACGCCGGTGCCGTCGGGAGACGAATCGTCGACGATGAGCACGTCGGCGTGCGGCACACAGCGATGGATTTCGGGCACCAGACGCGCGATGTTTTCTCGCTCGTTGTAAGTGCAAAGCGTAACGAGCAGTCGAGACACGGGCGACAGACGCAATCACTGGCCGAAGTCGAGGCGAACGACGGCCCAGGACCATCGCGCGCTCCCGAGCGTACTTCAGCCGCCAGCCGGCCGACCCGGGAAGTCGGCGATTCTAGCCGGGATCACACAACTTGTCCGCCGTCAGGGCATCGCTCACTCAATCGGAGCCGGCAACGGCGGGGCGGTCGGCTCGGCTGGCTCCCGTCCCTGCTCCGACGGCAGCGGGAACAAAGGCTCTTCACCGGGCGGACGACGCACGGGTGCGTTCACCGCGGGAGGTTCCGGAATCACCGGCAAATCGGTGTCGCCGGTCTCCGCCGGAGCCTGCTCGGACGGAGGGTCGCCCTCAAGTGAGGGACCGTCCGCGGGGTCGGCGGGCACACCTTCCTCGGCGGCCGACGCATCATCACCTTCGGCCGGCTCGACGACTTTCACGCCATCGACCTTCGGCGGATTCAGCAGCGTCACGATCGCGGACTCACGACCTCCCGAGAGCTGCCATGCCTTTTCGAGCATCTCTTTTGCACGCGTGTCGCCATCGAAGAACAGGAGCACTCCAAGCAGAAACACTCGGTTGTAGTCCCGAATGTCTTCGCGAACCCACTGCGTGACCTTCGCCAGATGGCTCGACCAGGCGAGGTTGTTGTCGCCGTACAGTTCCGACGGGGCCGGCCCCGTGATCGCCAGCGCAGGCTCGACGAGCAGTCCTCGTTTGAAGTGTTCGATCGCCCGCGAGTGCTGGCCGAGCGCCACGAGCGTGTAGCCCATGCGAAACTGCGCCGCACCGTTGTCCTTCGCGGTCAGCATCGCCTGCTTGTACCGGTCGTAGGCTCGCTGAAAGTCCTGATTGCCGAAGGCCTCATCACCCTGCGCCTGAAATCGCAGGCTCTTGATCATGAGCTCGGGCGTCGACGGGATCGGCACCGCCGTCGTACCGGCCGCGGGTTCGGCTTCGTTCCGCACCGCGAGATCAGCGAGCCGCGCCGAAAGCACCGTCCAATCGTTGTTGTACTGCTGTTGAAGGAGTTGGTTGTTGATCGGATCGGGATAACCTGCGGGAGCCCACGCCGAACCGTAACCGAACGTCGGTGCGTATCCGAACCCGTATCCGGAACTGTACGGGCCGAAGGCATAGATCGGCGGATTGATCAGCGGCCCCAGGTTCGAGGGTCCGTTGTAATAGCTGAAGCCGTAGCCCGGCCCACCGAAGTTGAATCCGCTGTAGCCGTATCCGGCATAGCCGCCGTAACCGTAGCCACCACCATATCCGCCGCGGATGCCTCCGTAACCATGACCACCACCATACCCGCCGTGATGGTGGTGGTCGTGATGCCCGTGGTCGTGACGATCGGCGACGACCGGGCGATTCGGCGTGGCCGCTTGCTGACGAACGATCCGCCCGCCATCGCCACTCCAGGACTTTCGATTGACGACCTGCGCCTCGACCGACACCGTCGCCGCTAGCATGCCGCACGTCGCCGCCGCTGTCATGAAGACGCGCATCGCTGACCTTTCGGGCTGAAATCGTCCCCAATCCGCATTATTCGTCGCGAAGGGGTACGGTCAAGAAGGCAGGCTGCTCGTGACGTCAAGATGGAGCAAAGACGAACCGCTAAGATCACGAAGAGCACGAAGACTTGAGCGACGACATGTGGTTTCACCGAGCCTTGCCTATGAACCTTGGTGATCTTCGTGCTCTTAGCGGTTCCCTGCTTCGCTGGCGCGCCGCCTTGCTGGTGAGGGATCAGCCTCTCGCGTCACTCGACCTTCTCCTTCACGAACGCCACGACTTCGCCGGCGCCGATGCGTTTCTGTTCCAGCGTGTCGCGATCGCGGACGGTCACGGTGCCGTCCTGGATCGTTTGACCATCGATCGTGAAGCAGAAGGGCGTGCCGATTTCGTCCTGACGGCGATACCGCCGCCCGATCGCCCCCGAGACGTCATACGTCGCTTCGACACCGGCGAACTTGAGGGCGCGATAGATCTCCGCGGCCTTCTCTGGCATGCCTTCTTTCTTGATCAGCGGAAAGACCGCCGCCTTGATTGGTGCCAGCCGCGGATGCAAGCGCATCACCACGCGTTCCTGCGCGACCCCCTTCTCATCGGGAGCCGTGTCTTCGTGATAGGCCTCGCAGAGGAACGCCAGCGTGCCGCGATCGGCTCCCGCGCTCGGTTCGATGACGTGCGGAATGAACCGCTCGCGGCTGGCGTCGTCGAAATAGCTCAGATCCTTGCCGCTACCGCGATGCTTCGGCTTGCCTTCGGCGTTCTGCTCGACGACGAGTTCGTCTCCCTGCTTGGCGAGCTTGCCTTCCATGTGGCTGCGCAGGTCGAAGTCGCCGCGATGGGCGACGCCCTCCAACTCACCGTACTCCCCTTCCCCGAGAAACGGAAATGCATATTCGATGTCGGCCGTGCCCACGCTGTAATGGGCCAGCTCCTCTTTGTGATGGTCGCGGAGTTGCAGGTTCGCTTTGTCGATGCCGAGATCGAGATACCACTGGTAACGGCGGTCGCGCCAGTAGGTGTACCAGTCGCGGCTCTCGTTGGGATGACAGAAGAACTCGATCTCCATCTGCTCGAACTCGCGGCTGCGAAACGTGAAGTTCCGCGGCGTGATCTCGTTGCGGAAGCTCTTGCCGATCTGGCAGATGCCGAACGGCACCCGCACCCGGGAACTGTCGAGCACGTTCTTGAAGTTCACGAACATGCCCTGCGCGGTTTCCGGCCGCAGGAACGCCGCGTCTTCCTCACCGCCGAGGGCACCGAGCGTCGTCTTGAACATCAGGTTGAACTCACGCGGCTCGGTGAGCGCGCAGTTCGGTCCTTCGCCGGGTCGTTTGGAAGGCTTCTGCGGACAATCGCTCGTGGCGACATGATCGGCGCGAAAGCGACCTTTGCAGGTGCGGCAATCGACCATGAAATCATGGAATAGGTCGTAATGCCCGCTGACTTTCCAGACCTGCGGATGCATGATGATGCTGGTTTCGACGCCGACCATTTCATACGAGCGCGGCGCACCCGGCAGCGTGCTGATGTCGTCGTGCCGGGCGATCATGTCCTTCCACCAGGCATCGCGGACATTGCGTTTGAGCAGCGTTCCGAGCGGACCGTAGTCCCAGAAGCCGTTCTGGCCCCCGTAGATCTCGCTGTCCTGAAAGATGAAGCCTCGCCGCTTGCACAGGGCGACGATCTTGTCCATCGGCTTCGACATGGTGGGAGACAGGAAATAGGAAGTAGGAAATAGAAGTAAGCCGCTGGCGTCTCGCCGGCGCTGGAACGCGAACCCGTCGACGCATTTGAGCGCCGCGAGGTTCACGCACTGCGGAGTGAAGCAGGCCCCGCCGCGAGTTGCAACGCCGACGGGCCGAAACGGCCGTCAGATGGCCCACTCGGCGTCGTCGCCCGCCGCCTGCGCCGACGGGGCTTTGAGTACGAGCGCCCCTTCGTGGAAGACCGGCACGACGGGGGCCGTGCCGATCTTCGCGCAGAACTCGATGTCGTCGTCGTAGCCGAGTTCGATGAGGTTCCGTCCGCCGCGGCCCATTCGCAGCGCCTGGAGCCGGGTGTCGTCCTGCGAGGCCGTCCGGCTCAACGTCATCGCGATCGCCGCCTCGTCGTTGCCGAGGGCCAGCGTCGAAATTCGCTGCTCAAGCGCCGTCGCGATCTCACCGGCGGCGACGGCGTCTTCGAGCGTGATCTGACCATCGGTGCCAGCACAGATCAAATGCACGTCGCCGGAATCGCGAGCGAGTTGGTCACACAAGGGATTCAGGTTCGCATAAGTGCCCATATAAATGCGATCCGCGGCACCGGCAGCGAGCAGGGCGCGCGTGCCGTTGGTCGTCGTGAACACCACGGTGCGTCCGGCGACCACATCGGCCGTGTACTCGAGCGGACTGTTCCCTAGGTTGAATCCGTCGATCTTCACGCCGGAACGTTCCCCCCCCAGCAGCGGCCGATCACCGGACTCCGACAATCGGTCTGCAAACCGCCGGGCGTCATCAACGGAGGCGAACGGAACGACTCGCGATGCGCCAGCATGCAGCGCCGCGCACACCGTTGTGCTTGCTCGTAAGACATCGATCACGACTGCCGAGCCACCGGCGAGGCGTGAGGCGTCGAGCAGCGCTGGGAGAAGTGAGACAAAGACTTGGCGGGGCATGAGGCGATGATAAGGCGAACGGGGGAACGGGAACAGCGAACGGCGAATGGGGGAACAGCAAAGTCCTTAACGCTTCCTTGCCGCCGGACGGGGCCGCGGAGAGAATCAAGCGACGATTCGCTGCCCCAGGAGATTCATTGATGACACTCACGTTGTCCGATGAGCAACTGGCCGAGGTTAAACGCGGGGGCACGATCTCGGTCCGCTCGCCTGACGATGAGCAGCAGTTGCTGATTTGCGCCCAGTCCGAGTTTTCCGCCGTGATTCTCGCCGTCGTCCAAGACATCCGCAGCCGCCTCGGCGACAAGCTGTCCGAGGAGGAACTGAAAGAAGAGATCGAAGATGTGTTGATTCGGAAGGCATGGGCAGAGGCTGGCCGCAAAGCCGCAAACGCTTGGGCGAAGGACAACCCCTATTGAACCTTCGACCGGGCGAGATCGTCTTCGCCGATACGGCCTATGGCCGGCGACCTGCCATTGTCGTCTCTCGTGAGCCTCTCAATCGCGGCGACACCGTCGTGGTCGTCTTCTGTACGACGGCAAAGCTCTCGACTCGATCTTCGCTGCCGAACTGCGTTGCCTTCCAATCGGGCGAATTCGGCCTGACCAAGGTGTGTGTCGCGCAGTGTGAGACCATCCAGATGATCGAGAAGCAGTATCTCGCTCCGCAGTCGATCGGCATGCTCGATGACCAAAAGCTTCGTGAGGTGATCCGCGCCGCCGGCTCCGTCATGAATTCCGAATGCGAGCCTGCCTGAATGGAAAAACGCCCCCGGCACGATCATTCGCACCGGGGGCGTCACATTCATCACAACAGGTTCATCACCCGCTCGGCGAGTCCCTTCTCTCCGAGCACGACGTTGAGCTTGCTCGTCGCGGCGATCTTTTCGAGGACTTCCAGCTCGCGCAGTCGCATGAGGGCCGGGTTGTCCGCGAGCAGCTTCGCCGTGTTGGCCTGAGACCGCATCGCCGCCGTCTCTTCCCGCCGAGCGATGAGGTTGGCCTCGGCCGACGCGAGCTCCCAAAAATTTCCTTTGGCGTGAGAACCGACTGTGGCCAAAGTTCTCGTCGTATTCAGTTACCTCATCGCCTACACTTTCGGGGCGTATTTTCGAGACGCTTCTCCCAAGAGGAAACTGATGACTGGGCGCTTCGCTCTGAGTTTGGTGGCCGCTGTTCTTCATCTCGCCGTAGTTGGGTGTGGCGATTCCGTGGCACTTCGCGAAAAGCTTGCAGCCGCGGAGCAGCGGGCTACTGAAGCCGAACGTCGATTGGCAAAGGTAGAGGCAGGCCTCGCATCGAGTGGGGCCGCATCCAATCCGGCACGGCACAATTCTTCTGACGCCGAGATTGAATTGGACCGAATCAAAACTGCACTTGCGAAATTCGATGAACTGCTCGTACGCACGTTCGGAGATCACAAGCGGATTGACCACGACCTACGTTCGCTTGAACACGACGCCTTCGCGGATTCTGACACAGATGTTGCTCTGAAAACCCGCTTCGGTGACCTTCGAGATCAAATGCCCCCGTTCGCTGAGGCTGCGTTTCTTCCCCGTCTCAATGCTCTTTCATGGGCCATTCGCTGGCGGGAAGTGGTCGCCGAATCGTCGGACGCGGACCGGCTATCGAGCATCCGACATGCGAACGACCTGTTCGACCTCATTGATTACGCCCCGGAAACCATACCGGTGCCGATGGTGGAGCGGTGCGAACGGCTCGCATCCGGTGCTGCACTCGACGCTCTCCGAGATTCAGCCAAGTTAGATCACTTCACTCCGCAAGAGCTTGGCGAGATGCGTGTGCTTCTGGATCGGCTCACCGAAGTGAAATTGTCAGAATCGGAGACTCAGAAATTGAACGCTCATCAGCTTCGCTTGGCAAGTTTCGAGAGCCCGGACAAGAATGCCGGGCAGGATCACTTCGGCTCTGAATACGACCGATTGAATAGAGCCTTCGCCACTATCGAAAACTTCGAGAAGAAGGAACTCCTCAGGGCAGGCTTGCTGCGGCTCTCTGAAGAATCTCAAAACCTTGAGATCGCGTTGATCTTTGATTCGGCTGACGCAGACTTGTCGGAGCGAGTCGCGACGGTACGCGCGCAAATCGATCAGCGAGTGCAGAAGGAGATTGATGACTTCTCGCAGGCGGAAAATCGCAAGGTCATCATCGCCAGAGAGAAATATCAACGCTGGGCGTTGGATCAAATCAGAGAAGCCAACAAATACGCGAAGCTGCCTGAGGCGACGGCTGAGGTGAAACGCTTTTTTGACCGCTGCGAAACTGCCAAAGACAATTTCAACTGGCTTGTCACGGCCCGATATCCCGCGATGCGGTCGATTCTCAGCAAAAGCACTGGGGTAGCCGTCCCGTCGAAAGGGCCAATCTCAGCAGAAATTCAGCAAGCCATCTTCCAAAAGGTGGACACAACCATCGCCAAATACAATTACCAAGATGAATTAGGGTACGCGATCGTGGGCGAAGCGATCAAAACCCATCTATTGGCAATCGACGAGACGCTGCTCGATTTACCAGTTGCTCAGCTCTATCGCAAGGCATTTGACCAAGGCTGGAATACCTTGGACGACAAGCCGGACGCACAGTTCGAAATCGCAACAACCGGCATTACGATCCCCAAGAAAACTCTCGAACAGTTTGCTAACGAGGAGTGACCCATGCGACAAGCGCTGCTGACCGGAATATTGCTTGCGTGCGTTATCCCCTCACAAGCGAGGGAACCGGTCTTTCATTCGCCTTTTCCAACCGTAAAGGCACACGTTGCTCAACAGTGGGATTTGGCCAAGACCAAGGCAGAGAAGAGTCGCATCCTGCAAGGTGCGGCGGCGACCAAGTTCGGTTCTCGGACCCGAACCGCTCTTGGCCCGATGCTCGACCTTGATCCTGATCTTTCGGGCTATCGCAAGTTGACGACGCTAACCGCCAGCGACAACCGCGAAGTCCGGAAGGGGGCTGTTCGCGCTGGTCGGGTGGCTGGGGCCTTTCAGTCCGATGGGCGCTTTGAAGTTATCGCTTTGGATGAACGGGTCATCGGCGACAACGGAAAGATGCGCACCGACCGTGACATCGTCTTGCGTCACAAAGCAACCGGTTTGACCGGTCGCTTGGAGGTAAAGCAGGTCACGCCAGAAAACCAAGCCAAGAACCTTTCGAAGTATAAACGGCAAATTGACCAGATGGCTGAAGAGTTTCGCCAGACCGGTCGTCCTCAAGGCTGGATCAACAAACACTCTGCCCACCCGCAACTGCGAAAGTATGCGGAAACTCGTGGAGTGAAAGTATTCGACAATGTCTCGACGAGTCGAAATCCCTCTCGTGGAACTATGCCGATCGCGGCAGTCGTCGATCAGCTGGACGCAGGTTGTCATCAACTTAGGGGGGGTGAGAAACTTGGCATTGTCATGAAGGCCGGCTCAAACTTATGGCAAGGATTCAATAACGGGGAAAGAGCGGTGACCGAGTGGAGGCAAGTCAGTGCGGGATCGGGGAGTTGGCGCCGAGCCGGCCGATTTTCCACATCGGCTCTCGGCGGTACGACGATTGCCGCCTCACAACTAATGAAACTGACCAGGTTTGCTCGACTCTCGAAATTCGCAGGCCGGGCTGGATATTTGATCGTGGGTGTATCTGAGGGCTTCGTCGTGTCGGAGTGGACCGCAGGAGAAATCAGTACAAGGCAGTTCGCCTATGCTCAGGCGGAAATAGTTGGAGGTTTCGTCGGCGGATTGGCAGGCGGCAAAGGTGGTGCATGGGCGGGTGCAGCGGTCGGTGGCGCGATCGGTGGCGCGATTGGAAGTTTTGTGCCGGTGGTCGGAACGGCGATGGGAGCTACGATCGGCGGCACGATCGGCGCGTTCGGCGGCGGATTTGGTGGAGGCTGGATCGGAGCGACGGCGGCTACTTCGGGAGTTGACCGCTACTACTCGTTCCGCGACGCACAAGAGGAAAAGCGGTTCTTCGAATGGGTCGCTGCTCATTACGCCAAACAGAATTAGCATCGAGATCAGGGCAAGTGACGGCGCTATTCGCCTTCATGACTTGCCGTAATCTCCCTCAAATGCACCCCCACGCTCTCCGCCAGCATCGCGGGGTTGTAGCCGCCTTCGAGCAGGCTCACGACCTTCCCACCGCAGTGCGTGTTCGCGACATCGAGCACGAAACGAGTGAAGTCGGCGAAGTCTTCGCTTTCGAGGCTCAGTGATCCCACGGGATCAGCGGCGTGGGCGTCGAAGCCGGCGCTGATCAGCACGAGTTGCGGGCGGCTGCGGTCGGCGGCGTCGGCGAGTTTGGCGGCGAAGCGGGACTTGAAGTCCTTGCGGCTGACGCCGAACGGCAGCGTGAGGTTGAAGGTCGCGCCGAGTCCCTGCCCTGCCCCGGTCTCATGCCTGGTGCCGGTGCCGGGATAGAAGGGGTGGCGGTGTGACGAGAAGAATGTGACTTGGCCGTCGCCGTAGAAGGCGTCTTGCGTGCCGTTCCCGTGATGCACATCCCAATCGACGATCAGCACGCGGTCGAGGCCGTGGGCCACGCGAGCATGAGCCGCGGCGACGGCGACGTTGTTGAACAGGCAGAAGCCCATCGGGGCGTCGGGCAAGGCGTGATGTCCCGGCGGACGACAGACGACAAACGCCCGCTTGTACTCGGTCGTCAGCACGGCATCGACGGCGGCGCAGGCGGTGCCGGCGGCAAGACGGGCGACTTCGGCCGACGCCGGGCTGACGATCGTATCCACTTCGATCCGCCCGCCGCCTGCGGCGGCGAAGCGATCGATGTTCGCGATGTGTGCAGGCGTATGAACGCGGCCGAGTTCCTCATCCGTGCCGCGGCGGGCATCACCCACGGCGAAACGATCCGTGAGGTCGCACTTCGCGAACATCGCGTCGATGGCGCGCAGCCGGTCGGCCGATTCAGGATGGCCATCCGTTTCGTGGTCGAGGAACCGAGCGTCGGTGAACAGAAGCGGCATCGGGGACACGTCAGACGAGACGGAAATGATGGAGGTTGCAGACTCGATTGACTGGGGGAGAACCGCCACGGACGCTCTGAAAGGTCGTGACGAGACGATCATCGGATTTCTTGGCGATCTTGGCGGCTTGGCGGTTCAATTCCCTTTGCTTGCGGTGCGACGCGCCGGACCGTCGCGACCGTCATACCTGTTTCCGCCCGTGAGATTCTCCGGGGAAACGTGCGGATCGTTTCGGCTCGCGGGTCAACGGGTGGTTGACACCTCGTTTCGACCGATGATACTGTTCATTGACACTTCTTTCTTATCGCGTTTTCCATTCCCGTCTTACGAAGCTGCGTGGTCGGCGTCCGGCCGCTGTCGTTGCCGTCGCGCTGATCGTTTCCGCCGGCCCGCCCGTATCGGCCGGGGATGAAAACGGCTGTTCGATTGTGGTGTTCGCGTGGAGGAGCCGTTACCGTGGCGGTGACTCTGCCGGATTCTCGTGATCTGCCGACCGGCCCCCGGGCACGGTCTCTCCGATGTGTCGCCTGAAGGGTCTCCCGGTGCCGCGTTCCGTCTCCTCGCACCGTCTCGCAGCATGCGGTCGTTTCCGCCGCAGCTTGGGCGTCATCGCCCTGCTCATGTTGATGGCGGTTCCCGCCGTCTCACAGCAACCCGCAGGCGGTCCGGCGGCTGATCCCAACCCGGCCCCGGCGAAGCAGCCCGCCGCTGCCGAGGAACCAGCCGAACCCGCCGCAGCGGCACCGGCGAACACGGCTCCCGCCGCGCCAGACGCGCCTTTGCCGCCCGACTTCAGACCCCCCGCGGCGAAGCCGGAGTACATGACGCTCCGCAAGCCGTTGATGACGCAGGAGGAAATCCGCAAAGAGGACGGCGCGCTCCGCCTGCTCAAGGCGGATCGAGTTCTTTCCGGAGGAGAAACGGGTTCGGCCAATATCGACATCTTGCGTCGCTGGGCCGACCTCCGCATCGCCGAACTGACTGCGGTCGACGACTGGAACAAGATCGGCGAGATCACGTCGGCTCAAATCCTGCTTCCGCTTCGGACGGCCGCCCTGCGGCAGACAAACCCGAACCGCGTCCGGGAGTTCCGCGAAGCGCTCTGCAAGGCGCTCACGGATGCCTGCACGAGAGTGCTCGACAATAATTTCTATGTCCGCATGCAGGCTGTGCGGATCTTGTCGGAACTGAAGGTCCGCGAAGAAGAAGTGGCGGGCGCTTCTCGCAAGCCGCCGATCAGCTACGTTCCCGCGATGGAGCCGCTGCTCGTCGTGATCGCCGACTCGAACCAGCCGGAGGCGCTCAAGGT
>JACCRE010000138.1 GCA_013813775.1 Planctomycetaceae bacterium
GAACTGCGAGACATCTGCCGCCTCCGGGCAACCCGCGCCCCGCCCGCCAAGCGACGGCTCGGCGGCACTGCGAAACGCAACCACGCCAGTCTCGCAGATTACCTAGCATGGCGCAATCGCCCTGGGAACAGGATCGGGTGGCGGGGCCACGGCTTGCGAGATATCTGGCCCGAAGGGCGTGGCCTCGCAGGTGACTCGCACCCTGCGGGGCCAACGGGCGTTCGCCCTTCGACCCCGCCACCCGAATTCCGTCGAACTGAAGTTTAGCAACACCCTCGCCGTCACGCTCGCATCGATGCGCTCGAGACGCCACCATGAACGTCCTCTCGTTTTCGATCGTTCTCCCTTCCGTGCCTCCGGAGGATCGTTATGGATCGCCGACAGTTTTTGCAGACCGGTGCCGCTGGCCTCGTCACCTCTTCGCTGGCACCGGGTTTGTTCGCGGCGCCGGCCGACAAGGTGCGGCGGGTCGGGCTGATCGGAACCGGCTGGTACGGCAAGTGTGACCTGTTCCGGCTGATTCAGGTGGAGCCGGTCGAAGTGGTGTCGCTATGCGACGTCGATGCGAAGATGCTCGCCGAGGCCGCCGAGATCACGGCGTCGCGACAGAAAAGCGGCAAGACGCCCCGCACCTATGGCGACTATCGGAAGATGCTCGCCGAGAAGGATCTCGATCTCGTGCTGATCGACACGCCCGATCACTGGCATGCGCTGCCCATGATCGAGGCGGTGCAGTCGGGGCTGGACGTGTGGGTGCAGAAGCCGATCAGCGTCGACATCGCCGAAGGGCAGGCGATGCTCGCCGCGGCGCGCAAGCACAACCGCGTCGTGCAGGTCGGCACACAGCGACGCAGCACGCCGCACCTGATCGAAGCGAAGAAGAAGTTCATCGACAGCGGCGCGCTCGGCAAGATCGCCTACGTCGAGATCTACTGCTACTACCACATGCGGACGAAGGAGAATCCGCCGGACACGGCTCCGCCCGAGCATCTCGACTACGAGATGTGGACCGGCCCCGCGCCGATGCGGCCCTACAACAAGCTGGTGCATCCGCGGTCGTGGCGGGCGTTCATGGAGTACGGCAACGGCATCGTAGGAGACATGTGCATCCACATGCTCGACATGGTCCGCTGGCAGCTCGGCCTGGGCTGGCCGACGCGGGTCTCGTCGGAAGGCGGCATCCTCGTCGACACGAACAGCAAGGCGAACATCACCGACACGCAAACCGCCACGTTCGAGTTCGGCGACCTGCCGGTCGTGTGGACGCACCGCACCTGGGGCACGGCGGCCGATCCGCAGTATCCCTGGGGCGCGACGATCTACGGCGAGAAGGGCACGCTCAAGCTCAGCGTGATGAGCTACGACTTCATTCCGCAGGGCGGCGGCAAGGCCGAGCACGGCGATGTCGTGATGGAGCTCGAAGAGTACCCCGAAGACAAGACCGAGAAGGATCTTGAAAAGCACGTCGCCCCGGCGATCCGCGGCCACATGAAGGACTGGCTCGCCGCCGTCGACGCCCGCAGCAAGCCCGTCGCCGACATCGAGCAGGGACACGTTTCGACGGCGAGTTGCATCCTGGCGAACCTGGCGATGAACGTCGGCCGCACCCTCGAATGGGATTCCGCGAAAGGCGACATCGTGGGCGACGACGAAGCGAATCAACTGCTGACGCGGCCGTATCGAGCGCCTTGGAAGCATCCGGAAGCGAACGAGGTGTGAGCGTTTGGCTTGCGCCTGCGGCTGGCCTTGTTGACCCGGGGTCGCATCCGCCCACAAATGTATTTGACACAAAGCGGTTCTCGTTTATGCTAAGGGGCTGTCGATCTCGCCGCATTTTCGTGGGTGGATTTCTCCGCCTGCGGCGATGCCCTTCGCGGCTTGAGTTTGTGACCGCTTCCTTTCCCATCCCGCAAACCTTCCCGAACGTCATTCGGCCTCGCCGAATCCTGACGCTCGCGGTGTTCGTGTGGGGTGCGATGTCGGCTGCCGAGGCGAACGCGAGTTGCGGCGATTGGCTTGCCGGTCACGATGAGTCGACGCAGTCAGCCGGCGACGGTTCACGGAATTCGACCCCCGATGTGCCTTGCCACGGGCCGAATTGCCGCCAGAACCGACAGGATCTTCCGATCGTTCCGACGGGGCCGAGTCGCCAGTTGGAACGTCCCGAGCGGTGGTTCTGGTTGAGCGAAGCGGTCGCCGCTCAACCGACGCTCTCTTCGACGCTGCCGGCAGAGGCGGCGCCTGCGACGATCGACGGCTTTCGTCCGTCGATCGATCGACCTCCGCGGGTCTGAGAAGGGCTTCAGAGCCCTCGCTGCGCGCTGATTGCCCGCGAAGACGTTTGGTGAGCCGCACTGCGCTTGCCGGGAAGCACGTCTCGGCGATCAGCCGGCCTTGGATGACGGATCTCGCCATTCAGCCGGCGCGGGTTGCGAACCCAGTTGCGCGGTGACGCGAACGGCTTGAGAGCCCGTCTGAACGCTCGTCGCATCGCGCGGGCGCTGCGCCTTCGCGATGCGGATCGAGTGATGCCCGTCCACCTTGCGCATGATCCGCCTCGCGCGGTTTTCTTCGCATCTCATCATCTTCATCTTCATCTTCTCATCCGACTTTTCATCTGACGAAGGCGGCTCATGACTACTCCATCTTCTCGATCGAGACGTGGCTTCACGCTGATTGAACTGCTCGTCGTGATCGCGATCATCGCGGTCTTGATCGCGCTGCTGTTGCCCGCCGTGCAGATGGCCCGCGAGGCGGCGAGGCGGACGCAGTGCCGCAATAACCTGAAGCAGATCGGGCTGGCGTTGCACAACTACCACGACGTGCATTTGTGCTTCCCCTTCGGGCAGGGCGGCACGGGCAACAAGTATTCGGCGATCAGCCAGATGCTGCCGTTCCTCGAACAGGGGCCGCTCTTCAACAGCATCGACTTCTCGAAGGACATGCTCGACCCGCTGAACGACGCGCCGCGCGCCGTCGAACTCGCGCTGCTGCGATGCCCTTCCGACCAGGAGAACACGCAGTCCGCCAGCGGCGGGGCGATAAATTACTACCCGAACAAAGGCAGCAACATCCTCTGGCAGTCCACGTCGGCGGACGGATTGATCTACCGCGGGAGCAAGACACGCTTTCGCGACGTGACCGACGGCACCAGCACCACGGCGGCGTTCAGCGAGCGGCTGCTGACCGACGGCAGCAACGGCGTCGTCAGCCCCAGGGCCGACGTATTCCTTGCGACCAGCAATCCCTCGACGTCCGACGAAGCCGTGCAGATGTGCGACGCGGTGGACATCAACAACCTCGCGAATCAGTTCCCGATCTTCATGGGGGCTCCGTGGATGGACGGCAAGCACGGCTACCTGCACGTCAACGGCCCGAACACGAGGTCGTGCGGCTTCTTTCCCACGAAAGCGAGCATGCCGCCGAGCAGCCAGCACACGGGCGGGGTCTGCCTGCTGATGACCGACGGCGCGGTTCACTTCGCCTCAAACTCGATCAACATCGGCATCTGGCGAGCGCTGGGCACGCGCAGCGGCAAAGAAGCGGTCGGGGAGTTTTGACGGGAGAAGAACGAATGCAAGAACGGTGAAGTGAGAATCCAGGAACAAGAACCAAGGCGTGAGACGTGATGATAAAACATTCGAAGCGTTTTTCATCGCCCGCAGCGCTGGCAACTGCGTTGGTGCTGGCTTGTCTCGGCGGCTGTCAGAACGGCTTGGTCGCCGCGCCCGTCGATGTGAGCGTCGCGCAACAGACTCTGACCCGCGTTCTCGACGGCTGGAAGGCGGGTGCGACGGTTGAATCGTTTCAGACAGAGACGCCGCCGGTCGTCGTTCAGGATCGCGATTGGCAAACGGGACTGGCACTCATCGACTATGAGAGCCGGTCGCCCGGCAAGGCTTTCGACGCGAACCTGCATTGCGACGTGACGCTCACGCTCCGCGACGCCGACGGCAAGGAAGTGAAGAAGGACGTGATTTACATCGTGGGGACCGACCCGGTGCTCACGGTGTTCCGACAAATTCTTTGATGTTCCTCAGCCCGTAGCGATATCCCTTCAGAAGGCATCCCATGCGAAATTCACTTCAAAGTCTGACCTGTCTAGCCGCGTTGGCGGCAGCGTCTGGATTCCCACTCTCTGTTGCGGCCGATCCCGAACCATCCGCGGACAAGGCGCCAGCCGACCGCCGTGCGGAGCTTTCCTACGAAGGCCGTCGGCTGGCCGATGACCTCGGCAAGTCGCTGCCGGAAGGCTCGGAGGCGCGAGCCATGTACGATGACATCTTGAGCGGCAGCCGGCTTAGCGCCACGGACGGTTGGTTCCGTCTGGCCGTCGCGAAGACGCGGTTCGATTGGCCGACGGTCAGTGAGCGCTTCGACGCGAACGGCGATGGCGGCATCGACCGTGCCGAGTTCGGTCGCTCGAAAGATGATTTCGATCGACTCGATCGCGACGGCGATGGAGTGATTCGCGAGAGCGATTTCGCCTGGTCGCAACCGGCGCAGGACCGCGACGAGGCGATGGCGCTGTATCGTCCGGCGGATCGTGACGGAGACGGTCGCATTACGGAAGAGGAGTTCGCTTCGCTGTTCCAGAAGCTGGATCGTGACGGTGCAGGCTTCGTCACTCTCGACGACCTGCGCGCCTATTTCGCGCGAACGGAAGCGGGCGGCGGCCGAGGCGGGCGCGGCCCCGCCCCCGACATTCTGTTGCGAGGGCTGGCGCGACAGGAAATCGGTTCGTTGCAAGCAGGGCCGGAACTAGGCGAGTCGGTTCCCGACTTCTCACTCGAAACGCTGACCGGCGACGAGCGGATCACGCTCTCGGAACAGATCGGCGAACAGCCGGTCGTGCTCGTCTTCGGCAACTTCACCTGCGGACCGTTTCGCAGCCAGGCCGGCAACGTCGAGAAGCTCTTCCGACGCTACGGCGATCGCGCGAAGTTCCTGATGGTCTACGTTCGCGAAGCCCACCCCACCGACGGTTGGCACATGGCAGGCAACAGCGCGGGCGGCGTCGAAATCGCGCAGCCGAAGACCTATCAGGAACGGGTCGGCGTGGCGACGCAGTGCCAGGGCCGGCTGGACTTTGGAATGCCCTTTCTCGTCGATTCGATCGATGACAAAGTCGGCGCGGCCTACAGCGGCATGCCGAGCCGGCTGTACGTGATCGACCGCGACGGAAAAGTCGCCTACAAGAGCGGCCGCGGCCCGCACGGCTTCAAACCGGCGGAGATGGAGCAGTCGCTGTTGTTTCTGCTCGCCGAATCAGAGAACGTGAAGCAGCAGGCCGCCCAGGACATCCCTTGAATGTAGTCCGATGCGGCTCTACCGGTTTTGTCGCTGCTCGGGATATTCCGCACGCCATAAGCCGGATCGACCCATAGCCCGGCATCGAGGCCATCCTGTCTACTAGGGCAGGGGATGCGCCGCGTCTTCGCGTCGCGACGGCCTCGATCCAAGGCGGCTCCGGTTGCGTGGGGATGGCAATGTTGAGGAGGGCGGTAACACCACCGATCGCGACGTTCGTGCTGGGCGATTCGCCGATCGTCGCAGCGGCTGTGCATGACGGGCACGCCGTGCGCGCCGAAATCGAACCGCTGTTCGCCCTGAACGAGCTCGAGCGGCTGCGCGAGGAAGATCCTTACACTGGCCGCTGGACGGAAGTGGCGGCCACGCGCGTCGTCGCCGGTCGCTCGCGGTTTGAGTTCGATCTGAACCGTCCTCGCGACCAAGAGATCTATCGACGTCCCGAAGACGCCTGGGGGCTGCATGTCTGGAAGGACGCTCTTCCGGACGACGCCGTCGCGGCGTCACTCAGCGCGTACGATTCCTTCTACGCGGTGCTGCGCACTGTGCTGTCGGGACTGGTCGAGCGCCATGGCAATGTCGTCGTGCTCGACCTGCACACATACAACCATCGTCGCGCAGGACCGGAGTGCGCCGCGGCGGACTCCGCAGGATTCCCGGAGGTCAATGTCGGCACCGGCACACTCGATCACGTGAAGTGGGGTTCGCTCGTCGATCACTTCATGCGCGACCTGAGCGCGTTCGACGATCTGGGACGGCGGCTCGATGTTCGCGAGAACGTGTGCTTTCAGGGGGGAAATCTGAGCCGCTGGATTCATGAAGAATTTGCCGGCAAAGTCTGCTCGCTCGCCATCGAGTTCAAGAAGTTCTTCATGGATGAGTGGACCGGCGTCGCCGACGAGCGGCAGGTGATCCTCATTCGCGAGGCGCTCGCCTCGACGCTGCCCGGCCTCCTTCGCGAACTGCGGGACGCCGACCATGCCTGAAGGCAACGCGAGCACCGTCGATTTCGAAGCCGTCACCGAAGCGGTCGTCGAGCGGCTGATGATGAATCGCCGCGTCCGCAGGAATCTTCCCGGCGGCGGGCGCATCAAAATCGATCGCCAGCTTCCGTTTCTGTGCCTTTATCGACGCCCTCACGATCGCGACGACGTCGGTACGAGGGAACTGGTCACAACCGAAGCGGCCTACCTGGTCGCTTCCGGCGAAGAGCGATATCGGGACGGCGTTTCGGCGCTGTGTGAAGCGATCAACGGTGCCGTGCAGGAGCACTTCGGCGCGTTCCTGCTCATCGAGGTCTGGTCGGCACAGACGGAAGCCGCCGCGGCGCAGGATGCCTACGCACCTGCCTTTCGCATCGTGACCGCCGACGCCGAGGAATTGCCGACGACGCTGAGGGCGCTCGAAAAGGCGCTGGCCGCCATCAAAATCAATCATCGGCGGGCTTCAGTCACTTGTACGATCGCTGACCGCGTCGCTCCGCCGGGATTCGAGCCGGTCGTGGCGGAATCGGCGTGTCCCGGTTGCTTCATGCTTGGTCTGGAAGTGCGGCCGATCTTTCGCGACGACACGACGGGCACGGTCTTTCCGGTCGTCCTGCAACGCTTGCGGTCGCGGCTCGCGGTGGCGCTGCGTCAGGCCGTCTTCGCCTTCACCGACAACGGCAACGACCCGAATGGGCATTACGAATCGCTGGGACCGACCGCCTTGACGCGGGCTGCGCGACAAGCCGATCAGGAACTGTGCAATATCGGCTTCGCCTTTGATTTTCTGCAGCAAGTCACCCCCGTCAACTCTGCGGAGGCCTGGGAGGAGTTCAGAAGCGGCGGGTTCAAGCAAGCCCCGCACTTCCAGTATCGACCGCTGCCGTATCATCCGAATCTGCTCAAGCGGCGGCTGTTCGACGTTCCCATCGAAGGCATCGAAGACTCGACATTGGCGCATCTGTGCGGCGAGCGGCAAGACGAACTCGACCGGCAACTGACCGCGCTTCGCGTCCTCGGCACGCGGAATTTCCTGTACAGCAGCTTGCAGATTTACGGGCACGCCGAAGACGGCCTTGTGGAACTCGCTGAACAGATTCTGGAACGCCTTCCGGCGACTCCATCGGCCGAGGTCGACGACTTCGTGACCGCCGACGAAGTCGTGGCGACCGCGCAACGGGAGATCGATCTCTACCGGAAGAGATCGCCCGAGTTCGAAGGGTCGGTCGTGCATGAAGACGTCGCGGCCGGTCTGATGGTCGCGAAAGGCCGGCTGTACGTCTCGACGACCGTGAGACTGCGAAAGTCGCGACTCGAGCCGTTGATGCATCACGAGGTGGGCACGCATCTGCTGACCTACTTCAACGGCGGACGGCAGCCGTTCCGACAGTTGCGGTTCGGACTCGCCGGTTATGAGCCGCTTCAGGAAGGGCTCGCCGTCCTCGCCGAACATCTCTCCGGCGGGTTGTCGCGATCCCGTTTGCGGACCTTGGCGGGCCGCGTGCTCGCCGTCCGCTGGATGACGGAAGGCACCGGCTTCGTCGAGACGTTTCATCGGCTATGTGGGCTTGGGTTCTCGGATCGCGCCGCCTTCACGACGACGTTGCGCGTGTTTCGCGGAGGCGGGCTGACGAAAGACGCGATCTACCTGCGCGGCCTGCAACAACTGCTGGCTTACATGGCCGACGGCCACGACATCGAGCCGCTGTACGTCGGCAAGATCGGCCTGCATCACGTGCCGTATGTGCGGGAGTTGCGTCGGCGGGGCGTTCTTGACCCGCCGAACGTCTTGCCGAGACTTTGGGATGATCAGCACGTTCACGACCGGCTCGACGCGTGCCGGACGATGTCCATACTCGACCTTGCGGAGCACGCACGATGAGAATCGGGTTCGTCGTCAACGATATCGACACCGAAGAGGCGGCCTATACGACCACGCGGCTGGCGATGACCGCCGTCAACATGGGCCACGAAAGCTGGACCATGGGCGTCGGCGATTTCATCTACGCGCCGGACGGCTCCATCCACGCCTGCGCTCGCGGCCCTAAAGGTTCCGAATACGAGTCCTTGAAGGACTTTCTCGCCGAGCTTCAGAGCGAGGAAGGACGATCGGAACGCATCAGCGTCGATGACCTCGACGTCCTGCTGCTGCGGAACGATCCCGCGGCCGACGCCGCCGAGCGTCCCTGGGCGCAGACGAGCGGCATTCTTTTCGGCCAACTCGCCGCCAGCCGCGGCGTGATCGTATTGAACGATCCGACGAAGCTCGCCAACGCGCTGAACAAGACCTACTTCCAGCATTTTCCCGAGCAGGTGCGGCCGAAGACGTGCATCAGCCGCGACCCTCATGAGATCAAGCAGTTCATCAGCGAGCAGCACGACAAGGTCGTGCTCAAGCCGCTGCAAGGCTCGGGCGGTCAGAGCGTGTTTCTCGTCAACGAGAACGAGCAGGCGAATCTGAACCAGATGATCGAAGCCGTCGTGAGAGATGGATACTGCATCGCCCAGGAGTACCTGCCGGCCGCCGCCGAGGGCGACGTGCGACTTTTCGTAATGAACGGCCGGCCCTTGCAGCGCGACGGCAAGTACGCCGCCTTCCGCAGAGTCAACAAGACCGGCGACGCGCGAAGCAACATGCACTCGGGCGGCGAAAGCGTGCCGGCCGAAGTCAACGAGCAGATGCTGCGTCTCGTCGAGATCGTCAGGCCCAAGCTCGTGCATGACGGCATGTTTCTCGTGGGCCTCGACATCGTCGAAGACAAGCTGATGGAGATCAACGTCTTCAGCCCCGGCGGTCTCGGCAGCTCGGCCAAGCACACCGGCGTCGACTTCACCGAGACGATCATCGAAGACCTCGTGTGCAAAACGCGGTACAAGCAGTATTACGGTGAGCGTGTCGGGAACACGGAGATCGCGACGCTGTAGGCTGGCTTTTCCAGCTCTCTTTCATGGGAACAGCGGGGCAAACCCTTGCCGAACCGAGAACGTGCGCCTCTTTCCGCAGACCATGGGAAGACGAGCCTGTAGATTTCGACAGAAAGGCTTTCACAAGCCATGACGGCTCTGCTGCGCCTCTCGAATCCGATCCCCCTCTCCCTGGGGAGAGGGGGTAGAGGTGAGGGGATGCCTTGCCGCGTCAATCGTGTGTTTTTCGTGTCGACGACCACTCGCGAACGGACGCGAGCGACGTGCGACGCCCACCTTCTCCCCTCACCCCAGCCCCTCTCCCCAGGGAGAGGGGAGTTGTGTGAGAGAGCCTTAGAGAACGCCCTACGATGGCTTTGGATTCGACGACATCCGCTGTGCTCAGCGACCTCAAGCACGACGATGCGCTTCACGAATCGTCGAACTCCGCACTCGATGGCAATATCGCCCGCAGCCTCGCGGAAGCCCGAGCCGCGCAGCCTGCCTGGGCCGCGAGTCCGTTGCGACATCGGTTGAAAGTCCTGCGTCGCTTGCGACACCGGATCGCCGCCCGTCCCGATGATTTCATCGATGCCGTTTCGCACCCGCAGCGACGGAACGGCGCCGAAACGCTCGCCGCCGAGCTGCTGCCTCTGGCCGATGCCTGCCGCTGGCTCGAGGATCAGGCGGCGACGGTTCTCGCCCCGCGCACCCTCTCGCGTCGCGCTCGACCGCTCTGGCTGGCCGGAGTGCGAGTGACCGAATCTCGCGACCCGTTCGGCGTCGTGCTGGTCATCTCGACTTGGAACTACCCGCTGTTTCTGCCGGGCGTGCAGATCGCCCAGGCGTTGGCCGCCGGCAACGCGGTCTTGCTCAAGCCGGGACGGGACGGAACCGCCGCCGCGGAGGCTCTTCGCGACGCGCTGTTCGCCTGCGGACTCGACCGCCGTCTGCTCACGGTGCTTCCCGAAGCCGTTGACGCCGCGCGTGCGGCGATCGGCCACGGCGTCGATAAGGTCGTGCTCACCGGCGCGGCGGAAACGGGGCGAAAGGTTCTCTCGCAACTTGCCGACACCTTGACCCCGGCCGACATGGAATTGTCGGGATGCGATGCGGTGTTCGTTCGCGGCGACGCCGACCTCGATCTCGTCGTCAAGGCCCTCGCCTTCGCGACGCTGTTCAACGGCGGAGCGACATGCATCGCTCCTCGACGGGTCTTCGTCCATCGCTCTCTCGCCGCCGATGTCGAGGCTCGTTTGACGCCGCGGTTCGCGGAGATGCCTCCGGTCGCGGTCGAAGACGACATCGCCGCGCGGCTCGATGAGTTACTGAGTGAAGCAGCGGAACACGGCGCACGTCTTCTCACTGGAGGCGTCGAACGATCCGGCGGCAACGCACGTATCAGACCGATGCTTCTCGGCGATGTTCCGTCGAACGCCGAACTGCTGAAAGCCGACATCCTCGCTCCCGTGCTGTCGCTCATCACGGTCGACAGCGACGAACAGGCGATTCGTCTCAATAGCCAGTGCCCCTACGCGCTGGGGGCAACCGTGTTCGGGCGGTCCGAGCCGGCGAGCGACCTGGCGGCGAAGCTCGACGCGGGGTGCGTGGTCGTCAACGACGTGCTCGTTCCGACGGCCGACCCGCGGGTCGCCTTCGGCGGTCGCCGGCAAAGCGGCTTCGGCGTCACTCGGGGAGCGGCCGGACTGCTCGCGATGACGCAGCCGAAGACGGTGATCGAGCAGACGTCGAACTGGCGTCCGCACCTGGAGCCACCGACCGAGACCGACGAGTCATTGATGCGAAACTATCTCGCTGCGGCTCATGGACGCAACTGGCGCGATCGGCTACGCGCCGCATTCCGATGTGCCCGCGACGCCTACAAGATGCGGCGGTCACACGGCGATTAGAGCGGACGTTACGGAAGTGCGGGCACCGGTTGCGGCACGCCAACTGGCTGGGCAGTTGCCTTCGGTGCCGGGCTCTCCGGTGACGAAGTGTCCTCGATGGCATGATTCGTGACCGGTGGTTTCCGACGCCGCACCTTCTCGTCGATGCTCTGGAAGATCACGTAGAAGACCGGCACGAAAAACACGGCCAGCACCGTTGCTGCGATCATACCACCAAACACCGCTGCGCCGAGCGCACGCTGTCCCGCGGCGCCCGCGCCTTCCGCGATGACGAGCGACACGACTCCCAGAATGAACGCGAAGCTCGTCATCACGATCGGCCGGAATCGCATCTGGGCGGCGTGAACCGCGGCTTCGAGAATCGATTGGCCGCCGTTCCGCAGATCGCGCGCGAACTCGACGACGAGAATCGCGTTCTTGCTGGCCAGGGCGATGATCAGCACGATGCCGATCTGCGTGAAGATGTTCACGTCCATCCCTCGAATCGCGACGGCCGCGATGGCCCCCAGCAGGCCCAGCGGCACGACGAGAATCACCGCCAGCGGCAGGATCCAGCTTTCGTATTGCGCCGCCAACACCAGGAACACGAGCAGCACGGCGAAGCCGAACACGAAGAACGCCTCGTTGCCGACCCGCTTCTCCTGGAAGGACATGCCCGTCCAGTCATAACCGATCGACGCCGGCAGGGATCGCGCCGCGATCGATTCCATGAGTTCGAGCGCTTCGCCCGAGCTGGAACCGGGCGCCGCCGAGCCGGAGACCGACGCCGTCGGGTACAGGTTGTAGCGCTTGATGACCTGCGGCCCGAACGTTCGCTTCACCGACGCGATCGTTCCCAAAGGAACCATTCGGCCGTCGTTGTTTCGCACCTCAAGCTTCTCGATGTCCTCCGGGTCGGAGCGGTCGGCGGCTTCCGCCTGCACGCGCACCTGGTACCCGCGACCGAACTTGTTGAAGTCGTTGACGTAGGCGTTCTGCACGTTGTCGATCAGTTCTTCGACCTTCGTCTTGCGTGTATCGACGTAGGTGCCTTGATACGCACCCGGCGAGATGTTCCGCACGCGCTTTTCATTGGCTTGCCACAGTGGAAGCGCTTCCTGCTGGATGGGTTCGAGAAGGGCGGGAGAAATCTCTTCTCCGACCGCACCACCCGCGCTCACCCAAGGCAACAGGGCCGCCAAGCCGGTGATTCGCACGCTTCGGCGACAATGGGTCATGCTTGTTCGGTCGGGCGTCGCCTGCGAAACAGTAACCAGAAGCCGACTATCAGACTTAACATGCCGGCCAGGACCAAGAGCCAGCGCGGCCAGGGGTCGGGGCTAAGCGTCTCCAGCACGCCCTCGGAGATGTCATAATGCGGCAGGTAGAACGCCTCGGCGGGCAGGGCGCAAGGTTCGGGCTTCTCGAACTCAAAGACGATCACATCTTGCTTCGCCGTCGCCGCCCAACTCCATGTCGTGACGACCTTTTGTGGGAAAAGTCCGAAGTCGGTGTCGTCGGCCAGCTCGATCTCATCGGCGGCTTCATTGGCGTCTCGCCGAATCCCCGATCGAACCGCCATCCAACTTTGTGCAGGATTAAGTCGCGCGAAGTAGGTTCTATCCCTAATGGGCTTGCCGTCAGGCGCCAAAAAATACTCGGCCTCCAGATCGATGAAGTTCCCTTCGACCTCGGCGAGCTTCGTTAGCCGGTAATGTTCATAATCCGTTAGGAGGGTTCTTATCGGAACTCCGACCGCGGCGACGGGCGAGAGGATTACGCCCCAATCGTTAGTCATAACCGCCTCGTGCCGCCAGCCGTTCGGGCCGGTGTCATTCAACCCGGCTTTCAGCAACTCTGTCCCGCGCTCGGGGCCTTCCAGCAGATTGAGTTCAAACCGGTAGCGAGAATTCGACGCTCGGACGTGTCGGACGTCTTGCCCTTCATAATGTGTATCGAGCAGACGCCGCTCCGAGGCGGTGTCCCAGCAGAGCCTCCTCCGGTAACGCGCCCTTATAGTTGTCTTACTTCACTCTCGGCTCAGGATCGTGTACGTGTATTCGACAGAGATGTTTCCCACTCGTTTCTCATAAGCGGCCCAAGCCGGCATCGCCTCGTTCCGCAAATGTTCGAGTAGAGGAGCGGAGACCTCATCGCCGGACGTTTCGACCGCGCTGATCCAGAGCAGGAGAACCATCAAATTCGTGATACGCGAGATTCGATGGAGATTCTTCATTGAAAAGCTCCGGCAGGAAAGACCGAGAACCCGATCCAGAGGATCGAGTTCTCGGCGGATCGCCCTCCATTAGCAATTGCAGACCGCTTTCGGAGCCCGAATTCTGCGGCGCGCAAATGATTTTGTTGGGGCACGTAAACCCTCCGCACCCGGCTGTCTGCCCCGCACAGGTGTAAGCCTGCGCCGACGAGCCGAGGGCCAGGAATCCGAACGCGACCAACAGACCACCCAGACAGATTCGCAGCATCGTCAGTTCTCCTCTTCTGTTTTCGCCAGTCGGATGCGAACCGACAATCGATTCGGAGGGCTGGCGCGGTCCACAAAAATCGTCGGATCAAGCCGGAAGACGGTTCCCGCTTTGCCGCCGTGCATGTCGAAGGTGAACCGCAGCGGAAGGGTTTCGCCCGCGGCCAGCGTGGCCGGGATCGGCTCGACCGAGGTGCAGCCGCAGCCGGTCTCGACGCCCACGATCTTGACCGGCTCCGGGAGCACGTTCGTCACGTCGAACGAGGCCGTCAGTACCTCGTCTGGCCGGGCGGTGAACTCACGCGTCGGCTCCTCAACGACGATCACGTAACCTTCCGAGCGTGCCAGCAGCCGGGTCAGCGAGCCGGAGGCGTAAAGTCCGGCCCCGATCGTCACCAGCACGACGGCGGGCGACGCGAGCGCACATCGGCGGAGCAGCGACAAGCGGTTCATCCGAAACCCTCGAATCGCGAAGTGCGATTGCCAGAATCCCCCCCCCGTTAGCATGTCAAGCATAAACTCCGGCTGATGCAGGTTTTCACAAGAATCGTCGAATCAATCTCTGAATGAATCCCGCCGGCCCGGAAAGTTGCGCAGCATTCCACTCCCGTGGAATACTTACTGAGGAAGCAGGCTTCGAGGAGTCCCGGCGATGCGTCGGTTAAGGCGAGATATCGCGTCGAGTGAGCGACGGAACGGTTTCACGCTCGTCGAATTGCTCGTGGTCATCGCGATCGTCGGCCTGCTGATCGCGCTACTGCTTCCCGCCGTGCAATACGCTCGCGAGGCCGCCCGGCGGACGCAATGCCGCAATAACCTGAAACAACTCGGGCTAGCGGTTCACAACTACCACGATACGTTCGGCGAACTGCCGCGGCTGATGTATCCCACGCAGGGCGGCAAGATGTGGGACTGGCGGGGCTTCGGCCCGCACGCGATGCTGCTGCCGTTTCTCGAAGCCACGCCGGTTTACGGGCGGCTCGACTTCAAGCGGTGGGCGCTCGACGGGGCGTCGAACGACGCCTTAGGCCAAACGCAGTTTCCCGTGTTCTTATGCCCGTCAGACCATCAACCGCGGGACGACCCGGGGGTGAACTACGCGCTCTGTCTGGGAACGAACATCGGCTTTCAGAACGACGGTGTCACCCTGAAAGCTGCGGAGCAAAACGGCGTGATCACCGGCACGGTCCCGGTCCGGTTCGCGAACGTGACGGACGGCACGTCGAACGTGATCCTCGCGAGCGAGCAGATCGTCGGCGGCTTCGGCGATCGGCAAGGACGGCTGGCCGACTATCGTTACGCCCCCGGTTCGATTCCTGCCGGAATGCCCAACGCCTTTCCCGAAGAGGGCCAACTCCTGGCTTGGGGCGTGATCTGCAGCGCGGCGGAACGCAAGTCGCCGCGCGTGGCCCGGCATTGGCACCGCGGCCTGCCGGGGCAGACGACGTTCAACACGTTGCTGCCGCCGAATTCGCCGATCCCGAATTGCAGCAACCACTGCGCCGACGGTTGCGACAGCGACGGCCCCGGTCTTTTCGCCGCCCGCGGCCGGCATCCGGGCGGTGTGCATACACTGATGACCGACGGTTCCGTGCGATGGGCGGACGACGGGATCGGCCTGGGCGTTTGGCATCGTCTCGGGGCGCGTAACGACGGTGAAACGGTCGGCGAGTTCTGAAACAAGAGAGATCGGATCAGGCGTGGGCGACCGTGGGCAGGACTTGGGGCGTCGCAGGGCGACGTGGGCGGTTGCGGGCATTCTCGGCGTGCATGCCGCGATGCTCGGCTGGATCGCTTATTGGAATAGCCCGGTGTGCGACGAAGTCGGCCACCTGACCGCCGGCCTGCACCAATGGACCACGGGTCGGTTCTATCTCTATCGCGTCAATCCACCGCTTGTGAAACTCGTCGCCGCGTTGCCGGCGGCTTTGGGAAATCCGAAAACGAACTGGCAGCGAGTTTCGGACGGCGGCACCAACCGGCCCGAGTTCGAAGTCGGGATGGATTTCATTCGCGCCAATGGCCTTGATGCGTTCTGGTACTTCAACGCCGGGCGGATGCTTTGTCTGCCGTTCACGGTTCTGGGCGGTTGGATGTGCTTTCTATGGGCGCGGCGGTTGTTCGGGCCGCCGAGCGGCGTCGCGGCTTGCACGCTTTGGTCGCTCTGCCCGACCGTACTGGGGTGGGGATCGACCTTCACGCCTGACGCGGCGGCAGCGAGTCTCGGCCTCGCGGCTGGCTATGTCTTTTGGCACTGGCTCGACCGGCCGACTTGGCTCGCCGCCTGCTCCGCCGGGATCGTCTTGGGCCTCGCTGAACTGACGAAGACTACCTGGATCGTTTTGTTTCCCCTCTGGCCGCTGCTGTGGGCCGTGGCCCGGCTAAGAGAACGCCGACTCCTAGCCGCCGCCCCGTCGGAGGGGGTAAAATTGTTCGTGCTGCTCGCGCTCGCGGTTTATACGCTCAATATCGGCTACGGATTCGAAGGGACCGGCACGCCGCTCGGTCGGTATGAATTCGTTTCGAACATGCTCACGGGGAAAGATCGGATCGGCGCGGTTGGCAATCGTTATCGCGAGACCTTCCTGGCTACCATCCCGATTCCATTGCCGGCCAACTATGTTCGGGGAATCGACCTCCAGAAGGTCGACTTCGAGCGCGGCATGGAATCCTACTTGTTGGGCGAGTGGTCGGATCGGGGCTGGTGGTATTACTACTTCGTCGCATGTTTCGTCAAAGTGCCGTTGGGAACGCAATTGCTGGCGGTCTTCGGGGCGGTCCTTTTCGTTCGCCGGTCGCAGACCGTCTCAGCACGACGCGGTTTGTTAATACTCATTGCCCAGGGGATGGTCGTATTCGTCCTCGTCAGCTCCCAAACCGGCTTCAGCCGCTACGTTAGATATTTGCTCCCCGCGCTGCCGACGGCATTCGTCGTCGCGTCAATCATGTTCAGCCCGTTCGCCCGCCCCGTCTGGCGGCGGGCCGGTCTAGCTTGCTTGATCTGGAGCGCCGCGAGCAGCCTTTCCGTCTACCCGCATGAAATGTCTTACTTCAACGAGGCGGCGGGCGGACCTCTGCATGGACATCGCTTCTTACTGGATGCGAACGTCGATTGGGGCCAAGACCTGTTCCGCCTGAAGGCATGGCTCGCCGCTCACCCGCAGGCCAGGCCGGTTCGGGTCATCCATACGGGATTCGTATCGCCGACCGACATCGGGATTCAATCGGATTGGCCTCTCAAGAAACACGAACTCCATCGCGATGCGGACGGTTCGTTCGACGACCGCCCGCCCGCGGGTTGGTATGTGGCCAGTGTGCATGAAATTTATCAGCGGCACGGGCACTATCGCTATTTGCTCCGCGAACATCGCATAGGACGAATCGGGTATTCGATGTGGATCTTCCACGTCTCGAAGTAGTCGGTGACCTGTCGTTCGAGCGGCTTCGCGACCGTCACCGCCGGAGGCGGAGGCGGCACGAACTCATTCTTCTGCTGACAGCCCGAGGCGACGAGACCGAGCAGGGCGGAACCGACGAGCAGTTGCGTTCGGAGAATGATCGATGACATCTTTGATTCCGGGGTCGTTTACGTCTGGTCCGCGGCGCGGTCGGCCGCGGAACACTCATCATTCGCGCGGCCGCTTGCGACGCCGCTCAGGTTGTCATAGACGTGTCGCAGCGACTGAAGCAGGGCTTTTTCCTGAGAGGCGTTCAAACCGCGGACTGATCTGCCGCGAACCCGGTTCGCGCATTTCACGACCCGCGACCAGAGCGGCTTCGCGGCGACAGTGGGACGGATCACCTTCCGCCGGCGATCGTTCGGACAGCAGTCCCGTGAGATAAGGCCGTCTCGCTCCATCCGATCGAGCACGGGCACGAGGGATGGCGGTTCGACGCTCATCCGTTCAGCGAGGTCGCACTGCGCCAGATCTCCATCGAGCGCGAGCCACGCCAGAACCTGCCCCTGTCGATAAGTAATGCCTTCGGCGGCGAGTTCTTCGTTCATGGCGCGCTCGAATCGATGAGCCGCCATGTGAACCCAGTAACCGACGTCGGATTGGAAATCGTGCTTGAGCACGCGAACACCGTTCGCCAGGCTAATTGATAGAGGGCTAATGATTGCGGCGTGGCAGAAAACGTCAAGTCTATTGCCACGGTTCCTTGAGGATGACGTCAATTCTCGCGGCGAACGTAGATGAAATGGCGTCGCCCGCGCTGACCAAGGCGGCGACCAGCAGAGCGCCCGCCGTGAGCGTTCCCAAATGCGAGAATGCCAAGTAGGCGATCCATAGCCAGAAGGTGTCGTCTGGATCGGTCGAGTAGGGTGTCCAGGTGATCCATCCGGCAGCGAGAACAGACCACGCCCACTTTACTCACTATTACCGCCAGTTGAAGGCCAAATCCGGCCACCGCCAATCGCGCGGAGACCCCGGCGTCTCGAAGCCACATCAAAGACCAAACAAGTCCAGCGTCAGGAGCACGGCCAGCGATTGGCCGACATAGTCTTGAATCTCGAAAAGCCAAGTCAGGTCGTTGAGAGCATTCACGGGCAGTCTTTCACACGCGTATGAAAAAAGCCGAGGGGTTGCGATCCCTCGGCTTCGTGGCGTGATTCCAGTTTCACCGGAATGCATCACATGTCCGCAGGCCGCTTGATCTGCTCGACGACGCTGTCGATCAGGCCGTATTCCTGGGCCTCGGCGGCGGACATGAAGCGGTCGCGGTCGGTGTCCTTCTCGAGCTGGTCGAGATTGCGCCCCGTGTGCTTCTGCAGGATTTCATTCATCTTCCGCTTGATGCGGATGACTTCCTTGGCATGAATCTCAAGCTCGGTCGCCGTCCCCTGCATGCCCGCGAGCGGCTGGTGGATCATGATCCGCGCGTTCGGCAACGCGTGGCGTTTGCCCTTGGCGCCGGCGGTGAGCAGGATCGCGCCCATGCTCGCGGCCTGGCCGATGCAGTACGTCGCCACGTCGCAACTGATGAACTGCATCGTGTCGTAGATCGCCATGCCCGCGGTGATGCTCCCGCCGGGACTGTTGATGTAGAGGTGAACGTCGGCCTTGGGGTCTTCGAACTGGAGGAACAGGAACTGGGCCACGAGGCTGTTGGCGACATCGTCGTTCACCTGGCTGCCCAGGATCACGATGCGATCCTTCAGCAGCCGGCTGTAGATGTCCATCGCCCGCTCATCGCGGCCGTTCTTGTCGATGACGTAAGGAACGAGAGTGCTCATGGCGGCGATAACGACTCGATTTGAGGGGTGGTGGCGGAACGAATGAGGACCGACTCAGGCGGCAGTCACGTTTTGCAAGAACGCGCTGAGCGGTGTTTGTTGCAACAGTCGTGTAATTTCCTGCTCAATCCGACGCTCCAACGCAGGAGGGATCTCCTTTGCTTGAACTCCGAGACAAGGATAAGGACCGCCGAGGTATTGGGCGTGGATGACGTGTATTTGAACAGCGCACGAATCGAGATCCAAACGGTTTGAGACTTCCGCCGCTAACCAGGCGAGGACCGTCTCCGCCAGCGGATGGAGCCGTGAGGTCGCCATCAAGTGCGACAGTTCCTCGGGCTCGATCAGCCAGTAGCCGTTTGCGGGATTCTCGCTCATGGTCGCAGCCAGTGCGAAGCCGGTTCAATGCCGTGCGACCGCAGATGCTTCAATTCGCGTGCGGTGAAGTATCCGTCGGGTCGCCCGGGGACGAATCCGCCGATCACCTCCGGCAGGCTCGCGGGATCGGTCGCGATTCCGAAAGCGTCTCCCCGTGCGATCCGTTCATCCAGCCAGAGCCGGTTCTCCAACCAGACAACAGGCGGATCGCCGGGTTTTGGAATCCTGCCGGAACGCAGCCAAGTGTCAACCCCTTCCGCTTGCTCGAAACGCTTCGGATCCTCCCAACGTCCGATGATGGTGAGCATCGCACGCTTCGCCTCGCACGGTCGCTCAGGCCCCCTTCGCCGTCGTCGCCTTCGCGAGGATCTCGTCGATCAGGCCGTATTCCTTGGCTTGTTCGCTCGTCAGATAGCGGTCGCGAGCGGTGTCTTCGGCGATCCGCTCGACCGTCTGACCGGTGTGAGCGGCGAGGATTTTGTTGAGCGTGTCGCGCGTCGAAAGGATGTCCTGGGCCTGGATCTCGATGTCCGAGACCTGCCCGCCCACTTCGCCGTGCGGCTGGTGAATCATCATCTTGGCGTGGGGCAGTGCGTAGCGTTTGCCCTTGGTGCCGCCGGCGAGCACGATCGCACCGCCGCTCGCCGCCATTCCCACGCAGTAGGTGGCGACGTCGCACGACAGGAATTGCATCGTGTCGTAGATCGCCATCGTCGCCGTGACGCTGCCGCCCGGGCTGTTGACGTACATGTGCACGTCTTGATGGCGGTTCTCGCTTTGCAGATAGAGCAGCTTCATCACGGTCGAGTTGGCGGTGTCGTCCATGATCGGGCCGGCGATGAAGATGATCCGGTTCTCCAACAGGAGATCGCCGATGCCCATCTGCCGCTGCTGGGTATACCCCCGCGCCGCGTTCCGCCAATCGCCGTTCATCGGCTCGAAGCCCGCCGGCTGCGCCCGGCGGATGTCGCCCGACATCTCTGGATGTTTTCGACTCAAAACCGACAACGGATCAAACATCACGCGGCTCCCTCCCAAGGCATCATTGATGGCAGGGGAACTGTACGGCGGAGGGGGCCGTTTCTCAAGCGCGCTGCGTGGTGGAGAAAGGAGGAGACAGAAGTTAGAAGTCAGAGATCAGGAACTCGTCTGACTCAAGAGACGGAAGGCGAGCCAGGAGCGTGAGCGACTGGCGCCGTCGCGAACACGCAAACTCCGGTCGCTCATGCTCCCGGCTCGCTGAGGAGGGAACAAAAAAGCTGCCAGCCTCTTTCGGGCTGGCAGCTTAAGACTTCCATCGAACCAACCGCCGCTCACTCCTCGTCGGCTTCGTCCTCGTCGTCCGTCGCCGCAGTCGCCACCGGCAGGCCGCAAACGCTTTGAGGGATCGCTTCGATGCGGTCGACCGGCTCGTCGGCCTTCGTCGGGGCGTCGACGAACTCGGCCTTGCTCAGAATGAAGTCGATCGCCTTCCGCTCGCGCAACTGAGCTTCGAGGTTTTCGATCAGGCCGCTCTTCTGCAACCGGGCACGCAGCCGGCGGGGGCTTTCGCCCTGCTGCATGGCCATGAGCATGATCTCCTGCTCGATGTCCTGCCGGCCCACTTCGATCTCTTCCTTCGTCGCGATCTTGTCGAGCACGAAGTGCTCTTTCAAAGCCTGTCGGGTCGAGGTGATCGCGTTCTGGCGGATCTGGTTCTCGCGGGCGCGGATGTCGGCGATCGTGAAGCCCGCCTGCTGCATTTCGAGCATCTCGCGACGCAGGGCGTTCTCGACCTGCCGCGTGACGAGCGACTCGGGCAGATCCCAGTTCGCGCTTTCGGTGATCTTCGACAGCACCTGCGTGCGGGCGAACTGACGTTCGCGATACACGGCCTGCCGTTCGAGCGTCTGCCGGATGTTCTGCTTCAACTCGTCTTCGCTCTCGACACCGACGCGATCGAGCAGTGTCTTGTTCATCTCCGGCCGTTCGAGCCGCTTCAGATCGAGCAGCTCGAGCTCGGCGTGCACCGTCTCGCCGCGAAGCTCGATCGTCTCGGCTTCGGGCGAAACCGTGAGGTCAGCCTCGCGCTTCTCGCCGATCTCGGCACCGGCGAACAGTTCCTGGAAGCCGTCCAACTCGGCGTCACGAAGTCGCAGCACCGGCCGCAGACGGGCGGTGAACTCGTCGATCTCGTGCAGCGTCTTGCCGTCGTGCGTGAACTTCGCCCTCAGCGTGAGGTGGTCGCCCGCCTCGGCCTTGCCTTCGTGCGGAGTGAGTTGGCCGTACTGCGACAGGAAGCGGTCGAGATACGCGTCAACCTGCGCATCGGTGACCTCGACCTTGGGCCGCTCGATCTTCAGACCGGCGTAGTCGGGCACTTCGAAATCGGGTCGCACCTCGACATCGAACTCGTATTCGAAGTCCCCTTCGTCGGGGATGTCGAGCGCGGTGACGTCGAGATTCGGCTCGTTGATCGGGTCGAGGTCGTTGTCTTCCGCGAGCTGTTCGAGGCTCTCGACGAGCAATCGCTGCTTGACCTGGTCCTTCAGCTCGCCGCGGAACCGCTTTTGCACGAGCGCCTTCGGCACTTTGCCCGGCCGGAAGCCCGGCACCGCCGCCGATCCCGACATGTCTTCGACGGCGTGCTCGTAGAAGTGCTCGATGTCTTTTCGCGGGATCGTGACGCGGACGTGCTTGAGGCACGGGCCGGCGTCTTTGATGTCCACCTGCAGATTGAGCTTGTGGACGTGCTCTTCTTCGCCGTGCTCGTCGTGGGCGGTGGTGTCGGCAGTGCTCATGGCGTCTCCGTGCGCAGCGGTTAGCAACTAGCTTTTAGCGATTCGCTTCCGTGAGGGGAAACGTCCGCCGCAAGAAAAACACCCGCCGAAGACTCCGGCGGGCTCTTGGAACGTTCACGGTTAACCGCTAAGAGCTAACAGCTTCTAAAAGCGGGTGAAGGGACTCGAACCCTCGACCTTCTGCATGGCAAGCAGACGCTCTACCAACTGAGCTACACCCGCAAAACGCTCCGCGATTTGCCCCGGCTGAGCGCCGCCAGGACAAACCACAGAGAGACGACGCGACGTCAGCCGCGCCATCGAGCCTCGCATTATCCGGTCCGCAATCGCACTGTCAACCGACTGGACACCGGGCTTCACGCACGGTTCGGCGACCCCCGCTCGACGGCCGTTTCACGTGGAACAGATAGATTTCCGGGGAACGCTCTATTGGTTCATCGCCCTTGATCTGACGTGTGCCACTGGCTCTGCCAGTGCCGCCGTCTGGACGCTTGCACTGGCGAAGCCAGTGGCACCGACCCGGCAGTCGAACTGCGACGGTCCAGTAGCGCATT
>JACCRE010000155.1 GCA_013813775.1 Planctomycetaceae bacterium
ACATAAAGGAACGGCGAACAAAGGAGTTACGTCGATCGTCGGACGATCAGAAATGCAGGAGTTTCAACAAAACTAGACGATGCGCACAGAACGATACACCTGGATATATAAGTTCTGAAACTGCCTCTATCAGTTCTCGGCGTTCCTCGCGTTGTCTTGCTTTTTTATAGCCTTGTGATCGAAAGCCATAAGCAGTGAGTGTCGCCGCGGGATAGACCTCAATCGCTGCTATTTGTCCGATTGCCAGCGGACACCATGCGAGCGAAATACGTCGATGTAGTCGTGTTCCGACATCCTCAAGCAGGTGCAGCGCCGCGTGAGCAGTGCGAGCGATCCGGTCGGCACCGACATCGAGCGGCATCTTTCCGACCGTTCGCTTGATATGACAATCTGTTTCCCGCCGAAACATGTTATTCGCAACTGCATGAAGCGGATCACCCGCTCTATGTCTAGACAAAACCTTGGCCAGGGTGGCCGGCCAACCGAGAGGTGCGTCCAGTGCCAGTAGCACGGGTTCTTGTCGTCGGCTCCATTCTGCAATCGTGGCAGCGGCCGTGACTTCTTTCGTGCAAAGCTTCACGTCCTCAAGGAGAACTTTACCATCCTTGAAGGATGCCAGTGCGACACCGATTTTCGCATCCTTCGTCGCGCAATCCACGCCAATGATAAACATCGTCGGCTCAATGGTTGAGATTGCGTTCATTCCGATGTGAGCTCACTCCTTCGTCACCACCTCATCCAGATTCAACAGCGTCGTCGCCACCGCGTACCACGCCGCCATTTCGTTCCCCGTGACGCCTTCGGAATGCGGCGTCTTCGCGAGCAATGTCTTCGCTCGCTCCGGTTCGGACGACGCCGATTCGTACTGTTCCTGATAGATTGATCGCAGGATCGCGAACTCATCCTCATTGGGTTCACGGCTCAAGCAACGTCGCACCGCATGACGCAAGCGATCGTCGAGCGAAGCTTCTGGTCGTTCTGTGACGATGCGTTTCGCGAAGGCCAGCGCCGCTTCCACGTACACGGGATCGTTCAGCAGCACGAGGGCTTGCAGCGGCGTGTTCGAGCGGCTGCGTGCGATGGTGCAGGTCAGCCGCGAGGTCGCGTCGAACGCCGTGAAGCTGGGATAGGCGGCCGAGCGCTTCCAGACGACGTACACGCCCCGGCGGTGGGCGTCTTCGCCGGGGCTGACGACATACTGCTTGCCGGCGGCGTCGCCGCCGACTTTCGCCCACAGACCCTCCGGCTGATACGGCCGCACCGGCGAGCCGTATTGCTTATCGCTCAACAGCCCTGCCACGGCGAGCGCCTGATCCCGAATCGTTTCGGCGTCGAGACGGAAGCGAGGGCCGCGAGCGTAAAGAACGTTCTCCGGATCGCGTTCGAGCAGATCGGGCGTGATGCGCGATGCCTGCCGGTACGTCGCGCTGGTGACGATCGTCCGCACCACGTGCTTCATGTCCCAGCCGGATTCCATGAACTCGACGGCGAGCGAGTCGAGCAGTTCGGGATGCGTGGGCGGCGCCCCCTTTACGCCGAAATCTTCGGCCGTCGAAACGAGTCCGTGCCCGAAGAGTTCCGCCCACCAGCGATTGACGACGACACGAGCCGTCAGCGGATTCTCGCGGCTGACGAGCCACTGCGCGAGGCCGAGACGAGTCGGCGGAACATCACCGTCCGCGAGAATCGCCGGCGGAGCGGGCGTCACCACGTCGCCGGGATCGGTGTAGACGCCGCGGCGGAAGAGTCGTGTCTCGCGATGCTGTTCCTGCTCGATCATCACCAGCGTTGACGGCGGCGATATCGTCTCCAGACGCTTCGCGAGCCGATCGCGTCGCTTGACGAGCGGCGTCGTCTTCGCCTCGCCGGTCGCTGCGCCGTCGGCGGAACCACCCAGCGACGCGATTCGCTCGTTCAAGCTCGCGAGCGTGGCTTCCAGTTCTTCGCGCTGTTCAACGATTTCAGAGCCGCCCGCCAACGTGAGCATCGGACCGCGAAACGCGATCGAACCGGGCACGTTCGGCTTGGTGCGCTCGGCTTCGATTTCCGTGCCGTTGAAGTAGGCGAAAAGGCGGTAGTAGTCCTGCTGAGTGAAAGGATCGTATTTGTGGTCGTGGCACTGGGCGCATTCGAGCGTGCTGCCGAGCCAGACGGTCGCCGTCGTGTTCACGCGATCGAGAATCTGGTTGACGCGAGTTTCTTCCGGCTCGCTGCCCGCTTCGACGTTCGTCGTCGTGCAGCGATGGAACCCCGTCGCGATGCGTTGATCTTCGGTCGCATCCGGCAAGAGGTCACCGGCGAGTTGCTCGATCGTGAATTGATCGAACGGCATGCTCTGATTGAGCGCACGAATCACCCAGTCGCGGTACGGCCAGATGCTGCGCAGGTCGTCGCGCTGGAAGCCGTGCGAATCGGCGTAGCGCGCCAGATCGAGCCACGACCGAGCCCATTTCTCACCGAACGCCGGCGATGCCATCAAGTGATCGACGATTTTCTCGTAAGCGTCGGGCGAGTCGTCGGACAAGAACGAATCAAGCTCGGCCGGAGTCGGGGGCAGCCCCGTCAGGTCGAGCGTTACCCGCCGCAGCAGAGTCGTCTTGGTCGCTTCCGGCGACGGAGCCAATCCCTCGTCGTCGAGTCGCGCGAGGATGAAACGGTCGATCGGGCCGCGGGACCAGGCTGCATTCTTCAAATCGGGCGGGTTCGGTCGCTTCGGCGCGACGTAGGCCCAGTGCGTATCGAAGGCATAATCGGCCGGCCAAGCGGCACCCGCGACGATCCAGTCTTGTAGAGCGGCGATCTCATCGGCCGTGAGCGCGCTGCCGTTCGACGGCATGTGCTCTGGATCGTCCGCGGGAAGCAGAACCCGCCGCAGGATCTCACTTTCATCCGGTTGACCAGCGATGAGCACTTTGCCGCTCGAACCGCCGGCCAGGAACGCCCCACGGTCATCGAACCGCAGATCGCCTTCCTGCGCTTTCGGCCCGTGGCACTCAATGCAGTGCCGTTGCAAGAGCGGCGCGATGTCGCGGCCGAAGTCGGGAGGACCGGCGACCGCGGCGGTCGTCCAACAGGTCAGAAAGAATGCGAGAGATCGAAACATCACGGATCGGTGCGACGAAAGGAATCGGCTTCCGCTAGGATAAACGATGACTGATTGAAATCTACGCCGGAGCAGGCAGATGGGAGACGAGAAACGACGCCGCGACGATCCCGGCGACCTGGGTCGATATCGCGAATACCTGCGGTTTCTCGCGGAAGTGCAGTTGCGGGGGCCTTTGAGGGCGAAGCTCGATCCGTCCGATCTCGTCCAGCAGACGATGCTTCAAGCCCACGCGGCAGCGGATCAGTGCCAGGCGGAGAACTCCGCGGCAAAGGCGGGATGGCTCCGACAGATTCTGAATCGCAATCTGCTGCATGCCGCTCGCGACCTGCACCGTGACAAACGCGACATTCGGAAAGAGCGTTCGCTCGAAGCGGCGATTCACGAATCGTCGTGCCGTATCGACGCCTTTCTCGCCGGTAACGATTCCAGCCCGAGCGTCCGTGCCGACCGCAACGAGCAGGTCGCGCGACTGGCTCTGGCTCTCCAAGAGCTTCCCGACGCCCAACGCGAAGCGATCATCCGGCACTACTTTCACGGCCAGTCGCTCGCCGAGGTCGGCGAGAAGATCGGCCGCTCAGGCCCTGCGGTCGCTGGTCTCGTGCATCGCGGGCTTAAAGCACTGCGCGGCGTTCTGCGTGATGAGGAGCAGTCCGAAGTCTGAGGTAATACGCCTGGTCCGGAGACAGAATGCCTTATCGAACTCACGTTACCATTCCGTCAGGGTTCAGCGATTTTTCGCGATGACGACCGAGCATGAATCGCAACTCGATGAACTGATCGCCCTGTGCCTGGAAGCGGCGCGGTTGGAAGTTCCAATCGATCGAGAGGCGTTGTTACGCCGGCACACCGCACATGCGGGCGAACTCGCGGAGTTCCTCGCAGGGCACGACGGAATGAGGCAGCTTGCGTCGCCGCTGAACGGCTGCGACGACGTTGATCGTCTCGCCCCCGAGGACGCATCGACATCGCCGACGCTGGCCGATACACGGCCCTTCAGCCGACCGGTCGATACCGACGGTTGCCTGCGGCTCGGAAAATACCGCCTCATCCGCGAGCTCGGTCGCGGTGGGATGGGCGTCGTTTACGAGGCTTGGCAAGAGGGAGTGAACCGCCCCGTCGCGGTCAAGCTGATGTCGTCGGGACCGTTCGCGTCCGAGGAGGAGCTGAGGCGGTTCCGCACCGAAGCCGAAGCCGCAGCGAGCCTCAGCCACCCGGGACTTGTGCCAATCTATGAGGTCGATGTGTGCGACGGGCGGCCGTTCTATTCCATGGAGTTCATCGACGGAAAGAACATCGCGGAACTGGTGGCGGCCGGAGCCCTGTCGTGCGCAAAGGCGGCGGCGATCGTTGCCGACGTCGCCGACGCCGTCGCCTTTGCGCACCGGCGCGGCGTCCTGCATCGCGATCTCAAGCCGGCGAACGTGCTGATCGATCCGACGGGCCGTCCACGCATCACCGACTTTGGTTTGGCGAAACGATTCGAAGCGGATGCGGTCCAAGTGCCCGAATTGGTCGTCGAAGACACCTCGAACCGGGAGCGTCAGCGAACGGAGCACTCGACTGGTCCACGGTCGACTCCGGTCGCTGACGCTCCCGGCTCAAGTCCTCTGACCCGCACGGGTGCGATCCTCGGCACGCCGTCTTTCATGGCTCCAGAGCAAGCCGCTGGCCTTCGAGTCGGGCCGGCGGCCGACATCTACGGCCTCGGCGCCATTCTCTACTACCTGCTGACGCAACGTCCGCCGTTCAAAGCGGCGACGGCCGTCGAAACGCTGTCGCTTGTCATCGAAGGGCGGCTCGAGCCGATCCGACAGTGCAATACCGAAGCCGATCGCGATCTCGCCGTCATCGCCGAGACCTGCCTTGAAAAGAATCCGTCCGACCGATACCGCACGGCCGCCGACGTCGCCGAGGACTTGCGGCGTTATCTCGCCGACGAGCCGATCCGGGCGGGAGGCATGAGCCTCTGGGGCCGCTTGACGCGTGCCGTCGGACAGAGCCGCCACGTCTCCCATTTCCGCCAGTGGGGGCGATCGATCATGGCGTTCGGCGTCGTCATCTTTCTGGGGCACTTGGTGATGCACCTCATCGGCCGGGCGGGTGTGTCGGACTGGTGGGCCTTTCTGCCGCCTCGCCTCACGATGTTCGCGGTTCTCATCGCGATTCTGCGCTGGTCGCGGACGGGGTCGCTGTTGCCGCGCGACGCCGTCGAGCGGCTGGTGTGGGTCGTGTGGACGGCTTACCTGCTGGCCTTCGCCGCGGCCGGAGTGGTGACGGCGGTCACAGGCCGTGAGCATTCGAGCGTGTATCCGTTCGCGTCGGTGCTGGCCGGCATGGCGTTCTTCACGTTGGGATGCCACGTCTGGGGGGCGTGTTACCTCGTCGGCGGAGCGTTCTTCGTCGCCGCTCCCCTGCTCGCGCTCGCGCCGGACTACGCGGTGCTGGGATTCGGCGTGCTGTGGGGACTCGCGTTGCTGGCCCTGGGCCTGCGCTACGACCGGCTCAATCGAACGCTTCCCGCCGATGATCGGTCATGAGTTGTTGTACGGCAGCGACCCCTGTCATCCGATTCTGGTGGACCACGGAAGTCACGGAACAGACGGAAAGGAACCACGAAAGGGACGAAGGACACGAACGAGATGAAATCATCTGGCAGAAAATGGTCATCGCTTGATGTGCCTGAGCCGGACGAGACTCTCTGCCTTTCCGTTCATTCCGCGATTTCCGTGGTTCATCCTTTCGTGTCTTTCGTGGTCGGCCAGACGAGCCGGCGAATTGGCTTCGCGATGCGCTACCGTTAGTATCGCGGAATGAGCGATTCCGAACGGGTTCTCCGCGCCGGCATGGTCGGCATGGGGATGATTTTTGACGAGACCTACCGCCCGTTCTTCGAGCAGGCACGCGCGGCACGGCTCTACGATCGCCCATTCGGCGCGATCGACGTGGAACTCGCCGCGGTGGCCACCAAGACCGGCCGACGTGCGGAGGCGTACCGTCTCGCGGCAGCGGATCGCATCGGTCACTTCGACAGCTTCGCGGGCGACAACGCCGTTGAAGACATGCTCGCGCGTAAACCGGCGTTCGCCTGCGTCGCCACGCCGGACGATCGCCATTTCGAGGCCTCGAAGCAGATTCTCGAAGCCGGCGTGCATCTGCTCGTCGAGAAGCCCTCGGTGCTGTCGTTGCCGGAGCTCGATGAGCTACAAGCGATCGCGAAACGCCGCAGAGTGCTCGCGAAAGTCGTCTACCACAAGCTGCTCGACCCCGATCATAAGAAGCTGCGAACGCTGGTCGCCGACGGCGTTCTGAAGCACGTCAACACCGGCTATTGCAGCCTGCTGGAGCCGAAGTCGATCAGCGGCGGGCAGTTCAGCGAATGGATTCGCGGCCGCAACCCGGGCACCTATGTCGCCGTGCATTACATCAAGCTCATCGACTTCACGTTCGGCGGGCGCTTGAAGTCGGTGACGGCGACGGGACAGCGCGGTCTCGTCGGCCCCGCCGACGGCCCGACGTGGGACAGCACTCAACTGCGGCTGGTCTACGAATACGACGACGGTCGCGACGCCGCCTTCGACATTCATACATCCTGGGTCACTCCCGACAACTTTCCCGGTTATGTCGAGCAGGAAGTCCAGTTCCGGTTCGATAACGGCGTGTGGAACGGCCATTCCCGCAAGCGGGGCGTGGAATTGACTGTTGAGAATCGCACGCCGCACGACCTGAAAACGACGATCAACAACCATTACAACGCGACCGTGCTGGAACCGTGGGGAGAACGCGCCCAGCGTGGTTACGGCGTGGAAGTCATCGAGCGGTTCGCTCGTGAGGTGGCGACGATCGAGTTCGGCGGCCCACCCGAAGATCGGGATCGCCGCTTGGCCACGGCTCGATCACTCACCTACAACGACCTTTCAGCAGACCGACAGACTGTTGCGGCGGTCCAGGCGTTGGAAGCGATCCTCGCCCGCCACGCCGCCGGTGAACCCGATTGCGTGGTGCGGGTCAATGAGGAACGCGGCGGTCTCGTGCTGTACCGGCCGGGCGTCGCCGAGCCAGATGTCCTATACTCGCCAAAGGTGGGCGCCACCTTCTGACGAAAGCCGAATGCGGATTGAGAGACTACGGTCGGTGGTGCCGACCAAACATTAGGAATTCCGATGACGCAGGCCATTCGTTTCGACGCCGAAGATCGTTCCAACGCCGTCCGCGAGCAGATCGCGCGGGCTGAACCCAAGGCGATGCGGACCTTCACGCCCAGCCAGGCGGTGCTCGCGAAGTCGGCGGGTTGCTTCCATTGGACACCCGAAGGCCGGCGGCTCTACGACTACACGTCGGGCGTGCTCGTCGCCAATCTCGGCCACAACCCGAAGCGCTGGCAACAGCGTCTGTTCCGGCACATGGGCTGGAGTTTCGAGCAGCTCGAAGCGGATGGTGACGACTACTTCGAGGCGACGCCGCTCACGGCGTACAACGCCGTCACGCCAATCGAAACGTTGGCCGTCGAGCGTTTGCTGTCGAGCGTGCGGCAGACCGAATTCGGCACGCATCTCGACATGATCTGCTGGGCGGCGTCGGGCTCCGAAGCGGTGCAGAAGGCGCTATGGGCCTGCCTGAATCGTGATCCCGCGCGAAATCTGATCATCGCGACCCGCTACGGCTTCCACGGCAAGAAAGGCCTCGCGAACGCCGTCACGGGAAGCGAAAAAGACCCCGAGCGCGATCCTCGCGTAAAGTTCATCGGCTTCCCGATGCACGAGATCGATGACGTCTCTCGGTATGACGAACGTCTCGATCTCACGCCTTATCGAAACGAGTTCGCCGCCCTCTGGAAGGAGCACGGAACACGGCTGAACTGCCTGATCACCGAACCCTATCTCGGCGGCGGCGGCAGCTATCATCCGCCGAATGAGTACCTGCAACTTCTGGAGCGATTCTGCCGCGAGCACGACATCCTGTTCCTTCTGGACGAGGTGCAGGCGAACTTCGGGCGCACGGGTCGCATGTACGCGTTCGAGAAGTACCAGATCGCGCCCGACTTCGTTTGCCTGGGCAAGGGGCTCGGCAACGGAGTGCCCGTCGCCGCCGTCGCCGGTCGATCGGATGTGCTCAATCTCATGAAGTACGGCGCCGCGAGCGACACTTGGAGCGCCGCCCCCATCGCCTGCGCGAGCGTCGTCGCGACCCTTGAAGAGTTCGAGGAAGCCGACGTGCTGCGCCATGTCGGCTCATTGAGCCAAGCGTTGTTCGCAGGGCTGGCGCGGCTCAAAGAAACGGGACTCGTCGCCAAGGTCCGCGGCGAAGGCGTGGTATTCGGGTTGGAGTGCGCGGCGGTCGGCGATCTGTCGGCCGAGGCCGTCGCGAACGCGATTGTCGAGGCCTGCTATCTTGGTGAGAAGGGCGGCGACGGCATCCATCTACTGGGTCCGCTTGCCGGCAAAGTGATTCGTGTCAGTCCGCCGCTGACGATGACCGCCCAAGAGACGGAAGAGTCGCTCGACCTGCTCAATCGCATCGTGTCGAAGCTTGCGGAACGTCTCGAAGTCGCGCCGGCATCGGCAACCGCGTGAGCGATGCCGAGGGGTTGCAACCCCTCGGCGTCTCACCCATGATGCCGCCGTTTTCGATTGTTTCTTCCTCTCGTGGGCGACGTTGCGCCCAACGGATCGCCCGATGTCGTCGCCGCAGAAGCCCGATCGCCTCGAACAGGCCCGGATCGATAAGCTCGAAAAGATCGTCGCCCTTGGTCACGATCCGTATGGTGGCCGGTTCGAAAATCACGCTTCGATTTCGAGTGTTCGCGGCAAATGTCCCGAGGCTTCGGGCACGCCCGGCGACGCCGTCCGCATCGCCGGCCGCATCATGCTTCGGCGGAAGGCGGGCAAGCTGCGTTTTTTCGACGTCGCCGATTCGTCTGGCTCGATTCAGGTGCTCTGCTCGCGCGGCGACCTGGGCGAGGAGCAATGGGAACTGCTCAGTCAATTCGACCTGGGCGACCTGATCGGCGTTGACGGCAAGATGTGGCGGACCGACAGCGGCGAGGTCTCGATCTTCGCCGACCGGCTGCACATTCTTTCTAAAAGCCTCGCCCAGCCGCCGGAGAAGTTTCACGGTGCGAGCGACGTCGAACTGCTGTTGCGTCATCGCTCGCTCGACCTGATCTACACCGAAGGTGTCCGCGACCGCATGTTGTTGCGGACGAAGATCATTCAGTCGGTCCGCAACACGCTCAACAGCCGCGATTTCGTCGAAGTCGAAACACCCGTCCTGCACGCCGTCGCTGGCGGTGCCGCCGCCCGCCCCTTCAACACTCATCATAATGCGCTCGACATCCCGTTGTTCCTGCGGATCGCGCTGGAGTTGCATCTCAAGCGGTTGATGGTCGGCGGCATCGAACGCGTCTACGAGATCGGCCGCGTCTTTCGCAACGAAGGCATCGACGCGACCCACAATCCCGAATTCACGATGATGGAGGTCTATCAGGCCTACGGGGACTACAACGCGATGATGGATTTGACGGAAGCGGTGGTCGTCGAGGCGGTGAAGGTGGTGAAGGAGTCAGGAGTCAGGAGTCAGGAGTCAGGAGATCCGAGCCGCGACCGTGAGGGAGCGGAGGCCGCCGGAGACTCTCGACTCTCGACCCTCAACCCTCAACTCACCCTGCCCTGGAAGGACTCCACCATCGACTTCACTCCTCCCTGGCCGCGGAAGACCTATGCCGAGCTTTTCCGCGAGCATGCCGGCTGTGAGATGAGCGACCAAGCCGCTGTGCGAGCGAAGGCCAAGGAACTCGCGGCGGCGGGCAAGATCAAACACGAGTTCATACAACGGATGGAGACGACCGAGATTCATCCCGATGTGATCGTCGGCGAGGTCTTCGAGGCGATGGTCGAAGACGCTCTCATCGGACCGATCTTCGTGAAGGACTACCCGGCCTCTCTGTGCCCGCTCACCAAGCGCAAGAAGGACGACCCAACCGTCGCCGAACGCTTCGAGTTGTTCATTCACGGCATGGAACTCGCAAACGCTTACACCGAGTTGAATGACCCGCGTTTGCAGGAAGAACTCTTCCGCACGCAACTCGCGGGCCTCGCGGAAGAAGACTCGATGGCCAAGATGGACCGCGAATTCCTGCAAGCCCTGAAAATCGGCATGCCCCCCGCCGGCGGCCTGGGCATCGGCATCGACCGCCTCGTGATGCTGCTGACCAACAGCCGCAGCATTCGGGATGTGATCTTCTTTCCGTTGTTGCGCCCGGAACGGTAGGTCAGGCTCTCGCCTGACGGCCAGATCTCTCAGCGTGCCCGCGCCAAGAGACGCTTTTTGCGAATCTCTGGCTGGAGCAAAGAAAAGGCTTGTTCTTGAATGTTCATGGTTTAAATTGGGGGCTTCCCCTCGTCCTGATGGATCGTTTCTCTCGGCCATGGACTTCGACGGTCTGCTAGCGACCGACTGCGTTGGCATCGACATCGGATTCTACAATCTCCGTTGCGCTCACGGTTTACCCGGGATCGAGGAGATCGATCTCAATCAGTGTCATCGGCTGTTGGATCGCTGGGCCGAATACGTTGACGACTTCACAAAACGCAACTGGTGGCAGTTCGCCAAGGAACCGGCGAAGTACGACAACTCGCCCGCCAAGTTCCGGATGTTCGTCATGTTCATCGCGCTGCAGCGCGATCTCGGCGTGACCTACGACATGTCCTGCCTTGAGGATCCGATTGACCACACCGACGCTGCGCCGTGATTCATCTGCGGCCCCACCATCGGTCGCGGCGGTAACTGCATGTCTTTGCCGGTCCTGTTCGCCGCCGTCGGCCGTCGGCTCGGATACCCGCTGTTCTTCGTCGTGGCGATGGAGCACATGTTCCTGCGGTGGGAGGAGCCGGGCGAGCGGTTCAACATCGAATGCACGTCTCCCGGCTTCGAGCCGCTGGATGATGAACACTATCTGACGTCGCCGAAGCCGCTCACCGAGCAAGACCTCGCGACGGGTCTTTACCTGCGGAATCTGACTCCGCGAGAGGAACTCGCCGAGTGCTTCATGATGCGGGGAGCATGCCTGTTCGACCACCTGCGGGTCCAGGAGGCGATGGAGTGCGGTTACCGTGCCCGCCTGCTCGTTCCAAACAATCGCCGCTATGACGGATTTTCGGTCATTACGACGATGCTCTGGCACTTACTTGAAGGAGAGCGGAACGGCACTGGCCCGACCTACGTGCCTGAGAATCCTTACCAGCAACAGATGATGAATTGGGCGATCGAAAATTTGCAACGCGTGCGATTTCTGCACGCGCGAAACCAGGCACCGGAGCCGCATGAATCTGCTGCAGCCGACGACTTTTTCGCCGCCCTCGCCCACGGCGAATTGAGCCTGACCGATTGAAACTGATCGTATAAACGGAGTGCATCATGTACGACCCGAAAGCTGGCCGCTGGTTGAGCGAGGATCGAATTCGATTCAAAGCTGGAGACGTGAATCTCTATCGCTACGTCGGCAACTCGCCGACGAACTATACCGATCCAAGCGGACAGTCGCCTTATTCCGATTTCGACAGTCATGCCGGGAGTAGGGGGCCTGACACGCCAATCGACGTGGACTGGTATAATGATCGGTACAGCGTCGACCTGTTCGAGAATCTGATCCTTCGTGGTGAGAGCCAGCGTGATCGCGCACTACGGCTGCCGCGAGGATGTTGGGGGGCAACCAGTGTCAGAATAGGAACCGACAGTCTGCCACATCGAGCGCCAGGTGTTGTGATCTTCGCTGATCCTCAAGATGCGCGGAACTACCGGGATCAACTCGAGGACCAAGGCAAGACGCCGCTCCTGTTCGCCATCCAAGACGTTGTCCCTATTGGGCCGCTGCCACCCGGTGTGGCACCTCTTGGACCGGGGCGGATTCATCCCGCCCAAATTCCGAATGCAGATCCCAACTTCGCGACGCTGCTCGACGGCGGCGGGACCGATGTCTGGGAATACGCTAATCACGGCTATACTGGCACCGACACACCTTGGTGGGCGGGCGGTCCAATCGGCGGTGATCCACAGAGGAATTCCGCCTGCTTCTTCCACAGCACGAGATTGCCCGACGGTAAACCCACTTTAGGCTATGGGGTCAGCCCGACCCGAAACACGAACATTCCGTTGTCAAATCCGGGTGGAAGCTATCGTCCCCATTTGTTGAGTCCAACTCGGTATCGTCTCGTGGACTAGGGAATCGCGTGATCAAAAGTATGAAGCAGTTAAAAATCATCGTTCTCGGCGGATCAGTGCTTGCCGGGGTGATTTTGCTAGTAATTCTCTGGTGGCAAGCGGCTCGGGAGGAATGGCGCTGTTCTACGGCGATCAACTTCGACCGGCTGCTGCTCGCCCTTAATAACTACTCGACGCACTACGATCGTGGCGTGCCCGCTATCATCACCAACGACCGTGGCGCGCCGTTATATAGTTGGAGGTATCCGGTCCTCAGGTTCGACTATAACCCGTTTCCACCTGATCAATACCCCTATGATCTCGCCTGGACCGATGAGCGGATGGCGGTCGTTGCGAAGTCAGGTCATCCGTCCTCCATGTTCCGAGTCTACTGCTGCGACTCCGCTGGACCGGCCGCTCAGATCCTGGCCGTGACCGGCCCGGGGGCCGCATTCGACGCCGAAGTTCAAATGCCGTACGAGCAATACCCGGATAATTTGGTCGTCCTCGTCTCGGACTGCGGCCACCGCGGTCACTGGCTTAAGCCCGACGACGTGACGGCGGAGGAACTGCTCGAATCATTGGATGAGGCGTATACCGCCGGCCGAGAAACTGAACTCTTCATCGGCTTTGCGGATTATCATGTCTGGCTATTACATGGGCGGATTCCTGCCGCCAAGTTGGCGACATTCTTGAATATCAAGACAGCCGCTGGAGCGAACCGAGAGGAACTCAGACCGTTTATTGTATGGACAGACTCTCGACTCGATGAATGAGCCTTTTTCGGCGGGAACAACGACGAGGGTTCGAACATCACGCTCTGGAAGGCCAAGAAATTCTTCGGGCTCCCGGAAAATCGATTCGGCAGCGGAAACTTCGTCTGTGACGGTTACTCGAACACCAGCGGCCTATTTACCGACGGCAAAGGCACATACTATACGTTCACAGGTGACAAGTCGTCGAATAACGTGAAGCCGTGAGAACAATTCACGAGTTCCAATTCTGGATCGCTTCCCACAAAACCACTGTCTTGTTGTTGACAGTTGGAATTTTTATTCTGGTTTTTGTTGCGACGAAAGTCCTCTCAACTGCCAATGAACAGTATCAATTCGCCAAAATCCAGAGGATAGGATACCACACCATCGATGACCTGCGTCATCGCCGACCTCGGGAGGTTGAGGCGGGGGCATGGGAGGAGATGGTAGACATCACGCTGACGGCTTATGGAAACATTTGCTTCTCTCCAGAGCATGTCACTAACAAAGCGATGGAGAGACTCGTCACTGACCTCCGTAAGAATCTGTCGGGAGACATCGAAGTCGATACTCTCGTTCGGATCTGGGACCGCTTGGCGAAGACCGGCGCATACGGCCAAGGCTATGTGTCGCGGCACAGGTCGTTGCTCATGCAATGGATTGAGGCTGGAGCCGTAACGGCACGTTGAACGCGTAGCTGAGGCTTTCGCCACACCCTAGCGTCACACTGCCGCTGCATGTTGCCAATGGTTGAAAGAGGAACGACCGGAACTCTGGGCTGAGCCAGGGCCGGCGCATCAAAAAATCGACGAAACCCCTTGAAACCCAAGCTGTTTACAGCAAGTCGCGTGCGACCGACTTTTGGGACCCACGTCGAACGTCACTTTCATCGGGAATATCGCCAGTTTCTCGCAGATTTTGGTGCGCCGGCCCTGTGGGCTGAGCTTGATCCACGCATTCAACATGAAATTACAAGGCGGAAGCGTCAGATCGAATCGCTCAAAGAGACGGGCTAGGCAGACCCGCCTAGACGCGCCGCCCAAACTTGAGTAAAAGTTTCCGTCCGCCGCCATTTTCTCCCTTTTGTCGATGACGCCGGCCTCTCGCGAACGGACTCCCGGCCGGTTCTTCCGGCCTGCACGGCTACGGATGGCCGCCCTATGTACAAGCTCCTCTTGTGTTTGCGGTATCTCCGCACTCGCTACATCGCTCTGGCCAGCATCATCAGCGTGACGCTGGGCGTGGCGACGATGATCGTCGTCAACAGCGTGATGGCCGGCTTCGGCACCGAGATGCGCG
>JACCRE010000203.1 GCA_013813775.1 Planctomycetaceae bacterium
CCCCTCACCCCTTTCCCCTCTCCCCAGGGAGAGGGGGACAGGATTCGCGAGCCAAGTCACAAAGATGGCGGTTTCGACGCGTTGGAACGAGAGTGCGAATGCAGACATTCAACTACGACGCCGTGAAGGACCTGATTCGCTGTCCGAAGACGCGCGCTCCGCTCGTCTATACGGGCAACGCTCTCGTGTGCTGCGATCCGGAAGCGCGCTTGCGGTATCCGATCGTCGATGGTTTTCCGATCCTGCTGGTCGACGAGGCGACGGCATTGTCGCGGGAAGAGTGGGCGACGATCATGAGCGAGGGCGGACACGATCCTGTGACCGGCGAGAAGAGCGAAACCCCCGCGTCCAAGGCATGAGAGGCGAGACGGATGGACAAGTTGAAATCAGTTATTGTTCTCTCGCTGCTGCTTCCGGCGCTCGCCTTTGGCCAACAGCCCGAAGTCGATGACGCGGCGGGCCGCTACGAGACGCGCGAAGAGCACGACCCGAACGGCACGGGCAAGTTCTACATGGGGCGCGAGATCGCCCAGGTGATGAGCTTCCACGGCGCGCCGTGGCTCAATCGTCCGGAGCGGGAGGAAGAGGAGCGTCTTTCCAAGCTCATCGAATTGCTCGACCTCAAAGAAGGTTCGTCGGCGGCCGACATCGGTGCGGGTTCCGGTGTGCTGACGGAGCGACTCGCACGCGAGGTCGGTCCTAAGGGCAAGGTCTACGCCGTCGACATTCAGGACGAGATGCTCACGTTGATTCGCGAGCGGATGAAGCAGGAGGGAATCCAGAACGTCGAACCGGTTCTCGGCACGATCACCGACCCGAAACTTCAAGCGAACTCCGTCGATCTAATGTTGCTCGTCGACGTCTATCACGAATTCAGCCATCCCTACGAGATGACGCAGGCGATGGCCGAGGCGCTCAAGCCCGGCGGTCGGATCGTGCTGGTCGAGTACCGGAAGGAAGACCCGCGCGTGCCGATCAAGGAGGTCCATAAAATGTCGGAAGCTCAGGTCAAGAAGGAACTCCTGCAGCCCGAGTTCAATCTCGAATGGGACGACACCTTCGAGGATCTGCCTCGACAGCACGTGATCGTTTTCCACAAGAAGAAGTCGGCGGCGACTCCAGAATGAGCGGCTATGCGATCGCGTCGTCGGCACCATGACCGTGCGGCCGCACGGTGAGAACGGCGCACGGCGATTTGCGAACGATCTTCTCGGCGACGCTGCCCAGCAGCACGTGGGCGAGACCGGTTCGTCCGTGGGTGCCGATGACGATCAGATCGGCCTCGGAGTCCTTGGCGTAGCGCACGACTTCGTCGGCGGTCGGCCCGTGCAGAACGACGCGGTTGACGATGCGACCCGGATCGATGGCCTCAAATCGCTTGAGGCCGTCTTCCGCGGCCTGAATCAACTCCGGCAGGTTTGCGGCGGGCGCGGTCACAGCGACGCTCGCCTCAGGCAGCACCGCAACCGGGTCCTGCATGGCGTGTAAGAGATGAATTTCAGCGCCAAACTTGGCGGCGAGCGTTTTCGCATACGCCCAGGCGGTCTCCGATCTCTCGCTGAAGTCGGTCGGATGGAGGATGCGGTGAATCTGAGGCACGTCGTTGCTCCTGGCGCTCGCGATGTCGATACCGCCCGCTATCCTAGCATGCCTTGCAGAAGACAGAAGTGAGGAGACAGGAGTGAGCATTTGGCATCTCGGATGTCTCCCCCTCCGGAAGCTGATGCTTTCGGCTCATCCTTTCCCGATCCCCTCTCTTCCGTCTCCAAATCCGAATTCCTGACTCCCCTTGATGTTCGACCACCGCAGCTTTATACGCTTCGCCGGGCTGTTCGAAGCGAGTCTCGCGGTCATCGCGGTGTTGATCGGCTGGATGGCGGGGGTCACACCGTCGGTCGCGATTCCCGATCTGAAGGCGATCGGCGTGGGCGTCGCCGCGACGGTTCCGTTGATCGGCGTCTATTATTTCGCGACGTGGATTCCGCTTCTTCCGTTCCGAAGGATTCACGAACTACTCGTCGCGACCTTAGGACGCCCGCTCTCGAAATGCCGTTGGCACGAGATCGCGCTCCTGGCGGCGCTCGCCGGAGTGTGCGAGGAGTTGTTGTTTCGCGGAGTGCTTCAACCGTGGCTGAGCCGGCTTGGCGAACCGGCCGGACTGATCGGAACGAACCTGCTGTTCGGCGTCGCCCATTCGGTGACGCCCACCTATTTTCTCCTGGCGTCCGGGATCGGCTTCTACCTCAGCGGGGTGCAGATCGTCGGCGGCCATCTCGCGGCTCCCATCCTCGCACACAGCCTGTACGACTGGTTCGCATTCGTGCAGATCGCCAAGGCGTACGAGAAACGAGTCGCGGCCGGCGATGAACCGCCGAACCCGTTCGAAATCGACTCCGGCGCGCCGGACGACTTCTGACTCAAGCTTCGCTCAAAACGCCATAGCGTCGTCTTGAGCGATTTCGCTATGATTCGCGACCCGGCGTGCCACGGCTGCGCGATGTTGTCGCGCGGCTCGGGCCGAAGGGCGGTCGCGAAATGGAATCCGTGCGTTTTCGTTGAAGCGTCGACGCGAGCGCGACCGATGGTGAAAGCGTTCCGCCCGATAAGACGGTCTCGATTCGCGCGCGCACTGATCCCGCTCGGGTTCACCGCATTCCGTCGCGAAGCCGCGGCCGATCGGACGGACCAGGCAAGGATGCCGGAACCGTCTCAATGGCCGACCGCGGACAAGCGCAAGGGTCGCTGCTCGACGAAGCGCTGCGATCGACGACGCGCGCCGTCGCCTCGGCTCCCAAGGTCACGTTGCTGCTGGTGCTCGTCGTCACCGGCATCTGCGTCGCGCTGACCGTCTGCCATCTCGGCTTCAAGACCGACCGGGCCGACCTGATCGACCCGAACGCCCCGTACCAGAAGCGATGGCTCGCTTACACGCAGAGCTTTGGAACCGGCTCCGACATCGTCGTGGTCGTGGAATCCGACAGCAAAGACGCCGTTCGCCGGGCGATCGACGGAGTCGGCGATAAGCTCAAGCGCGAGACCGACCTCTTCTCGAACGTCCTTTATCGAATCGAGGCGACAGGACTGCGCAAAAAAGGCTTGCAGTTCCTGCCGCCCGATCAGCTTCGATCGGCGCTCACGCATCTCGAACGGTACGAGCCGGTCTTCGGATCGACCCGCGGCTGGGAGATGGTTCGGCTCGAGGATCTCTCCGATCGGGTCTCGTGGCAGCTTTCGCGTCAGAACGGCTCCGGCGGCCAGACGCCGGAACTTTTGAGCCAGGCCGAGCGGCTCACTGACAGTCTTTCCCGCTTCGTCGATGATCCGCGGGACTTCCGCTCGCCCTGGCCGGAGATGTTTCCGAGCGACCCGCAGTTCCGGCAGGCGACCGACAAGCCGGTCTACATGCTGGCTCGCGACGGCACGATGGGCTTCATTTACGCGTCGCCGCGGAAGGCGGCGAACGGCTTCGACGGAGCCACGCAGGCGATCGACCGCCTCCGCGCGATCGCGGCGGAAGTCGGTGCGGACGTTCCCGAGGCGAAAGTGACCCTCACGGGCATTCCCGTCCTCGAAAGCGACGAGATGCAGCGCAGCAGCTACGACATGACGATCGCTTCGGGCGTGTCGTTCATCGGCGTCGGCCTGCTGCTGCTCATCGGCTTCCGTGGCCTGCGGCATCCCGTACTGGCGATGGTGATGCTGGGCGTGGGACTTGCCTGGGCGTTCGGCTTCGCGACTTTTTCAGTCGGACATCTTAATATCCTGTCGGTCTCGTTCGCGGCGATGCTCATCGGCCTCGGCGGCGACTTCGCGATTCACTATCTGTCGCGTTACCTCGAAGAACGACAGAACGGCCTCGATCTCGCCGACGCACTCGAAGCGACCAGCGTCGGCATCGGTTCGGGACTCATCACGGCGTCGCTCACGACCGCCCTGGCGTTCTTCTGCGCGACGTTCACCCAGTTTCTGGGCGTCGCTGAGCTGGGAATCATCGCGGGCGGCGGCATCCTGCTCTGCGCGCTGGCCACCTTCATCGCCCTTCCCGCTCTGATCGCCTTGGGAGATGAAGGCGTTCCGGTGGAGAGCCTGCCGCGCCCGTTCCGGGCATCGTGGCTGCGGATCGGCACGTCAAAGTTTCCGCTGCTGGCTCTCCTGATCTCTGGGATGGTGATTCTGGGCGTTGCCGCATGCGCGTTCCGGATCGAGAACAACCGGCCCGTTCCGATCGTCAAGTTCGATCACAACTTACTGAACCTGCAAGCCGAGGGAATCGAGTCGGTCGAGGTGCTGCGGCGGCTCTTCGAGAGCGCCGACCAATCGCTGCTCTTCGCGGTTTCGATGGCCGATTCCCCGGAAGAGGCGTTGGCACTCAAGGCCAAATTCGCGGCACTGCCGACGGTCGCCCGTGTCGAGGAACTTGCGAGCCGCCTGCCGCGAGCGTCCTCCGACCAAACCCGCAGCTTGGTACAGCAGGTTCGTTCGCGGCTGCGAGGACTGCCGAACGCCGCTCCGCGGTTCGATGCGCCGAACCCGCGCTCCGTCGGACAGTCGCTCGAACGGCTGTACCAGACGATCCGCGCCATCGACCATCAGGACGCCCGACGGATCGCGGCGAAGCTCGACGGCTTTCTGGACCGGCTTTCGAAGCTGCCGCTCGATCGGCAGTCGACGTTGCTCGGAATGTTCCAGCAGAGCACGGCCGAATCGCTGCTGATGCAGTTTCACGTCATGGCGATGGCGTCGGATCCCGAGCCGCTCACCGCGGGAGATCTGCCGCCGGAGCTGACGGGCCGGTTCATCAGCCCTCAGAACAAATGGCTGTTGCAGGTCTATCCGAAGCAGCAGGTCTGGGAGTTCGAGCCGCTGTCGAAGTTCGTGTCGGATCTCCGCACCGTCGATCCGGACGTCACGGGCACCCCCTTGCAGAATTACGAAGCCTCGCGGCAGGTCAAACGAAGCTACGAGCTTGCCGCCCTGTACGCGCTCGTCGTGATCTGCCTCGTGCTATTGCTCGACTTCCTCGAAAAGGAAAACAAGCTGCTGGTGCTCGTTCCGCCGCTGGTCGTGATCGCGTTCACCGCGATGACGCTTTCGACGCGGGGCGTGCCGATCCAACCGATGTATCTCGTGCTGGGATACCTGGCGATGGTCGTCGCCATGGCCGCCGTGCTCGACTTCCGCAACCTGCGCGACGCGGCTCTCACGCTCGTTCCGCCGATCGCCGCGGGCGGCATGACGGTCGGCATCCTGTCTCTGCTGCAACAGGACTTCAACGCCGCGAACCTGATCGTGTTGCCGCTGATCCTGGGCATCGGCGTCGACAACGGCGTGTACGTCGTGCACAACTGCCGCTCGCAACGCGGCCAGCAGTTCACGCTCGACGCCAGCACGGCCTACGCGATGACGATCACCAGCATCACGAACATGGTCGGCTTCGGCAGCCTCATGCTCGCCGCCCATCGCGGACTGTTCAGCGTGGGCCTCGTGCTCACCGTCGGAGTGGCCTGCACGCTCTTCGTGTCACTGACGACGCTGCCGGCGATTCTCTCATGGCTTTCCAAGGAACCGAAAGCGAAGTCGTCGAAGAAGTCTCGCAGCGAGGATGAAGAACTCGAAGCCGCGACCCGCCCCGACAATCGCCAGAAGCACCAGCAGAACCAACAGCAGCATCGCCGGGCGGCGTAGGTCGTCTCGGTTCGGCGTTTGCGAGGTCTTTCCGAGCCGCGACCGTCAGGGA
>JACCRE010000233.1 GCA_013813775.1 Planctomycetaceae bacterium
TGCATGCGCAAGCTGCTCGTGATCCTCAACACGCTCGTGAAGAACAACACCCACTGGAATCCCCAAACCGCTTGAACCCCTCCACCAACCGAAAAAATCATTGACAATGAACACAGCCGCTCACCCCCGGCCCTTCTCCCCAGAGGAGAAGGGAGTCGGATTCGGACGTCGATACGACTCTCCAAGCCATCCAAACAGACTTGCGATGGAACCTGCAATCCGCCTCGAGACAAGAGGCGGAACGGGATTCGTGGGCGCTGGCGCAGTGTCACTCCACCTCGCCCGCAGGTCGCCAGACGGCCGGATCGTCGTCGCCGACGTACCGCTCCAGCACCTCGTGCGGTTCGAAGCGGTTCTTGTACGACATCGACGCGTTCTCGCGAATCCAGTAGCCCAGATACAGCCAGTGACGGTTCGATTCGCGGGCGAACTCGATCTCGCGCATCACGCTCAGCGTGCCCGGGCTGCGCGGCCGCCAATCGGGGCGGTGATAAAAGTAAATGCTCGACATCGCGTGAGGCGTCAGATCGACGAGGCCGACGCCGACGAGCTCCCGCTTCCGGAAATAGAGGAACTCACTCGCGAACGAGAAATGGCCGGCGAGAAAGGTTCTCGCGTAGTCTTCGGCGTCGGAAGGATCGTACTTCCAGCCGCGGCGCTGGTGCATGTCGGCGTGATAGGCGTCAAAAACCTCCAGGTGCTCTTTCGTGACCGACGGCTTGCGGACGACGAGACGGATGCCCTCGTTTTGCTTCCGGGCGCGCCGCTGGCTCTTCGACGGCGTGAAGGCGTCGACGTCGACCCGCAGGCTGCGGCACTTGACGCACGCCGGGCATTTCGGACGAAAGAAGCACGCCCCCTGTCGCCGCCAGCCCCGCGACAGCATCGCCTCGAACTCGACAGGAGCGATGTCGAGCATGTAACGATACTCGAGGCTCGCCGTCTCGTCGGGCAGGTAGCTGCACGATCCGGGAGGCGCCGAGCCGCGAAGAAGTTCGAGGGCCATTGGGAGCGAGGACGGAAGAATCGAGGAACGGGAGCACGGAAGCACGGAAGAAGCCGGATGTCTCCAGCGCATTCTACACTTCAATTCTCCCGTTCTCCGTTCTCGGCAAGTCCCAGATCCGCCGCAATGTCTCGCATCGAGGCGACGCAGAACTCGATATGTTCGTCGAGATCGACGCCCAGGTCGGCGGCGCCTTTGACGATGTCTTCGCGGTTCACGTTCGCGGCGAAGCCCGCCGCCTTCATTTTCTTGCGGAAGCTCTTCGCCGTCAGGCCTTCAAGCCTCTGTGGCCGCACGAGAGCGCACGCGGTGATGAAACCGCATAACTCGTCGCAGGCGTAGAGCACCTTGTCGAGCGTCGCACGCCGCGGGAAACGATCCTGCAGGTAATCGGCGTGCGACAGAACAGCGTAAATGATCTCTTCAGGATAGCCGCGCTCCCGCAGGATCTCGCTCCCTTTCAGCGGATGATCCGGCGGGTTCGGCCACCGCTCGTAATCGAAGTCGTGCAGCAACGCCGCGGCCGCCCAGGTCGGCTCGTCGCCGCCCAGCTTGCGGGCATACGCCCGCACCGCCGCTTCGACGGCGAGCATGTGGCGAACGAGGCTCTCGCCGGCGACATACTCGCGGACAAGTGCAAGCTGTTCGTCGCGTGACGCGAGTTGAGACATTGGCGTGCGGTGTCGGTGACGAGGATCAAGATGATGAGTGTAACCGAAGGCGCGGAATCGCGCTCGGTGGCACGCCCCGAGGCAAGAAGGGCGTGGTCAGGCGACGTGCGGCATCCGAGGCGTTTTCCGTTCGGTGGCGAGACGTGAAGCGGGTGTGTTACAACGGAATCGTTCTCTTTGATGCCACGCCGATCATTCGTGCTCGAAAAAGGCCCATACATGCTTCTTCGAAGTCTCGCGCTCGCTGCCGTCGGCTGTCTGATCGCCGGAAGGCTCGCCGTCGCCGCCGATGCGACTCCCAAACTCGAACTTCAGCCGAACGACAAGATCGTCATTCTCGGCAACACGCTCGCCGAGCGGGAAACGTACTTCGGGCATCTCGAATCGCATCTGCACGCGCGGTTTCCGCAGCACAAGCTCGTCGTGCGGAACCTCGGCTGGTCGGCGGACACGATCAACTTGCGGCTGCGCAGTCTGAACTTTCACGATCACGGCCATACGCTCGCCGACGAAGATCCGGACGTGATCTTCGCCTTTTTCGGACTCAACGAATCGTTCGAAGGCAAAAAGGGTCTTGAGCAATTCAAGTCGGACCTCAAGGGCTTCCTCGATGATCTTTCACGGCTGAAGTATCCGACGAGGACCGTCGACGGCGGCCTCGACGGCAAGCGAGCCGGCGCACGGCCCGACGAACCGGCTCCCGAGAACCCGCCGCGGATCGTGCTGTTCTCGCCGATCGCCGCCGAGGATCTCGATGGCTTGCACCTGCCGCAGGCCGCCGACCTCAATGCGAACATCGCCCTCTACGCCGAGGCGATGAAACAGCTCGCCGCCGAAGCCGGCGTGGCTTTCATCGACCTGTTCGCACCTAGCCAGGCCATGTTCGCGGCGAGCGATGAGCCGCTCACGATCAACGGCATCCATCTCAACGACGCCGGTTACGCACGCCTCGCCGAAGCCCTCGATCAAGCGATGTGCGAGGGCTGCGATGCAATTCCGGCCCAGAAGTACGAATCGCTGCGCGCCGCCGTCAACGAGAAGAACAAGCAGTTCTGGTACGACTACCGCGCCGTCAACGGCTACTACATCTACGGCGGTCGCGAAGAGCCGTTCGGCGTCGTCAACTTCCCGGCGGAGTTCGAGAAGCTTCGCAACATGACGAAGCGGCGCGACGAGCGCGTGTGGAAGGTCGCCGCAGGCGAACCGGTGCCCGAAACGATCGACGACAGCGGCACCGGCGAGTTCGTCGATGTGAAGACGAACGTCGATCGACCGATCGATCTGCTCTCTCCACAGAAGTCGCTCGAAACATTCACGCTCGCCAAGGATTTCGCGGCGAACGTCTTCGCGTCTGAAGAGACCTTTCCCGACCTGCGGAATCCCTGTCAGGTCGCGTTCGACGCAAAGGGACGTTTGTGGGTCTGCACGATGCAAAGCTACCCGATGTACCTGCCGGGCACGCCGCCGAACGACAAGGTGCTGATCCTTGAAGACACCGACGGCGACGGCGTCGCCGACAAGCAGACGATCTTCGCCGAAGGCCTGCATCTGCCGACGGGCATCGAACTCGTGCCGCATGGAGCCTACGTCGCACAGCAGCCGAACCTGATGCTGCTGAAAGACACCGACGGCGACGATAAGGCCGATGCGCGAGAGCTCGTGCTGCACGGCTTCGACAGCGCCGACAGCCATCATGCGATCAGCGCGTTCACCTGGGGACCGGGTGGCGACCTCTACTTCCAGGAAGGCACGTTCCATCACTCGCAGATCGAAACGCCCTACGGGCCGACGCGCCTCGCGAACGCCGGCGTGTTCCGTTACGAACCGCTGCGTTCAAAGCTCGAAGTGTTCGTGTCGTATCCCTTCGCGAATCCGTGGGGACACACCTTCGACAAGTGGGGGCAGAACTTCGTCGCCGACGCTTCCGGCGGGGCGAACTACTACGGCACCGCGTTCAGCGGGTCGGTGGACTTCCCGAAGAAGCACGCCACGCTCAAGCAGTTCCTCGAGAAGCAGTGGCGGCCGACGTCGGGCTGTGAGATCGTCTCGAGCCGGAACTTTCCGGACGAAATGCAGGGCGACTACCTGCTCAACAACGTGATCGGCTTTCAGGGAGTGCTGCAATATCGCATGAAGGAAGTGGACAGCGGCTTCGAGGCAACGCCCGTCGATCCGTTGCTCAAGTCCACTGACACGAACTTCCGTCCCGTCGATTTCGAATTCGGCCCCGACGGCGCGCTTTACATTTGCGACTGGTACAACCCGCTCGTCGGCCACATGCAGCACAACGTTCGCGACCCGAATCGCGACAACAAGCACGGCCGCGTCTACCGGGTCCACTACACGAAGAAGCCGCTCGTCGAGCCGGTCGAGATCGCCGGTGCGACGACTCCCGAGTTGCTCGACCTGCTGAAGACGTATGAAGACCGGGTTCGGTATCGCGTGCGGACGGAGCTGCACGGCCGGCCCACGGACGAAGTCGTGAAGGCCGTGGATCAATGGGTCGCGGCGCTCGACTCCAAGGACGCCGAGTATTGCCATCACCTGCTCGAAGCGCTGTGGGTCAAGCAGCATCACGAAGCCGTCGACGAGAAGCTGCTCGACAAAGTGCTGACGTGCGCCGAACCGAAGGCCCGCGCCGCGGCGACGCGCGTCGTCGGCTACTGGCGAGATCGGCTCGGCGATCCGCTCGCGAAGCTGCAAACCGCGGTGAACGACGAGCATCCCCGCGTGCGGCTCGAAGCGGTACGGGCGTTGTCGTTCTTCGACAATCAGCAAGCACTCGACGTCGCCGTCGAGTCGCTCGTGCATCCGCAAGACGACTACCTCGAGTACACGCTCAACGAAACGATCGCCACGCTCGAAGGCCGGGTGGCGAAGCAGAAGGCGTCGAACTGAGTGCGTGAGCTTTGCGGATGGACCACGAACAACGCGAATGACACCAAAAAGTGGTCGTTCTCCTTCGGACCCTCGTCTCCCCAATACCAGTGGAAGACGAGGTATGGAGCCCTATGAGCGTTTTTCGTGTGTTCCGTGTTTTTCGTGGTTCCTCCTGCCGACTTCTTTCATGCCTGTCTCGCCTGTCGTCATGCGCACGCGTCGTCGTCTCTTTCCGCTTTTGATCGTTCTCTCACTCGTCACTCCGGCGTTCGGCCAAGGGGCCGGGGATGCGTTGATGCGGTTGCTCAAGGGCGGCAAGCTGCCGCCCGAGCGGCTCCCGGCCGTGATCGAGATGGTGAGCAAGCGCGGCGACGCGACTGAACTTGGCTATTTCTTCGAACAGCTCACGAACGAGAACGGCTGGACGGGCGATGTCGCCGCCGCTGCGCTCGACGGACTCGTCGAAGCCGCCGAGAACCGCAAGCTCAAGCCGGAGGGGGATCTCTCGAAGATCGCGACGTTGTTCGACGCGAAACAGCCGGCCGCGGTGCGAAATCAGGCGATTCATCTGGCCGGCCTGTGGCGCGCTCCGGAGTTGGCGGAACCTTTGCAGGTGATCGCGAAGGCGGAGAAGACAGCGCCGGAGACGCGTTCCGCGACACTTGTCGCTTTGGCGAACTTCGGCGAGGACGGTCGGAAGACGATCGAATCCCTCGCGGCGTCAGGTGATTCGTCGGAAGTTAGAGCCGCCGCCATTTCCGCGCTCGCCGGTCTCGATCTCGCAGCGGCCGCGAAATACGCCGCGCAGGCTTTGGCAGCCGCGAAACCCAAAGAGGACCCTTCGGCGTTGCTCGGCGCTTTTCTGACGCGGCAGGGAGGGCCTGACTCGCTCGCGGCCGCGCTTGCCGATGTCACGCTGTCACCCGAATCCGCGAAAGCGGCGCTTCGATCGATGTATGCCGTCGGTCGCAGCGACGGGTCTCTCAGCGCCGCACTGGGCAAGGCCGCCGGCATCGCCATGGAAGACAAGCCGCTCACGCCCGAAGAGGTCAGTAAGCTCGTCGCGGCGGTCCAAAGCGAGGGAGACGTCGAACGAGGCGAGCTGGTGTTCCGTCGGCGAGATTTATCGTGCCTCAACTGTCACGCCGTCAGCGGAGCGGGCGGTAACATCGGCCCCGATCTGTCGGCGATCGGACCGAGCAATCCTCTCGACTATCTCGTCGCTTCGATCCTCGATCCCGACGCCGCCGTCAAGGAGCACTTCGCGACGCAGATCGTGATCACGTCCGACGGTCTGGTCGTGACCGGCATCGTCGCCGACGAGAACGACGCCCGTCTCATCCTCCGCACCGCCGAAGGGACCGACCGCAGCATCCCGAAAGCCGACATCGAGGAGCGCGAGAAGGGCGGCAGTCTGATGCCCAAAGGTCTCGTCAAGTTCATGACGCGACAGGAGTTCGTCGATCTTGTGCGATTCCTCGCGGAACTCGGAAAGCCGGGGACTCCGTATGCAGTGCGTTCGCAACCGATCGTTCAGCGCTGGCGACTGCTCGTCGATCCGCCTGCTTCGTTCGAGGACTCTCTGCCGGACGAAGCGACGTTTCGCGACGAGCTGCCGCCGATCGCTGCGAGCGACTGGCAGCCGCTGTATTCGCGCGTCGATGGAAACCTGCCGCTTTCGGACATCACGGCCGGCGAAGACCGCCCCCGCTACCTGCTCGCCGAGATCGACGTGCGTTCGAGCGGTGCGGTCGGCTTGAAGTTCGACGATGCGGGCGGTCTCGACGTGTGGGTCAACGGCGACCACATCGACACACTCTCGCGCCAGCTCGCGACCGAGTTTCCGGAAGGCCGCCAGACGATCGTCGTTCGCGTCGATCCGGAAATGCGAACCGCTCCGCTCAAAGTCGAACTCTTCCGGCCCGAAGGTTCATCCGCTGTCGCAGTGCCCGCCGGCGGAATCTGAGCGATCGAGTGCAGTGTTCGAAGTTCTTCGTCCACGGGCGATCATGACACCCCGTCTCGTCGAGATCCCGGCTTCCGACATCGAGTCTCTCGATCGCATCGGCCGGCTTCGGTCCCGCGCCTGGCGGACCGAAACCGCCTTCACGGGCAATGCCGACGTCTGGCTCGACGAGCACGACTCCGTCGCTGCGCACTTCGCGTTTGTCGTCGAAGATGATCCTGTCGCCGCGGCGAGATTGACGGTCCACCAGTCGGTGCATGACGTCCCTCATGCCGCGATCCAGGATCATGCCTTTCGAGTCGAGCCTCCCCTGCCGGTGGGGTATCTCAGCCGGCTGGCGGTCGATCCGGAATACCGCCGACAGGGCTTGGGCACGCGGCTCGATGAGGTCCGGATCGAGCGGTCGATCGAACTGGGCTGTGGCAGCCTCGTGGCGCGTCCCGTCGACGATCGACGGGTCCGGCAGCTTGAGGCGTTGGGTTTTGTGATCGTCGGCCGTTGCAAGGCGATCGAAACAGGGCCGGTCAGGGCTGAGGGGCACCCCGTGATGCTCAAGGTTCTGTGAGCCGTGCGCCACGGTGGGTGAAGCGGCATGATCTGCGTATGATGCCGTGAATGCATCGCCCCCCGGCTCGCGCCGGGGGCTTGCCTTGATTCTCTCGTCTCATTTCTCATTCCTCACTTCGTTTTTCATGTCCACTGTCGCTGAGAAGAAATCCGGCACGAGTTACCGGGCCGCCGATATTGAAGTTCTTGAAGGCCTCGAGGCCGTCCGGCGCCGGCCGAGCATGTACATCGGCGGCGTCGATCATCGGGGGCTGCACCACCTGTTGTGGGAGATCCTCGACAACAGCGTCGATGAGTTTCTCGCCGGCCATAACGACCGCATCGAGGTCACGCTGCATAAAGACGGCGCGAGCATGACCGTGCGCGACTGGGGCCGCGGCATCCCCGTCGACAAGCACCCGAAGTTCAAAAAGAGCGCGCTGGAGATCATCCTCTGCACGCTGCACGCCGGCGGAAAGTTCAGCGACAAGAACTACGCGCGCTCGGGCGGTTTGCACGGCGTCGGGTCGAGCGTCGTCAATGCCCTGTCGACCGAGATGGTCGCGACGGTGCATCGCGACGGTTTCGAGTGGGTGCAGAAGTACAAGCGGGGTGTGCCGACCGGCCCCGTCGAGAAGTTGAAGCCCTTCCGGGGCAGCGGGACGACGATCTCGTTCACGCCTGACGCGAAGATCTTCAATCGGACGCATTTCAGCCCCGAGGTCATCAAGCAGCACCTCGAGGACATCAGCTACATTCACGCGGGCCTTAAGATCAAGTTCACCGACGAGTCGAAGAACGAGTCGGTGGAGTATTCCGCCCCCGACGGCATTCGCGCCTACCTCGCGAAGATCGTAAGCGAGAGCAAGAAGCGACCCGTCAACGAGACGCCGTTCTTCGTCACCCGCGACGAAAACGGGATCAAGATCGAGATCGTGTTGCAGTGGACCGAAGCGCCGGAAGAGCAGGTCCGCAGCTACGTCAACGGCATCCGCACCCATGCCGGCGGCACTCACGAAGCGGGATTGCGATCGGGCATCGCAAAAGCGGTCCGCAATTACATCGACGTCCACGACATCAAGATCAAGGGGCTGCAACTCACGAGCGAAGACATCCGCGAAGGCATGACGGCGATCCTTTCGGTCTTTCACGGCGACCCGATGTTTCAGGGTCAGACGAAAGAGAAGCTCAATAACCCGGAAGTCGCCGGCATCGTCGACGGGCTCGTCCGGCCGAGCCTCGAGACGTGGCTCAACAACAGCAAGAGCGTGGCCGACGCGATCCTCGGCCGCATCGTGCTCGCGGCTCGGGCCAGGGCCGCGAGCCGTGCCGCTTCCGCCGAAGTCCGCCGCAAAGGGCCGGGCGGAAAGAAGACGAACCTGCCGGGCAAGCTGCTCGACTGTCGCAGCCGGGAGCGCGACAACGCCGAACTGTTCATCGTCGAAGGCGACTCGGCCGGCGGCACCGCGGCGATGGGCCGCGACGGCAGCTATCAGGCGGTGCTGCCGCTGCGCGGCAAGATCCTGAACACCGAGTCGCTGGCCCTCAGCAAGGCGATGCAGAATCAAGAGGTCAAAGACCTCGTCGACGCGTTAGGCACCGGCATCGGCCAGAGTTTCGACTTGCACAAGCTGCGGTACGACAAGGTCATTCTGCTGATGGACGCCGATTCCGACGGCTATCACATCAGCACGCTGCTGCTCACGTTCTTCTTTCGGCATCTGCCCGAAATCGTTCGCGCCGGCAAACTGTTCATCGCGCAGCCGCCGCTCTACAAGATTTCGATCGGCAACGACGTGCATTACGCCCGCGACGACGTGCAGAAAGAAGAACTGCTCGAGAAGGCCGCGAAGAACCGCAAAGTCGACGTGCAGCGATTCAAAGGGCTGGGCGAGATGGACGCCGAGCAGCTTCGCGACACCACTCTCGACCCGCGGTATCGCGTGCTCTTGCGAGTGGACGTCGAAAGCCAGCTCGACGCCGACGCCACGATGCAGCAACTGCTGGGAAAGGATGCGTCCGAGCGTTACCGCATCATCATGGAAGAAGCGAGCTTCGCGGACGACCTGGATTTGTGAGGAGGGAAGAACGGGAGGACGGCAGAACGGAAGAATCTCCTCCGTTCTTCCGTTCTCAACTTTTTCCGTTCTTCAGCGAATGTCCTTGAACGCGTCGAACGCCAGGTAGGCGACGAGCCCGGCGCCCAGCAGGAACATCACGTCCATCACGATCTGGCGGTTGAACGGGAAGGCGATCGCCATGTCGGCGACCGCGGCCGCGGCGACGACCCCCGCCACGATCCACGAGGCGACGATCATCCTCTTACGGGAGGCAACGCTGGCCATCGGACGGTACTGACGCTCAGAGGTGCAACGGCGACGGAAATTTCCACTCGACGGAAATCGACTCGGTGGGAGTATAGGCAACGTCGGCGGGATGACGCCAGCACGGTTGGACCTGGCGAGCGGCGGGCGTCAGCCCGCCGAGTGATCAAGCCGCACATTTGTTATGACCGTACCCGGAGGCAGGTCAGGCTCGCGCCGGACACGGCTAAAGTCGCCGTCACCTCCACCACTCAGTCCTGCTCGGTTAAAGGGGACAGGCAGAGTACGTACTCGTTCTGCTCATCCTGAGCAATCACTATGAACTGCTCGGGCCGATGAGCGCCGACCGGGATGTCGATCCACGTGTCATTCCCTTCCGACATGTACACATCCCAATCGGGTTCTTCGATCACGTGATACTTCCACTTAACCGTCCGAGAGCAGCTTCGCTTGCCGAGTGAAATGTGAATTCTCGTCGTCCCAATACATACCAGTGAAGGGGTGACCGTTTTCGACCATTGGTCCTGTCCTCGTCGAACTTACGATAGCACTGGTCGGGCCGCTACTTTGGCGGTGAGCACAGTTCGATGACATGCCTATCCGGGTCGAGCACGAAGGTCTGAATCGCGCCGTCGGGACGCCGCTTGGGTTTCGTCACAAAGGCGACGCCCGCGGCTTCGAGGTCGGCTGCGGCGGCTTCGGCATCATCGACGGCGAAGGCGAGATGAAAGCCGCGCGACGATTTCGCGCGACCGTCATTGACCCCCGCAGGGCCCGAGCGGTCGTGCTCCAGGATCAGATGCAGCAGCGTGCTGCCGGCGCGGAACCAGAGGCCTGCGAAATCGAACGCGGGGCGCGACACGTTTTCCATGCCGAGCAGATCGACGTAGAAACGCCGGCTCGCGTCCAGATCGCGCACGACGAGCGTGACGTGATCGATCTGTGACACTCGAATCATGAGGGAACCTCAGGCGCGGCTGGCGACCGCCCTGAGATAATAGAGTCCCGCCAGGGCCACGAGCCAGGCCGCCGCCGTCCACAGGGCGAGATCGGTCCAGCCCAGGTAGCCCGAAGGCTTGAGAATGACGCCCGCGCCCAGCAGCGCCCACAACGTCGTCACCGTTTGATCGATCCGGTCAGTCATCGCAGTGGTCTCGCGGTTGTAACGACCTTCAACCAAGCGTAGGCCGTAAAGGCGGACCGAAGGCGGTCGATGTTCCTGTTTTGCTCGAGAAGCGGTTCCGGCTCTGCCGATTGTAGCGCCGCCATACTGCACTTTCGGACGCGAGCTGCAACGAAATCCTCGATCCTCTACAAATAGGATCGCTATGGGAAGGCCCTCCATAAGAGTAACAGAGGAACCGCAATCGAAATAAAGACGATGACGCCTCCGACGATCATCAGTTCCCGCCGAGCCTTCGGCCGGCTTGCCTCGCGGCCTTGGACGTGGAGCATCGCCGCCAGGGTCCCCAGGATCACCAGCGGGAAGAACAACAAAGCGGCGATCAGCACGAAGGTCTTCATCGGCCCTTACGCGGCCGTGACCGGCAGCAACGGTTCGCCGATGTTCCATTTCGTCGGATCGGCGTCGTCGCGAATGACCTGCCGGTACAGCGTATCGCGTTCCACCGGCTCGCGGCCGGCTTCGCGAATCAGCCGGTGCAACTGCGCGACGGTCAGGCCTTCCGGGGTTTTGGCGCCGGCGTCGTGATAGATGAGTTCGTGGACGACGGTGCCGTCGATGTCGTCGGCCCCGAACGAGAGCGCCGTCTGCGCGATCTTTTCGCCGAGCATGATCCAGTACGCCTTGACGTGGTCGAAGTTGTCGAGCATCAGGCGGGCGATCGCGACCATCTTCAGGTCCATCACGCCGCTGGGCTTCTTGATGTCGCTCATGTTCGTGTTGTCGGGATGAAACGCGAGCGGAATGAAGGTCTGAAAGCCTCCCGTTTCATCCTGCTGCTCGCGCAGGCGGATGAGATGATCGATGCGATGCCGGGCCTGCTCGATATGCCCGTAGAGCATCGTCGCGTTTGATCTCAGGCCCATCCGGTGGGCGGCCGCATGCACCTTGAACCAGTTGCCGGCGTCGGCCTTGTGCTCGCACAGGATGTCGCGAACCTCGGGATGAAAAATCTCGGCCCCGCCGCCCGGCAGGCTGCCGAGGCCTGCGTCCTTCAGCTCTTGAAGCACCCATTCGTAGGGCCGCTTCGTCATGTGGCTGAACCAGTGGATTTCGACGGGCGTCCAGGCCTTGATGTGCAGGTCGGACCACGTTTCGTGAATCACACGGATGACGTTCAGATACCAGTCGAACTTCTTCTGGTGATGCAGTCCGCCGACGACGTGGATCTCGGTCGCGCCCCGGCTCTGCGCTTCGAGCACTCGCTCGCGGATCATCGCATCGTCGAACGTGTATGCCTTCTCGGCTCTGAGATCCGCCCGGAACGCACAGAACCGGCAGCGATAAAGACACACGTTCGTGGGGTTGAGATGCACGTTCGTGTTGTAAAACGCGAAGTTGCCGTTCTTCCGCTCCCGGACGCGGTTCGCCAGCCGGCCGAGCGTCAGGACATCGACGTGTTCTTCGAGGAACAGGCCATCGTCGAAGGTCAGCCGCTCGCGGGCGTGGACCTTGGCCTCGATTTCGTGAAGGCGGGATCCGTCAGTCATGGAGAGGGAGGAGGAATGAGGCGCGAAATCAGGTACAGCCGCGATCGGAGGAAGCGCTCCGGTCTGTGAGTCTGACCGCACGACGGCGGCGGATTTCACATCCTAAACCCCGGCGAAGAAATCGCCCACCGTGCAGCGAAAGCCGGGGAGGATCTCAGAACTGAGCGGCGCGTCGCAGGAGAGCGTGAGAGACCCACCGGAAAGGCGAAGGAGTTCTCTCCGGCATGGCGCTATTCTTTGGGGCATGCTATATCGCGCCGGAGGCGAACCACAGGTCCGCCGCCCCCAGCGCCAAGAGTCCCAGGCTGATGATCGCATTCACCTGAAAGAACGCCACGTTCACCCGACTCAGATCGTTCGGTCGCACGATCAGGTGCTCGAACGCGAGCAGAATCGTCACGCCGATGACGCCCAGCAGGAACACGATTCCCAAACCGGCGACGTACCAAAGACCGAAGAGGCACGCGGCGGCGAAAGCGTGGCTGACGGCGGCGAGTCGCAACGCCCTCCGCACGCCGAAGCGCGCCGGAACGCTGAACAGCCCTCGCGTCTGGTCGAAGTCCACATCCTGGCAGGCGTAGAGGATGTCGAAGCCGCCGACCCAGAAAAACACCGTGGCGGCAAGCAACGCTGGCGGCCAATCGAGGCCGCCGGTGATCGCAATCCAGGCGGCGATCGGCGACAACATCAGCGCGGCGGCGAGCCAGTAATGGCACCAGATCGTAAAACGCTTCGCATAACTGTAACCGAGCAGGAACAGCAACACCGGCGGCGCAAGGAACGCCGGCCACCTGTTCGGCCAGAACAGAAACGTCGAAGCGATGAATCCGGCGGACGTCAGGAGCGTGAAGGACCGAACCGCCGTCGGAGTGAGCTGCCCCGTCGGCAGATGCCGAGTCGCGGTCCGCGGATTTGACGCATCGATATCGCGATCGACGAGCCGATTGAAAGCCATGGCCGCGCTGCGGGCGAAGATCATGCACAAGAGGATGCCCACGAGATCTCGCCACCGAAACTCCGTCTGCCTCCAGGCGAGCAGCGAAGCGAGCAGCGCGAACGGCAAAGCGAAGATCGTATGACTGAAG
>JACCRE010000237.1 GCA_013813775.1 Planctomycetaceae bacterium
CTCGTCGAGCGACAGAAACAAGGCCGCTTCGCCGTCTACAGCCTCCGCCCCGGCCTCTCGACCCAAGGCCACATCGATCTCGGGTGCTGCGAACTACGCCTGCCGAACGACGACCGCCGGTAATTCGACTTGGCCCAAGCACGGCAGAACCCGTCGTAATTCGCCGGGTCCGAAAAACCGGACCGATCGTGCTCCACATTCGTCCACAGGCCATATATAGTAGTTGGTGGCCACTCCACAGTGTCGAGTAGTAGATCGTGGAATTGATCCGCAGGCCCACCGGGCACAGAGTGTCTCTGGAAGGTCGGTCAGCAAAGGCGAACACAAACCCAGGCACGTCACCGTCTGAATGAGTCGGACCAAACCTACATCGCTTGAATTATTCTCCGGTGCCGGGGGCATGACCCTCGGGTTCGAGCAGGCAGGCTTCGACGTACTCGCCGCGTTCGACCTCGAGCACGCTCCGTGGAGCGACCCCTTGATGGAGTCCCTCGACTGCCGACAGGAAACCCTGCATCAGGCATCGCGCGATCGGATTGCGGGTCGTGTACTTCGGGTACACGTTGCCTATGATCGTCGTGCTGGCTGCCGGACGGGTCTGATCGGGATCGCTCAAATTTCATCCCTCTGTCGCTCGAAATCCTTGGGACTGCGCCTCTTCACCAGAAACATCATAAATATAAATCGAGTAGCCCGCTCGGCCGATCGGCTCGCGGTCCAGGAACGACGCATATCGATCGTCGTCGATGCCCTCCCATCGGCCTTGGCCGGTGGGCAGCATCCAGCGATGCCCGCGGAGCATGTTCACGCTGACTGCGTACCGGCCGGGCGGCCACCGCCCTGTTAGGGGATCCCGCCGGGGGAGTGAATACCGGATTCCCGCGAACGTCGGATCGACGATCCCGTAGTACGCCACGTAGAGCGGTTCGGGAGACGGGTGCTCAATAACCCAGTCTCGCAAGTAGAGCAGGTCCTGGCCTTGGTCGATATTTGTGTGGATCAGATGCCGATGGCCTTCGGTCGGTCCACCGGCGGCTTCGTTGAAGTAAGACAGCGAGTGTGGGTAGACCCACAGCGAACTGCCGACCGCCCAGCCGGCGGCCAGAAGAGTCGCCGGTCGGACCCACCTCACCTTCATCGCCGCCAGCGCAAGAACGCGCCCGATCCAGATGAAGAGAAACGGGTAAATGGCCATCACGTATCGCAGATTCTTATTGAAGCCGGTCTGAGAACTGACGAGCACGAGGATCACTATCGACGGCGCCAGCAGAAGGAGATCCTCCCGCAGGGTTCCACGGAAGCGGCCGGAAACGGTCAAGCTGGCCGCCAGCAGCAGCAGGATCCATGTGCCGAGCGGCATCTTCACCGCTAGGCCGTAGAGGTAGTAATACCACCAGCCTCCCCGCTTCCACTCGCCACCGAGATAGGAAAGCATTCTATGTTCGAAGTAAGTTCGCTGCAGGTCGACGCCGAGGACATACTGCTCCGGGAACGGAACCGGGACCAAGCCGAGCGGCGTATCGGCGAACCGGTTGCCGCCGACGGACTCTTCGACCTCCTCGCCGGCCAGCGATTGGCTCACGAAGACGTATTTCCCGAGTCGCTTAAGACTCCCGTCGAAGGCATAGGCGGTGTTGACGACATAGAGGGCGGTCACGAACAGAGTCGCCAACTGTAAAATATCGCGCCGCCAGGCGGATGGCGGTGACTGGGTGTCGCGGCGCAGGTTCCATAGCAACCACAGGGCCGGCAGCAATCCAAAGTAAATGACGTAGGTCGCCTTCGCGAGCAGCACGAGGCCGAGGCAGATCCCCGCGAACACGGCGGCGGTCCAGGCTCGATGCAGGAGCCACCGCCGAAAGATGTAGAATGTCGCGATCGAAAGGGAGGCGCCGGCGACGTCGGTCGTGATCAGGCAGCCATGGCCGAGGATATCCGGCGAAAAGCACCAGAGGGTCGGCGCCAGAATCCCGCCGGCGGTGCCGTAGAGGTCACGCGCCCACAGGAAGCAGACAAGGCCGCCGAGCAAAGCGAAGGGAATGCAGGCCCAGCGAGCGGTCGTCATCAACCAAAATGACCGTGAACCGTTTGCCTGAAGAAAGTCCATTCCAACTTGGCCGTCGGCTCGGGTGCCGATGCCGATCGGATAATGGCTCCAGTCGGTGTTATGATCGGCGAAAAGAACCGGCAGTGCCGCAACGGAACGAACCAATGGCGGCGTGACCCGGTAGAGTTCGAATCGCCCCAGCTTCCAATGGCTGAGACCCGCAGCGAGTTGTCCCGGCTCGTCGGTGACGGGGGCGTAGCGATAAGCTGCCCAGGCCACAAGACCGGCCTGGGCAGCCAGTAGCGAAACCAGCGCCAAGGTGGCGTTTCTGCGGTTGAACCACGGCCGTCGATGATGCACCGGTATGGCCTCAGAGATTAAGAACAGTTTGCCGCCGTTATGACCGCACCTCGTTAAGGCGAAATGACTCATTTCTCTCTTCAGGTATCGCACTTGCGACCATCTCGGCTGGCTCGTAAAAGCAATGAGGACTGACCAAGCCATGCTAGACTGGACTGTGTTCGGAGATGCATGAAAATCGGGGCATGCCCCGCCGCCTTTTGGGGAAAATCATTGGCTATCACAATACTCCAATGTCTATACTGATCACGTTATCATCATCACGTTTCAGGGATTCAAGCATCGGATGAGGCAGGCATGTCGCATGCATGGAATGCTGGAAAGCCTCGCTTCGGACTGTTCGGCAATGGGTCGGTTCTCTTTGGCACATTAGCCGGGCTGGCAGCCGTACTCGTCATACTGGCTGTTGCGATTTATAAATTCGGCTCGGCTTCGAATGCGCTGCTTTACCTGCGAGGGCAATACGTTTTCATTGAACCGGCCGTTGCCCATGTCAACCTCTCAGCGGCCCGCGACACGATCATCGTTCCCTTCGATTTCAAAAATCTCAGTCAGCGGTCGGTGACGATCTCCGGAGCGCGGGAGACCTGCGCATGCACTCTCGCCCAAGGGCTTCCGCTGATAGTTCCTGCCCGTTCAAGCCGTCAGGTGATCGTGGAGATTAATCCCGCCGCGGCACCGCCGGAGCTTGTTGAGACGATCGTGTTCTACATGGATGCTGAGGAGAGCCGCACGGAGCTTCCCGTGCGGATTGTGGGTCGGTAGTTTTTCACGGCTGCTCCGATCGGCAGCCGGGCTTGCCACCCCTGAATTCCTTGAGGAGATCGTCGAATGAGGTTCTTAGCGAGTTTCGGGGCTGCGGCATCCGGCGCGCTGCTGGCGTCATGCCTGGTTTTGATCGCTCCTAGGTCGGCGACGGCGAGTGACCCCTATCTTTCCGTCAGTTGCACCGGCTGTGCGGCCTGCACGGTAAGCGGCGTTGCGTGTACGTATCTCGCCAGCGGATGCAACGCTTGCGGCTGCACCCAAATGACTGACACGCCGCCTACTTTCGAATGTTTGGAGCAATAGCCTTCAGACAAGCCAAAGAGACAAAACACGGCTGCGGGTGCTTCCCATCTGCCTACATCTTGGTGGATGGGAAGTCGCCTCCAACCTTCTTATTTAGCGAAGCCGCGTGCTGCGATTTGGCGCTTTGATTTACGCCTCTTGGTTCATGATTATGTCGGCGATCAAGTCGGTAGGTGTTCTGCTTGCACCGTGCTTTATTCCGGTGCGGGCCCATTCTCTCGGCTGCGCCGGGATTGCCCAGCTGATGATGCTGCTCGTTGCGGTCGGGGCGTTCCTCGGCGAAGCGGCCGAGGGCCAGACGCCCGGGGATGCTTCCAAAGCCGAGTTCCTCGCGGAGTATGGGCCAGCTCTCGAAACACTGGAAGAGCGCTGCTCCAATCTGACTGTCCGCCTGCGAGTGGAGCGGAAGGTTCACCCGGCGGAAATCACCTACTACATCAAGGACGACGCTTTTCAGAGCATCGCACGCTATTCACCTGAGAAACCGCCTCCCTCGGGATTCGAGAAGGTCTATAGCGCCTCTCCAGGAACTGCTTTCTACGTCACCTCCGGCTCCTACGGAGGACCATATATCCTCCGGGGGGCCGGTGACGATCTGCGTGAGGGCATTATCCAGCGCCACGGCGCTTTGGACAAATGGATGGCACTGCCGGTGACGCAAATCCATCTGCATGCGATGCGGCAATTGATCGACGGGAGCAATGCCCAGCTAATTTCAGTGAAGCGGCTGCAAGAGAATGCCGAGGATGTGGTCGAGGCGGAATTCTTCCTCCAGTACTATAGGGAAGGCGAAGCACCGCCGGATGGCGTCGCGAAGGGAAGCGGAGTCCTCATCACGATCCGGTTTTTCCCGAAACGAAGCTGGGTGATCAAGGGGTACGTCATTAAGGGCGATCCGCTGCCGGCTGGCGAAGGCAGGAGCCAGCAGACTACGAGAACCGTCACCCTGAATTATGATGATCCCCCCTCGACCGATCCGCTTTTCCCCCGAAGGATCGACTACCTCATGGTCAACCGTCTCAGCGACGGAGAGATCATCAGGGATCAGCAGACCATCTTCGTAGAGTCGGTCATAACGGGCGATGTCTCCGACGAGCAGTTTACGCTGCCCCACTTTGGTCTCCCTGACCTTCAAAAGGAGGACGGCGGAGGTTTCTTCGCTTGGTTCGTGGCTGTCAATGTCGTGATTTTCGCCGCTTGTCTGGCGTATTTGCTCTTAAAGAGACGCTCCGCGCAACGGCAACTGCATTAGAGAAGAGCAAGAGATGCTCAAACGGTCACAGTCCCGGTTCTCCTGGTTGGCCTTTGCCGGTCTGGCTGTGTCGTTCACGGCGCTTTGTGTCGCGGTCACTCGACCTGCGCTCGTCCGTTCCTGGCTGTCTCCGCCGCTGGTTGTGCTTGTTGAGGATACGGTGGTTCTGGAAGAGGCGTTCGTCGGCACGATCTACCATGTGCCGGTGCCGATCCGCAATCGGAGCGACCGTACCGTTCGGATCGTGGGAGGTCACGATTTCGGTCGTTGCGGTCCTTACAGTTGCCGGGTCATGGAAGGGCTGCCTCTCGAAATTCCGCCGCACTCGACGAGATACTTCGAGACGAAGTATCAGCCGTCTGCGCCGGGTGTAGACGATACTCAGTTGATCGTCTACACCGATCATCCCACAGCGCCGCAACTGGCGTTTCACTTGCAAGCGCAGATTCGGCGGCGTTGAAAGCCTTATGCGCCTGATCGTCCAAATCCCCTGCTACGGCGAACAGGAAACACTCCCGCAGACGCTGGCGGACATCCCTCGGAAGATCGACGGCATCGATCATCTTGAAATCCTCGTCGTCGACGACGGCAGCACCGACGGGACGGCGGATCTTGCCCGGTGACTCGGCGTTGATCATGTCGTTCGGCATCGTCGGAATCGGGGGCTGGCGGCGGCGTTCCAGACGGGCATCGAAGCGGCCCTGCGCCTCGGGGCCGACGTGATCGTCAACACCGACGGCGATCGGGTCTTCCGTCGCGGCGAGCGGGTTCGTGTGCCCTTGGCCGAGTGGGAGCGCCTGTCGGCCTCGCTGCCGGTCGATACGTTCACGCGTCTCGCCGAGCCTGAGACCGCCGTGCC
>JACCRE010000070.1 GCA_013813775.1 Planctomycetaceae bacterium
TTGAACACAGGGAGAATGTTGCCGACACCACGCTGCCAACTCCAGAAGCGTGGCCATCGGAAGTCTAACTGACTCCGATGAGGCCGAATAGATTGCTGCTTGACGTGCATTGCGGCGGGAGTTTTTCGCGTGGCCAACCCCATGGCAGACACGCGACATCGCTGATTTTCTTGCCGAACCCTCCTCCCGATGCCGGCATCTTTGCTCGGGTGCGGGATTCTGAAAATAATCCGCCCTCGTCGCTCGTCTTTCTTGTGACCGCACGATGGCAGGGCCGGGGTGACCGACCAGGAAGGCAGTTCCGAGGAGGGTCGACTTGACCCTGCGGCGGTGGAGGCGTTGTACGCCAGCCATGCCGTTGAGCTTCGGGCTTACCTGACGGGATTGTTGAGGGATCCCGATCTCGCTGCGGAAATGCTGCAAGCGACGTTTCTTCGCGCGGTCGAGCGTGGTCACACGTTTCGGAATGACTCCGCCAAGGCGTGGTTGTTTCGGGTGGCCCACAATCGGGCGATGGATTATCGGCGCCGCGTGGCTGCGGAAGGGCGTTTGGTTGAAAAGTCAGCTTGGTGGAAACGGGAGAAGCGGGGGAACGCTGCATCTCCCGTCGAGGTGGCTGGGCGTGACGAGACTGTCTCTCGCGTGCGTCAGGCAATCGAGCAACTGCCTGCTGAGCAGCGGCAGATCGTGCGGTTAAAGATCTACGACAATCTGACATTTGCAGAGATTGCGGGGCGATTGAGTGTGCCTTTGGGCACGGTCCTGACCCGCATGCGGATTGCGACAAAGAAACTCTCGGTAGCCCTGCGGGGTGAATCGAAACAATGACCGCTTCTCATCAACCCGGCGAACCGATCGACGAACGCGCCGACGAGCGCGACTGGCTCGCGATTCGTTATGTGCTCGGCGAGCTTGCCGAAGACGAAGCGGCGGAGTTTGAATGTCGACTTGCCGATGACCAGCCGACTCGGGAAGCGTTGGCTCGTGCGACGACCTTGGTGGAGACCGTAGCGATCGCGCACATTCTGCCGGTTGTTCGGCCGGCGGAGAGACCTCGCCGTCGCATGTTCGCCGGGGCGGCTCTGACCGCAGCGGCGCTGTGCGTCGGTCTGCTGGGCTATTTTTCCTACGAGCCGGCGTCGAACGAGACGGCTGTTCGGCGAGCGTCGTATTCCGTCGATTCTGCGCGAATTGCGGCCCTGTGGGTCGATTCGGCAGTCAGCTTGAGCGGCATCCCCGAAGCCGAAGCGGCGTATGAATCGGCCGCCGATCCGCAGTTGACCCTGCTTCCTCCCGACTGGCTGCTCGCCGCCGTGGAGCAAGAAGCGGCCTTGTCTCGGTCGGGCCCGGCGTTCGACGCCGACGCGATCGAAAGGAACTGAACCGGTGCAGCCGACTTCGCGATTCACCTCCTTGGTTCTCGCAGCGGGCCTGATCAGCTCGACGGCTGCTGTCGCCACGGCACAGCCCGAGTCGATTGCCGTCACACCCGCTCGCGAGGCCAAGGCGATCGCCTTTGCGAGAAAGCATCACCCGGAGCTTGCCGAACTGCTTTCAAATCTCAAGAAGGCTGACGCGCCTGCCTTCGAGAACGCCATTCGCGAAGTTTCGCAGAACACCGAACGCTTGGAAAAGTTGCGAGAGAACGATGCCGAGCGATACGAACTTGCGTTGCGAGTCTGGACGCTGGACTCAAGGATTCGGCTGCTCGCCGCTCGTTCGACGATGTCGAACGATCCTGCGAATGAGAGCGAGCTACGAGGGTTGCTGAGCGAGCGTCAGGTATTGCGTTTAGCGATGTTCAAGCTCGATCGGGAGCGTCTGGTTACCCGTCTCGAGCGCCTCGAAGGCCAGATCGGCCAACTCGAAGCTGATCCCAAGACAGCGGTCGAGAACGATCTGGCCCGCATCAAGCGAGAGATCAAAGCGGCGGCAAATCGCGAGCGGCGTGCCGCAGGCGGTGCCGCGGCGAAAGCTCCGCCGAAGGCCGATCCAGTCGGCAACAAGTCTGGTGTTCGTGATCGGAAGCCGCCCGCGAAGGATAATTCGCGCGACGGCGGTCGCTAAACCTGCCATGTCATCCGCCTCCGGACGAGGACAGGAATGAAATCGACTTCGCTTTTCGTCGTGCTGGCGACTTTGTTCGCGACTCCGGCCATTGCCGGAGATGTGATGCCGTCTGTCTCGTTCCGATATGCCGGCGAGACCGCCGAGACGCCGGATTTTCAGAAGCACGTCGTGCCATTGCTCGGCCGGCTGGGATGCAACGGCCGTGCGTGTCACGGCTCGTTCAAAGGCCAGGGCGGGTTCCGGCTCTCGCTGTTCGGCTACGACTTCGAGAACGATCACGAACAGATCACCGGCGACGACTACAGTCGTGTTTATGTTGAAGAGCCGGAATTCAGTATGCTGCTCTCGAAGCCCACCCTCGACGAGCCCCACGGCGGCGGCAAGCGCCTCGAAGTCGACTCCTGGCAGTACAACGTGCTGCACCGCTGGCTCAAGGAGGGGGCGAAAGGAAAAATAGATGGTCCGCTGAAGCTCACCCAGCTTCAGATCTCACCGTCGGAACTGATCTTCAATGGCGAAGGCGAGCAGGTGCCGCTCCAAGCCGTCGCCGTCTGGTCGGACGGGACGAGTGAAGACGTCACCGCGCTTTGCCGCTTCCAATCGAATAACCCCACGGTCGCCGAGGTCGATGCCGATGGCAGAATTACGTCGGGTCAGCCGGGTGATACGCACGTCGTCGTGTTCTACGATGGCGGAGTCGTGCCAGTTCCGGTGATCCGTCCCGTTTCCGAAAAGGTCGGACCGAAGTACCCGGCGGTCGCGACTCGTACGAAGATTGACGAACTCGTCGTCGGTAAGCTCAAGAAGCTCGGCATCGTTCCTTCGGAAGTCTGCACCGACGCCGAATTCCTACGACGTGTGTCGCTCGACTTGGCCGGCACGCTGCCCACGGCCGGCGAAGTGACGGCGTTTCTCAACGATTCGTCGCCTGACAAACGTGCGAGGAAGGTCGAGGAATTGCTCGAGACTCCGGCTTACGCGGCGTGGTGGACGACGCGGTTGTGCGATTGGTCGGGAAACAATCCTGACTTCGCGAACATTGAAATTGGCCGCGATCAGGTCGCCACCGATTGGTACGACTGGATCGAGAAACGCGTGACCGACAACACTCCTTACGATGAACTGGTGGCGGGCATCGTGCTCTCGCAGAGCCGCGAAGAAGGTGAGTCCTTCCAAGATTTCTGCCGGAACATGTGCGGCATCTACGGCGATGCGGGCGATGCCGAGTTCGCCGACCGCTCGTCGATGCCGCACTATTGGGCGCGATCCAATTTCCGCAAGGCGGAAGACCGGGCGATCGGCTTCGCGTACACGTTCCTGGGGATCCGCATCCAGTGCGCTCAATGCCATAAGCATCCCTTCGACCAATGGACGCAGGACGACTTCAAGAACTTCGAGGCCTTCTTCACTCGCGTCAATTACGGCGTGCCACGGTCCTCGAAAGACGAATACGACGCGATGGTCGAGGAGCTTGGCGACGGCAAGAAGGGCAACCAGCTGCGGAATCAACTCGGCAAAATGCTGCGGGACGGCAAGCCGGTGCCGCTCCGTGAGGTCTTTGTTCTGGAGCCGCGCAATAACGACCGCAACCGCAAGCAGAAGGACGATAAGAAAGGCTATCGCAGCGAGCCAGCGGTTGCCGGCCGCGTCTTGGGTGGAGCGACGATTGACCTCAACGAGTACGCCGACCCTCGCGAGCCGCTCGTCGAGTGGTTGCGTTCGCCCGAGAACCCGTACTTCGCCCGGGCGTTCGTGAACCGCGTCTGGTCGAGCTACTTCAACGTCGGGATCGTCAATCCTCCCGATGATATGAGCCTCGCGAACCCGCCGAGCAACGAACCGCTGCTCGATTACCTTTCCGAAGGCTTCATCGCCAGCGGCTATGACATGAAATGGCTGCACCGCGAGATCACCGCGAGCGACGCCTATCAACGAGCCTGGCAGTCGAACGAGACGAATCGCCGGGACGAGTCGAACTTCAGCCGTGCGGTGCATCGCCGACTGCCCGCGGAAGTCGCTTACGACGCAGTCGCTTTCGCGACGGCATCAGAATCACGGATCAAGGAGATGCTCGACGATCCTTCGCAGCGAGCGATCGGTGTCCCCGGCAGCGGGACTCGCTACCGGCCTCGAGTCGGCAAGACCGATGCGAGCTTCGCGCTGACGGTCTTCGGACGCAGCGTTCGCGAGAGCAATTGCGACTGCGATCGCTCGTCCGAAGCGAGCCTGCTGCAAACGGTTTACCTCCAGAACGACGGCGATGTGCTGAAAGCTGTCGAAGCGGGCAAGGGAACGTGGATCGGCGACGTGCGCTCATCGCTCGGCGAAAATGAGTCGGCAAAGCCAGCGGGCAAAGACGACGCTGGCAATTCCGTGCAACGAACGCAGCAAATCCGCAAGCGCATCGCGGAGATCGCCGGGAAGGCCGCTGAGCTTCGTCGCAACGGAAAGGGAAAGGAAGCGAAGAAACTGGTCGCCGAAGTCGCCGAGCTGCGACGCGAGCTTGCCGAAAGCGAACGAGCCTCGCGACGAAAGGATCGCAAGGAAGATCCAGAAGAATCCATCGACGAAGCCAAACGGCCGGCCGACGTCTCCACCAATCCGGCGGAACTCGTCGAACTGGCCTATCTGCGAACGCTGAGCCGCTTGCCAAGTGACGGCGAGATTCAGGATGCGCTCGCCTATGTCTCGTCGGCTGAGTCGAAACACGAAGGTTTGCGAGACTTGCTCTGGGCGCTGCTGAACACGAAAGAGTTCGTCGTCAATCACTAAGAGGATGGGAATTCGGCTGTGGGATGTCGTGGCGACATCCCAGTTCGATCTCCCACATCCGCCCGCCACCGCAATTTCACTCCCGAACGGACCTGAACATGATCTACCGAACCTGCGACGGGATGCAGAGACGCGATTTCCTGAAGGCCGGGGCGTTCGGTGCCGGTCTTGGCCTGTCGAGCTATCTGCGGATGGCGTCGGCAGGCGAGGTCTCTCCGAAGGCGAAAGCCAAGGCTGGCATCTTCGTCTACCTCGGCGGCGGGCCGAGCCACATGGATTCGTTCGATCTCAAGCCTGAAGCGCCTTCTGAGTTCCGCGGCGAGTTCAAGCCGATCGAGACCAATGTTCCCGGCATCCAGATCAGCGAGCATCTGCCGAAACTTGCGGCATGCCAGGACAAGTACGCGATCCTGCGTGGCGTCACGCACAGCGTCGCCGCACACCAACTCGGCACCGAATACGTCAACACCGGCAGCCGGCCGCTCGCATCGCTGGAATATCCCGGATACGGCTCGGTCTTCACGAAGGAACGCGAGGGGAGCCTGCCTTCAGACCTTCCGCCTTTCGTCGCGATTCCAAACAGCCCGCAACGCCCCGGTTTCCTGGGCGTGAAATACTCGCCGTTGAATACCGGAGCGACGCCGCGGCCGGGTCAGCCGTTCGCGGTCCGTGGTGTGACGCTCAGCGGCGGACTCACTGTCACGGAGGTCGAGAAGCGACGGGGCTTGCTGCACAAGCTCGATACGGCGTTCGCAGGGTACGAGTCCGACAGCCAGCTTCTCGACGGGCTTGACCGATTCGGCCAGCAGGCATACTCGATCATCACCAGCAAGAAGGCACGCGAAGCGTTCGACGTGAGTCGCGAAGCGCCCTCCTTCGCCGAGCCGTTCGGCGACGACGCGTTCGGCATGAGTTGCCTGCTGGCGATCCGGCTCGTCGAAGCCGGAGTCGGGTTCGTGACCCTGTCTCTCGGCGGCTGGGACACCCACCAGGATAACTTCACGAAGTTGCGCGAGAACCTGCTGCCGAAGCTCGATGTCGGCCTCGCCGCCCTGTTCGTCGGGCTGGAACAACGCGGCCTTCTCGACAGCACGTCCGTCTTCGTCACCGGCGAGTTCGGTCGCACTCCGAAGATTAACAGCCGCAGCACCGAAGGCGGTCGCGACCACTATCCCCGTTGCATGTTCATGCTGATGGCCGGCGGCGGCGTTCGGGGCGGCCAAGTGGTCGGCGAAAGCGACGAGACGGCGAGCGGCCCGGCCTCCGAAGGCTTTAGCCCCGATGATGCGGCCGCCACCTTCTACCGCAACCTCGGCGTCGATTTCACGAAGGAGTACCACACAAGTTCCGGCCGGCCGATCACGATCGTTCGCGATGGAACGCCGATCGAACAATTGACGGCGTAAGGGAGATCCCGGCCGACGGCATTCCGCTATCGGCCTGTCATCGAGTTCTACACCATTGGAGACGTCGCGTGATGAAGACCGCCTTGCGCTCGCTGACCGTGTTCGCCGTCGTATGCGGCATGAGTCTGCCTCTGGCCGCCGCCCCCAATGCCGGCAAGGCCGACGGCAAGAAGAAAGCCGATAAAGCGGCCGCTGTGCCCGCGGCGATGTACAAGCTTCCCGAAACGATCACCTTGACCGACGAGCAGAAGACCAAGGTCGAGGCGCTCAAAAAGGAGTACACGCCGAAGTTTCAGGCTCTCGCCAAGAAGGGCAACGACATCCTCACCAAAGAGCAGAAGATGGCCCGCCGCGAGGCGATGAAAGAGGCCAAAGCGGCGGACAAGAAGCCGAAGGAAGTCCAGGCGGCCGCTCAGGAAGCGATGCAGCTTTCCGACGCCCAGAAAGAGCAGATGGGCAAGGTCAAAGAGGAGACGACGAAGTTGCGGACCGAGATGGAGAACAAAGTCGTCGCTTTGCTGACTCCCGAGCAAAAGGCCGAGCTGCCAAAGAAAGGCAAGAAGGGCGCAAAGAACAAGAAGAAGGCCGCGTGATTCGACGCGAGCTTCAGGGATCGGCACGCGGGTCAGCGCACGCGGCCCGGTCACGCGAGTGACC
>JACCRE010000263.1 GCA_013813775.1 Planctomycetaceae bacterium
CCTGTGCTCGGCCTCGCGAACACCCGCTCGCAGCCGGTCGCGATAAATCGGCAGATTGATGCCGAGGCTGATTCCGAAGTTATCTTTACCGTCGGCGACGCTCGACAACGCCTGGTTGGCTGTCATCGAATCCCAATCGAAGCCGGCGTTGAGATCGGGAACATAGTTCAACCGGGCGAGCTCTCGCTTGCGCTGATCTCGAACGATCTGATGCAGCTTCTCGCGCAGTTCCGGCCGGCACCGCGCCGACAGTTCATACAACCGATCGAGCGTTTCCGGCACAGGGGGCAGCGAGATCGTCTCGGCCGCCAGCGGGCGAATCTCAGGTGATGCATGGAGCAACGCCGCGAGATCAGCCTGGGTCTGTGAAAGCTTTAGCTGGTACTCGATGAGCTGGTTGTCGAGTTTGTCGCGTTCGACCTGCACGCGGATCACGTCTTGCTGGCTGCCGCCGGTGCGGTAGCGAATCTCGGCGAACTCGACGAGCTTTTCGAGCAGGTCTTCGTTCTCGTGCGTGATTTCGATCGCACGGCCGTAAAAATAGAGATCGTAGTAGGCGAGCCGCACCCGTTCGACCGTCGAGAGTTCTTCGCCGGCGAGACGCGTGAGCGCCATTTTCGCGTCCTGCTCAGCGACTTCGCCCCGCACCCGCAGTTTGTCGGGCCAGGGCACCTGTTGGCTGATGGACAACGAATTGACCATCCGCCCCGAGGCCGTTTGCGGGCTGTGCGCCGGCGAGGTCCAGAACTTCTCGCCGAGCATCGGGTCGTCGAGCGCCGTGACCTGCGGTATGGTTTCGACGACCGCCGACACGTCGCGCCGCGCCGCAAGCACCGCCGGATTTCGCTCGAGCGCGATCCGCAGATAGAACGCTTCGTCGTGCGGACCCGAGAGATCCTGCTCGAACGGCAGCGTCGCCGGCCCCACCGACTCGACATTAGCCGACGCGAGCACGATCTGGTTGGTGACGGCCGCGTACCCGCGCTCGGCGGGAGGCCCCGTCGCGCAGCCGACGGCCGTGCTCGCCGCTGCGAACGACAGCGCGCGGATGATCCTCATGCTCGTATCCGTTTCGCCGCACACTCACCCGCGCAGCCGGGTCGGCCTCACCGGTTGCATCGGTCGTCCACACAGTGCCGCTTGAACGGCTTTTATCGACACGAATCCGTCGCCGACCGGTGGGGATGCATCATTTATGCAGAGGACTCAAGTCAAAGGGGCCTCTGCACCGGTGTTTGGACGAAAGGAACGACGAGGCCGACGAGTCGGAAAGATTATCGGAGATCGAGATGACGGTTCGTATTTCAAGATTCGTTGGCACGACGCTCACCATCATTGGGCTGTCGATGGCCTCCGACGCCGCGATGGGTCAAATGGAAGGGCACTCGCTGCCCGCTCCTGCTGAGTCACCAGTCGCGCCAGCGCCGATGTCGACCGATCATGGCAAGGCGATGGCTGGAAGCGTGGCCAGCAGCTTCTACACACGACCGGGAGCGGCGGTTTGCCCAGCGCCTTACATGACACAGCGCGGTTCCTGCCTGCCGTATTACACGCCCCAACCGTGCGGCGTCGGCCCAGCCGACAGTTGCGTCAACCGGCCCTACACCGGCTTCCTGTTTTACGGCACCGATCCGCGCGACGACGATCCAGTCAATCACACTTGGACGACCTGCGTCGGCGACAAAGGCAACCATGCCGTCCGACACACGGTCCGGCACGTCCGACGATTCGGCTATTAACGGCATCGCGGCAGACTTTGCGGGCGACTGAGCCTCCATTGGCCGTGTTCGCCATCGAGAGCCGATGCAACGCGTGAGGCCGACGTTGCGTGAGGTGGGAAAGGATTTCCTGACGTGGCATTTCGCAGCACGCTCACGTTGTGGGCGGCTCTGACGGTTTGCGCATCGGTCTCGCCGGTCGCCGCCCAAGTCTGGCCGGCCGCGGCCTATGCGCAGGCTCAACCGTCGCCGCCCCCCGCCTCGGCTCCCGACATCGTCTCGCCGCCGAGTTCACAGCCGCGCGAAGGGTTCGTGCCTTCGTCCCGATTTCCCGCGCCAGATCAACGTTCGGAAACCAAACGCGATGACGATCCGGTCGGCCGACGCTTCGTCGAGCCGCCGTCGCTCCCCGAGCCGCCGCCGGGTTTGGACATCGTCATCGACGCCGCGAATCCAGCGTTCGCCGGGCCGCCGTTGACGCTGGATGAGGTCTAGAACTCGCCTCTCAAAACAATCCGACGCTCGTCCAGGCACAGGCGCAGATTCAAGGCACGCTTGGCCAAGCTGTCGAAGCGGGATTATGGCCGAACCCGGTCTTTAGCTACGTGGCCGAGCAAATCTTCGTCAAGAACGAGCGGCGCCAGAATACGGTCGGTGAGTTTCAGGGCGCCACGCTGCGGCAAGAAATCGTCACGGCCGACAAGCGCGATATCAGCCGGGCGAAATACCTTCAGAGAGCGCGATCCGCCGAATGGCTCGCCGTCGAGCAGCAATGGCGCGTCTGCAACGACGTTCGCATCCATTACTGGCGCGGTTTGGGACATAAGGAAATCGTCGGCATCCGCCGCGAGTTGCTCAAGGCGGCCGAAGACGACGTCGTCACGACTCGTGAACGTTGGAATCTCGGTCAAGCGACGCGCTCCGATTTGCACCTCGCCAATGCCGCGCTTCAGGAAGCTCGCCTGAATCTACTGCTCTCTGAAAACGATTATGTTCAGTCCTATGAGACGGTCGTCTCGCTGATCGGCGTTCCCGTGGAGAATCGTACGCTCGATGGACGGTTGGAAGACACGTCGGCCCCGATTGAATTTCAAACGGCGCTTGCCGGCTACTATGCCGAAGCTCCCCAACTCTTGCGTGTCCGCGCGCATCTGCGAGAGGAGCAAATCACGCTGAAGCGCGAATTGGCGGAACCGATTCCGAACGTCTTCGTGCAGGGCGGCAGCGGCTACAACTTCGAGTCGCGCGAGCCGGTGGCCAGCGCGAACGTGTTCTTTGAAGTGCCCATCTTTGATCGCAATCAGGGCAACATCCGCCGCGCCGAAGCCGACCTCGTCCGTCAACGCGCCGAAGTCAAACGCACCGAATTGATGCTGCGGCAGAACCTGGCGCAGGCGTATCGCGACTATCTCACCGCGCTGCAGCATGTCGAGCAGTACAAATCGGTGATTTTGCCCGAGGCGCGCGAAGCCTACCGCAACCAGCTCGATGCCTACAAAGAAGACCGTCAGAACTGGGGCGAGGTGCTCGCCGTCCAGAAGCGGTACTTCGACATGCGGCTGACGTACGTGATGAATCTGATCACGCTGAGAGAGAACGAAACGCTCATTCAGGGCTATCTGCTGCACGGCGGATTGATGGCCCCGAGCGAGCTTCCCGCCGGCCATCTCGACGTGACCCCGCAACCGCGGTGACGTGATCGCACGGACTGGCCGCGTCAGTCGTCTCGCCTACGATTTCAGGCGTGACGTCATCTGTCCTCACGTCGCTTGCCTCTCACCTCTGGACTCTCGTGATGTCCGACGCCAAAACACGCCGCGAGTTTCTGCGTCAGGGCGCCACGGCGGCCACGGCCGGTTTGCTGACAGCAGGAGCCGCCCAAGCGCAGCAACCTCCGCTCGCGGCTTCCCCTGCAGCGGGCACGGTCGAGCCGGTCCGTGCACCTGTTCCTGGCGGTCCCGCGCCGACTGATCCCGCAGGACACGGCGCGCATCATGCCGATCGTGATCTCCGCGACGATTACGACGGGTTCTTCCGCTTCAAGCCGAGCCGTCGGCAACGATCCCGACAGCCCGTTTTATCTCGGTAAGACGGTCCCAGGATTTCGCACGGTCGCCGACGGTCACGCCCCGTTCATCGCGCCAGATCTCGACAAGCTTCCCTGGAAGATGAACGGCGAGTGGAAGGAGTTCCATCTCGTTTGCACGCCGGTGAGTCGCGAGTTTCTGCCCG
>JACCRE010000268.1 GCA_013813775.1 Planctomycetaceae bacterium
ATAGCAGCCTGTTGAAGTAATCGACGGCACCGGCCGACGAACCAGCCAAATGTCGAGAAATGCAGGGAATTCGGCTCATGACTCAGACGCGTCGCGAGGCATTTTGAATACTTCAACGGGCTGATAGAGGCGTCCGTCGGCACTGCCGAAAAACACGTTAGCGCCGGCGATCGTCGGGGATGAAAGCAAGGGTCTGTCGTCGCGCCGATAAGGCGAGACTTTGAAGACTGTCGGGTCCGAGATGTGCGTCCACAGCACGGTTCCGTCCCGCAGATTGATACCGCTCATACGGCCGTCGCCGGAGCCGGCAACCACAATCCCCGTCTCACCTTCGAGCTTGACGGCGGGCGTTGTCGCCGACCAGTTCGGGCCCTGGTCTTGAGCGCCTAATGGCCGGCTCCATCGTTCCTTGCCGTCGCTCAAGCTCAGGCAATAGAGGACCGACGAGTGACTGCAAAACAGAACGCGGTCGCCTGCGATCGTCGCGCTGCCCAGCATGCCGCCATCGGCCGGATGTCCCCAGGACTTGGAGCCATTTGCCGTCGCCGCAGCGACGACCGAATCACCACGGCCGAACTGGCCGGTCATGACCAGGGTTTCACCGCCGACCGCCGGCGAGCCGTAGCTGCTGATCCAATCGCTATCCGACGCCCCGAGTTGCTGTTCCCACCCAACGTGGCCGTCTCGCGGACGCAGCTTCGCGACGCGACGCAGAACTCCCGCATAGAACGATCCATCGTGTGCGGCAGGGGCGCAGTAACTGTAACGTCCGCGATCGTCGATAAGGTCATGGTGCCATCGCTCGTGACCAGTGGCGGCGTCAACTCCGTAGATGCGACCTCCCATTTCAGCGGCACATAATACGCCTTCTGAAAATGCCGGCGTGTGGTTGATCGCCATCGGCGTCTCGAACAGCCAAAGCCGTTTCCCCGTCACGGGATCGAAGGCCGCGACGCCGTTCGTGCGTCCCCGCGTGCGCTTCTTGAGCGTCAGGTAGAGCCGACCCTCGGCCAGGATCGGGGAGGCGAAGTCAGGGTCGCCTCCCGTTGCCACGGACCAAGCCAATCGCAACGGCACCTGTCCGACGAGACCGGGCGTAAACCCGGAGTGACCGGCGTCGCCCATGAACATGGGCCATTCGCGGCTGGGGGCAGGCACGGCGGCTTCGCCTGGCAGCGTCTCAACCTGTTGATCGACGGTCCACGTCTCACCCCGCCCGTCCTTGGCGACGATGTGCAGCGGATAGCTGCCTTTGGCGAGCTTCACGTCCTGAAGGCCGTTCCAAGAGATGGCGGACTGGTGTTTCAGGCTTCCCGAAGCCAACGGTTTTTCTTCGGGGCCGACCCGCCACTCCACCGCGGCGACATCGGTCGATGAGTCGTAGGCATTGACGAGCACCGGAAAGTACGTCTCGCTCACCGGCGTTCCCTCTTGTGGCGAAACGACTGTGAGCAGCTTCTTCTGGAAGCCGTAGCGCCATTCGGTGTCGGCCAAGCCGTCCGTAGAGAGATGCACGACCTTGAAGCCTGCCGGACTGGCGTCGATCCCGCCCATGATGAACGTCGGTGAGTTGATGCTTTGCACGCCGGCGTGCTCCATCTCCTTCTCGCTGTGCCAATGGCCCGAGAACACCGACTTGACTCCGAGTTTCGCGAATCGTTCCAGTTCTTCCGGGACAGGAGGAAAGTGCTGGAACACGACGACTGGCCGATCACGACCGAGCAGTTCGAGTGTGCGCGTCAGCCACGCCTCTTGCCGCGCACTGGGGATGACGCAATTCAGAGCAAGAAAGAGCACGCCATCTCGCTCGAACGAGTAATAATCTGGTCCGATGAAGTAGTGGTATTTCGCGATCGAGCTGTAAACGAGTTCATGGTTGCCAAAGACGTTGAAATGCGGGACGGGCGGTTTCTGCATGCCAGCCACGTAGTTCTGGAAATGTTCATCGACGCCCCAATCGACCAGATCGCCGGTGGCCACCACGAAATCGGGCGGCGGCTGCATCGCGTAAATCTCATCCGTGGCCTGTCGCATGTAATCACGATCGGAGACGTTGCGCACATGCGAATCGGTCAACTGCACAAACCGGACACCCTCTTTTGACGAGCGCCCGCCATCGAGGTCTGGTACGAGACCGAAGTCAAACTCCTGTTCGGGCCCCGCATCATCTTTCAGGCGGTGGAAGAAGTTCTGGCCGCTCTGCTTCACATTGCCGGGCTGATGCACGACAACGAAGACGGCCTTTCCGTCCTCGTTCGGTAGCAGATACGCGCCTGTTTCGTCCGTGAGCACGACATCGAGCCCGTCGCTGACGGCGATGCCGGCACGGTCGGGCTCTGCGGACTCTCGCCGCCCGTTGCCGTTCTCATCGACAAAGGCGACCCCACGAATCGGGTGCTTGTAGCCAGGCGTGGGCGTGATTTCGACGTCCGGTGCTTTCCCCTCACGAACGAGCGCGGCGTACGCGAGCAGGTTTCGCAACAGCTTCGCCCCGCCGGCCTTCGCAGCGTCGTTCCCTACGGCGAAAGCCTTATCCGGCGCCATGGCGTAGAACACGGCGCGGCCGCTTCCCCAGCCCGTTTCAATCAGCCCTGCGGTGGCGGGCGCCGCATCATCACTGCTGCCAAGGATCACAGCCGCTTCGTTCCACTCGCTGAAGGCTTCCCAGATCGTGTTCGGAGATCTCCAGTCGCTCGGAACTCGCCAGTTCCTCAGATCCGCGGCGCGAACCGGCTCGTGAGCCGTCAGGAGCGGATGACCGGGGCGGGTGATGAAAGCTGTGCCCGCATCGGGGTCGGCGCGTCTGATCCGCCGCTGCGGCTCCATCCAAGTTTCGTCCGCGAGGTCCTGATCCGCCTGTCCGAGCACCGCGACGACGCCTCCGTCGGCGACAAATCGGCGCAGCGTCGCACCCACTTCGTGGTAGCTCTTCGCCAATCGCGGATCAGTCGTGATGTACGAACCGAAAATCACAAGATCGACGTTCGAAAGGTCCGGCAGCGCACCGCGCGAGAACTCCTCACTGAGATTTTCGGAAATGACCTTCTCCGCAGCCAAAAACTCCGAGAGCCCCAGCACCTTGGTATAGGGGTCCTGCGTCTCGATAAACGAAATTCGCACCTCGGCGGACACAACCACCGTTGCAAACAGGCATGTGATCGCCAGCGCCGTTGGAATCGTGACTCGAACCATCCGGATCATGCTCCTCTTCTGCGACGGTACAATATGCATCGCGTCAGCAACTCAGTGTGACGAAGTCACTAGTGCTTTGTCACAGCTTATTTGTCGGGTAGACCGATTTGAGCTTTGTTCGGGCGTCGTCGATCTTCATCTGCCAGTCGACGCCGCGCTGGGTGGAGTTCACGTCGGAGCACCAGGCCGCTGT
>JACCRE010000269.1 GCA_013813775.1 Planctomycetaceae bacterium
ACAGCGGCCTGGTGCTCCGACGTGAACTCCACCCAGCGCGGCGTCGACTGGCAGATGAAGATCGACGACGCCCGAACAAAGCTCAAATCGGTCTACCCGACAAATAAGCTGTGACAAAGCACTAGTCTGTCATGTCACCGGCCGAGAGCATCGGTGAACATGTCGTCTCTCAAGCCGGGGAGCGAGCCGATTTCTGGAGATCAATTTCTGGACCCAGCGGCCCAGTTGCTGTACAGACAGTGCTTGGACATGGTCTGTCCGTTCCGGGCGATAGCATTTCGAACGCACCGCAGACGAGTCCGTCGGAAGATGGTGATGCCTGACTTACCGCAAATCGAACGGCATTGGCTCCTGTTGCGGTCGCTTTCGGCACAACGCCAAGGCGGCGTTGTCGGGGAGCTCTCCCCTGAGTTCGGCGTCAGTGAGAAGACGGTCCGCCGAGGTCTGCAACAACTCCGTCGGTTGAGATCTGAATGAAGTACTACGCTCATACTCTGCCGCCGCCCAAGACGTGCGACGATTGGGAGCCGCTTGAAGATCATCTCATGGCGGTGGCGAAGACCGCGCAGAAGTTTGCCGCCAAATTTGGTGCCGCGGAATGGGGCCACCTCACCGGGCTTTGGCACGACGTTGGGAAGTACCGACCAGAGTTCCAGGCGAGACTTCGCGACCCATCGATATCGGCACCGCATGCGGGGGCAGGTGCGGCGATGTCGGAAAAGCTGCCGCCCCTCGCGTTCGCCATTGCCGGGCACCATACCGGATTGCCGAACCGCGAGGACTCAGCCCATGGCCCGACACCACTTAAAGAGACTGTTGCCGGTAATCTCGCGGTGTCGACATCTGTGCGTCCCGCAATCCCCGTTGCGATTCGAGACGCTGAAGAACCAACGCCTCCGTCGTGGCTCACTGCCGCGATGAAGAAGCAGTTCCGATCGGGTAGAGACGATCACAATGGACCATTCGAGTTCTTTACGCGGATGCTCTTCTCCGCGCTCGTCGATGCCGATCGGATTGAAACCGGCGCGTTCTATGCCCGCGCGAAAGGTGTGAGTCCAGGCGATGTCCAACGTCCCGTCGAGTCGCTTGAAGTATTGCGGGATCGACTCGATGCGTTCATCGACGAGAAGGCGGCCGATGCCGCGCAGAACGCGCCAACACCAATGAATCGCCTGCGGGCGGGCGTCTTGGAAGATTGTCGGAAGGCGGCAGAGCAGCCTCCGGGGTTGTTCTCGCTCACTGTTCCGACAGGCGGCGGCAAGACGCTGGCGGCAATGAGCTTTGCTCTTCGCCATGCTCGTCGCCACGAACTCGACCGAGTGATCGTGGTCATCCCTTTCACGAGCATCATCGAGCAGAACGCGAAGCAATATCGCGACGCGCTTGGTGAAAATTCCAATCGGCCGGAAACGTGGAACGTGCTGGAGCATCACAGCGGCGTCGATGAGAAAGTCCGCGAAGATGAGAACAGCGAGCGAGAAGTCCGTCGAAAGCTCACGGCTGAGAACTGGGACAGTCCCATCGTCGTCACCACGACTGTCCAGTTCTTCGAATCATTGTTCAGCAATCATCCCGGTCGCTGTCGGAAACTTCATAACATCGCCCGTAGCGTCGTCGTCCTCGACGAAGTGCAATCGCTCCCGCCGGCGCTGCTACGGCCCATCCTCGATGGTCTGTCCGAGTTGACTGCCCACTACGGCTGTTCGGTCGTGCTCAGCACCGCCACTCCGCCGGCATTAGAGAAACGGGAAGACTTTTCGGAAGGTCTTGAAGGGGTTCGCCCGATCGTGGACGGTGTTCGACTCGCTGCCGATCCAGCCGCGAGGCGAGTTCAAGTCGAATGGCGAACAGACCGAGTGACGTCGTATGCTGAGTTGGCTCAGGAACTCAAAGACCACGATCAGACGCTGACGATCGTGCATCGACGAAACGACGCACGCACCCTTGCGGAACTGTTGCCTCCGAAGGGCCGGTTTCACCTTTCGGCGTTGATGTGTCCCGCTCATCGTTCGGCCACGCTCAACAAAATACGACAGCGGTTGAGCGAAGGCCGCCGCTGTCGCCTCGTATCGACGCAACTGATCGAGGCCGGAGTCGATGTCGACTTCCCCATCGTGTATCGGGCGCTCGCTGGAGTCGACAGCCTCGCCCAGTCAGCGGGTCGGTGTGATCGCGAAGGTCGCCGCACGGAAGCGGCAGGCCAGCCTGCGGGACGCATGATCGTTTTTCTCGCGGAAACGGAACCGCCTGCTGGTCTGCTCCGCGATGCCGCCAAGGCGACGATGTCTTTGCTTGGAATGCAGGGGCACGACGGGCGAATGACCGACGACCTTGATCTCTTCAATCCGCGACATGCCGAACTCTTTTTCGAGCAACTCTATTCAACGCAAACACGAGATCCGAAGGGCATTCAAACCCAGCGCGCTCAATTGAATTTCGCCAACGTCGATTTCCTATTCCGCATGATCGACAGCAGCGGTACGAGCGTTGCCGTGCCTTGGGGAACGGACGGCGAGAAACGCATCGAAGCATTCCGCAGGGCGCCCTCGCGCGAAACCGTGAGAGCCTTGCAACCCTATCTGGTGCAGGTCAACGACCGTTACTTCACGACGCTGGTCACGTCCGGGCAAATCGAACTCATTGGTGAAAACCTCGGCCTGCCGACCGGCCTGTTCGGCAAACTCTACAGCGATGACTTCGGCCTTCTGCCGACGGCGGATGGAACAATCGATCCGGAAATACTGGTGGTGTCGGTATGAACGCGAGTCCTCATGATGGTGCCGATTGATCTCTTGAACAGTCGATGGATGTTTCATCACTTTGAATGAAGGGTCTGGCGTGAATGCATCACCGACACTCTCGCTTCGTGTTCGAGGAAATGTGGCCTGCTTTACGCGTCCCGAACTCAAAGCGGAAAGGGTCTCGTATCCGGTTCTGACACCCTCCGCCGCTCGTGGAGTGATTGAGGCGATCCTATGGAAGCCGGCGATTCGCTGGCGACTCGAACGAATCAAATTGCTGTCCCCGATTCGCTGGACGGCATTTCGACGCAACGAGGTTTCAAGTCGTGCGTCTTCGCCGTCCGTCGCGGTTGTCGATCGCGGCGGGGCGGCTCCCATGCTGCTCGCCGACGAAAACCGCGCGCAACGCAATACGGTCGCCTTACGAGACGTCGATTACGTCATCGAAGCTCGATTTGAAATGACCGACAAGGCCGGTCGCGAAGACAACGTCACCAAGTTCGTCGAGATGTTCAATCGACGTGTCGCGAACGGTCAGCATTTCCACCAGCCGTATCTTGGCTGTCGCGAGTTCATCGCTGACGTTTCCCCGGTCACTCCTGAGACCCCTCAACCGATCGACGAGACGCGCGACCTGGGGCTGATGCTCTGGGATCTCGACTTCGACAAGGGGAAGGGACGGCCTCGATTCTTTCGCGCGACGCTCAGTCAAGGTGTTCTCGAAGTTCCCGCTGATCCCGAATCAACGCTGGCCCAAACGGAGGACGCGGCATGATCCTGCAAGCACTCGATGAATTGGCCCGCCGCGAGAACCTCGTTCCCGATCCGGATTACGAAGTCAAACCGGTCGCGTGGATGATCCAACTTCGACCGGACGGAACACTCAACGCGATCCTGCCGAGACGCACGAATCTCAACGAAGGGAGCAAGAAGAAGCCGAAGTGGGTCGGCAATCCGATGGTCGTGCCGCGGCAGCCGATTCGAACGAGCCGAGCGTTGGCATTTTTTCTCGCCGATAAGTCGGAATACGTCCTCGGTCACGACCCAACCGGCAAGCGGGATGCGGGCAAACTGACAGAGCGGCTTGGCCTATTGCTTGAACAGGCCGCGAGCTGCGCTGATGCGACCGGTGACGCGGGAGTTACAGCGATCGCGGCTTTCCTGAAAGCGATCGATCTCAATCAAAGCGAAATCGCCGCCGCGTTCGAGCGTGATCCGTGGGAGCCGAACGACTTGTTCGCTTTCCAGCTTGGTCTCGATAACCAACCGGTCCATCTTCGGCCGGCGGTACGCGAGTTCTGGAAGAAAGCCCGGCAGGCTGGGCAACCCGCAGCGGCGGCCGATGCTGTGCGTTGCCTGGTGAGCGGCGAACCGGTGGCTGGCGCCGCTTTGTTTCCGTTGCTCAAGCGAGTTCCCGGCGGGACATCGAGCGGCGTGTCGTTAGTTTCTTTCAACAGCCGGGTTTTCGAGTCTTACGGCTTATCCGGCAACGAGAACGCCCCGGTCGCCGCAGCGGCTGCCGAACGGACCTCCACTTCCCTCAATCGACTGCTGCACGACGCGTTCCCCGACCCCTCTGATCCGCAGTCTCCGTTACCCCGTCGCAACATCCGCCTCAGTGCCGATACCGCCGTTTGTTATTGGTCGACGACGGATGGCTCGGAAGAGTTTCTCAATGCCTTCAATGGGTTACTGACGGCCGAAACTGAAGACTCCGTCAAAGAGGCCTATCGCTCGATCTGGCGTGGGAAACCTGCGCCGGTCGATGATCCAGCAGTGTTCTACGTGCTGGTGATCTCGGGCACGCAAGGCCGTGCGGTCGTCCGCGATTGGATCGAAACCACGCTTGGCGAGACGCAACGGCATCTCGCGGAACACTTCAAGGATCTGGAGATCGTGCGCTCCGCCCGACCCGTGAAGGGAAAGTCGCTGAGTCCAGCAGTTCCTCTGAGCCATCTGCTTTCTTCGCTCGCCGTCGAAGGCAAGAGCGAAAACATTCCGGCTTCTGTCGAGACGACATTCGTTCGGAGCGCTTTCACCGGCCAACCGTATCCCTTCCAACTTCTGCAACGTGCTTTGGTGAGAGAACGCACTGAAGCCGGCCGCGACGATTGGATCGATGCCGCCCGTCGAGACGCCCGAGCAGCGTTGATCAGAGCCGTTTTGCAGCGTCGTCGCCGCACCAATTCCGAAGCGCAGTCCCGATACCCGGAGGTTCCCGTGTCACTCAATCCGATGCTCGACAGCGAAGGCTATTCACTTGGCGCCCTGATGGCGGTGCTCGAAAGGCTTCAGACGGCGGCGTTGGGCGACGTCAACGCGACGATCGTCGATCGGTACTTCGGGGCCGCGTCGGCCAGCCCCCGATCGGTCTTCGTGCGACTGCTGCGCAACGCCCGGCATCACGCGGCAAAAGCCGGCGATGCCGAAGACGCCGGGAAGCGAGGCCATGCCCGCCGGCTCGACCGCATGATCGACCACTTCTGTTCTCTCTTCGAGATCAACCGGCGGGAATATCCCGGCAACGCCACCGGCATACCGATGCACCTCGACCTCGAACAACAGGGCCTGTTCGTTCTGGGCTATCACCAAATGCGTCATTGGCTCTGGCTGCCCGCTGAAGGCAAGAAGGAATGGGAGGCGAAACATCCCGACGCGCCTTCCGTGTTCATGTCGAAAACGAAAACGCCCGTAGAAACTGCCGGCTGACTCCACACCCCTCCCATCGCATCTCGCAAGGAATCCACATGGCTGCCACCGCCGAAGCAGAAGTCACTTCCGTCGATCTTGCGAGCCGAGCGATTCAGAATCGCTACGAGTTCGTATTGCTGTTCGATGTGATCAACGGGAACCCGAATGGCGATCCGGATGCGGGGAACGCGCCGCGCGTCGATCCGGAAACCGGCCGCGGGCTGGTGTCCGACGTCTGTCTCAAACGCAAGATTCGAAATTTCATTACGCTGGCCAAACGGAACGCGGACGGCGTTGAACCGGGCTACGATATCTATGTGAAAGAGAAGGCGATCCTTAACGATCAACACACTCGCGGCTATAGCGCCCTCGGTCTCGATCCGAAGGAAAAAGGCAAAGCGAAGGCTGGTGAAGACCCCAAAGAAGAACGGGTCCGCCGCTGGATGTGCAACACGTTCTTCGACGTGCGCATGTTCGGTGCGGTGATGAGCACGGGCGTCAATGCGGGGCAGGTGCGTGGACCGGTGCAAATCGCTTTCGCCGCGAGCATCGATCCCATCGTATCGCTCGAACAATCCATCACCCGCATGGCGGTGACGACCGAGCAGGAGTCGCTAAAGCAAGACGGCGGCAACCGCACGATGGGGCGCAAGGAAATCGTGCCTTATGCGCTCTACCGCGCGCACGGCTTCATCAGCCCTTTCCTCGCCGAGCAGACGGGCTTCGGCGAGGAAGACCTGGAACTCTTGTTCTCAGCCTTGGAACAAATGTTCGACCATGATCGTTCGGCGGCGCGCGGCGAGATGAGCACGCGAAAGTTGCTCATCTTCAAACACGGCAGCAAGCTAGGAAACGCTCCGGCTCGCAAATTGTTCGATTGCGTAAAGGCGATGGCCAAGAATCCGGTGCTGCCGGCAAGAAGCTTTGCTGACTACGACGTGACGATCGACCGCGACAGCCTGCCCAACGGGGTCGAGTTGATCGAGCGTCAATAGAAAAACCGTCCATGCACCCCGAATCCGACCTCCTTCCCCTCTCGGCCCTCCAGCATCTCGCGTATTGCGAGCGGCAGTGCGCGTTGATTCATCTTGAGCGAGTTTGGCGCGAGAACAAGCTCACGGCCGAGGGGCAGCGGTTGCATAAGAACGCTCACGAAGGCGGTCCGAAAACACGCGACGGCGAGCGGACCACGCGCGGGCTGGAAGTGAAATCGCTGACGCTCGGACTCGCAGGGGTGTGCGACGTCGTGTTGTGGCAGCCACCGGACGACGTCGCGAAATCGCTGTCGCTGCCCGCGGCGTGGCGGCGAGCCTCGGCCGAGGAACGACGCCGCTGGAACATCATGCCGGTCGAATACAAACGCGGTCGTCCCAAGACAGGTGATTGCGACCGAGTGCAACTCTGCGGGCAAGCGTTGTGTCTAATGCGGATCACTGGTGACTGTAGCGGCAGGTCGATCTGTATGTAGCGGTGCCGGGAATCATCGGATACCACAGGTGATGAAAAGTGTCTTGGAGACGATGCTA
>JACCRE010000280.1 GCA_013813775.1 Planctomycetaceae bacterium
GGGGTGAGTGGGGGAGGGGTGAGTAAGGGACGAAGCCCGCCGGCTGCGCCCGGCGGGAGCAGGAGAGACTTCGCGCGCGGCCCGGATAACATGGATGGCATAGGACTTCGCAACCGAACGAGGGAGAACGACGATGATGGCGCTCCACACTCTCTTCCTGTTGCTGGCCGCCTTTCAAGCGGGAGACGCGATGAAACCTGACCGTGCCTGGGCGGGAACGCTCCCGAACGAAGCGTTGCGCGCGATCGCGCCGGCTGCGAAGGTCGTCACCGATGCCAAGAGCTTCGAGAAGATCTGGACTGCGTGGCGGCCGGGTGAGGACATGCCCGAGATCGACTTTTCGAAATCGATCGTCGTCGTCGGCACCATCGATGGACCGAACCGCATGTTCGTCGGCCTTAACCGAGACGAAGGTCACCTGCGAACGCAATTCGGGGGCACGAAGATCGGCGGTCCCGGATTCGGTTACATCCTCGCCCTTGTGAAGCGAGACGGCATTACGGCCGTCGACGGCAAACCTCTTGATACGACCTCGGAAGCTCCTGCCGAAAAGCCAAAACCCGCAGAGACAGCGCCCGCGAAGTCCCCCACCGAGAAATCGCCGCCCGCGAACAAGAATCGAGCGCGAGGCGAGTCGATTCGCGTGACCGTTCGCGGCACGCTCGAAACCGGCATCGTCGTCATCGGCGGCGAGACGACGGGAACGGTCATCCGCGCCAAAGGCATGACCTTCGAGGTGCAGCTCGACCAGCCGCATCTTCGCGAACGGGCCGAAGCGCTCAACGGCAAATCGGCGATCGTCGCCGGCGAACTCGTGGTGAAGGAAGGCGTCGAGATCGGACAACGCCTCATCATCGAAGCGACGCGGATCGATCTCGTGCGAGAGCCGCGGCAGCCTCCATCGAAAGCCGAGCCGCAAGGCGAATCCTAAGGCCTTGATGAAGCGGAGGGGTTGCAACGTCTCCGCTTCCAAGCGGAGAATACGCCGCCGTCGCGTTTCTGTCTCATCACCTCTCGACCACGGATCCTTTCATGGCGCTCCTGCTTCGTCGGTTCGCGTTCGCGATCCTCGCGACTCTGGCCTTGCCGCCGGCGCTGTTCGCCGAAGACGCCAAGCCCGTTCTGAGTGATCCCGAGACCGGGCTCGCCCGCTACGTCGCCCGGCCGGAGCCGGTTTACGGCTGGGAGCTTAAAGAGAAGTCCGAAGGCAGCGGCGTCACGATCTACAAGCTCGAACTCATCAGTCAGACGTGGCACGACGTCGTGTGGAAGCACGTGCTCTACGTCTACGAGCCCCAGAACGTGACGTTCCACGACCACGCGATCCTGTTCGTCAGCGGCGGAAGCCAGCTCAAGCCGCCGGGCATGGACGAGCAACTGCTCGCCGTCGGCATCGCGAACATGAGCGGCGGCCGCGTCGCCCTGCTCAAGCAGGTTCCGAATCAACCGTTGTTCGACGATCGCGTCGAAGACGACCTGATCACCGAGACATGGCTGCGATATCTGCAAACGGGCGACGACACCTGGCCGCTGCTCTTTCCAATGGTGAAGAGCGCCGTCAAGGCGATGGACGCCGTCAAGGAACTCGGCGAGAAGGAAGGCTGGCCGAAGCCCGTCGAGAAGTTCGTCATCACCGGTGCCAGCAAGCGCGGCTGGACGAGCTGGCTGACTCCCGCCGCCGATTCGCGCATCGTCGCGACGGCGCCTTGCGTGATCGACACGCTCAACTTTCGCGCCCAGATGAAGTATCAGATCGAAAGCTGGGGCAAGTTCAGCGAGCAGATCGACGACTACAGCAGCAAGGGCCTGATTCGCACGAAGGACGATGAAGAGACGCCGCGGGAAACGGCCCTCCGCACGATGATGGACCCGTGGACCTACCGTCAGCAGGTCGCGATTCCCAAGCTCATCATCAACGGCACCAACGATCGCTACTGGGTCGTCGATGCCGCGAAGAACTACTTCGGCGATCTCGTGGGGCCGAAGTACGTGCTCGAAATCCCCAACGCCGGCCACAACTTGAAGGACGGCATTCCCAAAGTGCAGGCGACGATCGCGGCGCTGTTCCGCCATGTCGCCTCGGGCATGTCGATGCCGCAGGTCGAATGGTCGTTCACGGAATCCGACTCGGGCGATCGGCGGATTTCGATGACGTCGAACCCGCCGGCCGAGTCGGGCCGGCTTTGGACGGCGACCTCGGCGAACAACGACTTCCGCGAAGCGACCTGGACCGACCGGCCTCTCAAAAAGGAGGGCGATCGCTTCGAGATCCAGATTCCCGCCGCCCCGGGCCAGGGCGTCGCGACCTTCGGCGAACTCCGATTCATCGATCGCACCATCGAACCACCGCTGCCGTATTCGCTGACGACGACGGTGAAGCGATATGCGGGGGGCGAAGCGACGGCAAAGGAGTGAGTGATTGGCAATCACTTATCGATGCCACACACACCGCCTCGCCGTCCCTTTGGGAAGCAGAAGCGATGGATCGTCGCGGCGGTGTTGTGGCTGGCGCTCTCGTGGTTCCTCAGCGCTGGCCCTGCGGCATACTGCCTGGACCGAGGCTGGCTACCGAATCGGGTGTACGAGGTCGTCTACTATTGGCCACTCCGTGCATTGCCGTTGCAGCGTAACGGTATGACCGGACAACCAAATTACGTCCAGTGGTGGATCGATCTTGCACATGAGCACGACCCAATACCTCCGCACGCCGTCAAAAATTGACACGGTTTGACACGCTCCATAAGCGTCAACCATGCGAGCGGCAGAGGATTCGACAATGGGGTTACCTGAGATCATCATCCTCGTGGTGTTCTTCGGCGGGCTGCTTTGCGCCCTGGCCGTTGTCGGCGCGTCGCTGTTTTACGTCTCGAAGAAATCGCGTTCCCGCATGAAGGAAAGCGGCACTGCGATCATTTCCCATTCGCCCGCGATGGTGGACAGCGACGGCACGCTGCGCCTCGAAGTGCCGCTGGGGCCGGAGTGGGCCGACCGTTGGGTTCGGGTCGTCGTCGAGCCGGGCGATCGGTTATGATGTCGGCTCCCCGCCCGACCTTCCCACCGCCGAGAGGTTTTCGACGCCGATGACGAATCGACGCGACTTTCTAAAGTCCACCGCTCTCGCCGCCGCCACGGCGTCGTTCGCCCGTCCCGCCTTCGCCGCGGGACCGATCGAGCGTCCCTACGGCCCCAAGATGAAGCTGAGTCTGGCGGCGTATTCCTTCCGCTCGAAGCTCAAAACGAACGCTTCGGCCGAGGAACTCGCCTCCGCCGAGATGACTCTCAACGGCTTCATCGACTACTGCGCGTCGCTCGGTCTCGATGGCACGGAGCTGACCGGCTACTACTTTCCGGCCCACGTGCAAAGCACGCCGATCCACCGTCCGCCGACCGATCTTGCCGCCGAAGATCCCGCAAGCCGGCAGGCTCGCATCGACGCCGCGGTCGAACATCTGAACGGGCTGAAGAACCATGCGTTCCGCCTAGGGCTCGATATCTCGGGCACGGCGATCGGCAATGACTTCTGCCTTCCGGAAGGGCCGGGCTGGGTCGGGCAGATCAATCTCTGCAAGGATTGGATCGACCGGGCCGCGGTGATGGGCGCCCCGGTGATTCGCATCTTCGCGGGCAAGGTGCCCGAAGGCGAAAGCGAAGACAGCGCGATCAAGCGCTGCGCGACGGCCATCGACGAGTGCCTGAAGTACGCGGCCCGTCGAGGCGTGTTCCTCGCTCTCGAAAACCATGGTGGCATCACGGCGACGCCCGCGCAAATGCTCAAGATCATCGAGGCCGTGCAGCCCTCGCCTTGGTTCGGCGTGAACTTCGACAGCGGCAACTTCCAGACCGACGATCCCTATCGGGATCTCGCCCTGATCGCTCCCTACGCGGTCAACGCCCAGATCAAGGTCGCGATCAAGCCGAACGGCAAGAAGGAAGTCGCCGACTTCGCACGCATCATCGACATTCTGAACGCGGCGAATTACCGCGGGTATCTCGTGCTCGAATACGAAGAGCCGGAAGACCCGCTGGCCGAAATTCCCCGGCACATCGAACAGCTTCGCAAGATCCTCGAGGCATAGCAGGCGAGCGGCAGGCGTGAGCCTGCCGGTGCGTGGATCGTTCGATAGCTCTCATATTCTCGGCGGACTGACGTCCGCCGCTCGCCCCGCGATGTCCAAAACTCGTGATGAACGCCTGTCGGACGAAACGCGAGCGAAGGGCTGGTTCCGCGGCCATCTGCCGCTCGAAACGGAAACGACGTTCTTCATCCTCGTCAATGTGCTCGACATCGTACTGACGGTCGCGCTCGTCTCTCTGACACGCGAACAGGACGACCGCTACCACGAGGGAAATCCCGTCGCTCGATTCTTCCTCGACCACTGGGGCGTCCGCGGACTCGTCTATTACAAGATGGCGATGGTCGGTTTCGTCTGCGCCATCGCCCAGTTGATCGCCCGACGCAACCTCGCGGTCGCGCGGCGATTGATGTACGGCCTGACCGCCATCGTCGCCGTCGTCGTCGCCTACAGCGCCTTCCTGCTCTCGCGTGCCCTCTGACGGCCCAAAAGGCGCTCACGCGCCTTCACCTCTCCCCAGCGGAAGCGGAGAGGGATGTCCGTAAAGAGTGCTGCAACAGCCAACGAGAAATCGCATTCCTCACGCGGCCCGTTCGTGCGAGTTGTCGAACGACGAGCGGCCTTCGATGATCGAGGTCGCGTCGAAGCGTTTGCCGAAGTAGAGCTCCTGGGCCATCGGGTCCGAGAGCACCGTCTCGGCGTCACCCGATACGACGACTTTGCCCGCGCACACGATGTAGCTGCGGTCGGTGATGGTGAGCGTTTCGCGTTCGCGGTGATCGGTGAGCAGAATGCTGATGCCGCGATCGCGCAGCGAGCGGATGATGTCCTGAATGCCGTGAATCGTCACCGGATCGATGCCCGTGAACGGTTCGTCGAGCAGGATCAGCTCGGGACGGCTCGCCAGGCACCGCGAGATCTCCAAACGCCGCCGTTCTCCGCCCGAGAGCGTGCCGGCGAGCTGCTTCCGCTTATCGGCAAGGCCGAACTGGTCGAGCAGATCATCGACCCGGCGGAACCGCTCTTTCCGCGAGAGATTCAGATACTCCAGGATCGCCAGCAGGTTCTGCTCGACCGACAGCTTCTTGAAGCAACTGTCGTCTTGCGGCAGGTAACCCATGCCATGCCGCGCCCGCCGATAGAGCGGCCAACTCGTGACGTCGGTCCCGCGCAGGACGACGCGGCCGGCCGTCGGCGTGATCAAGCCGCACGACATGCGGAAGGTCGTCGTTTTGCCGGCGCCGTTCGGGCCGAGCAGGCCGACGATCTCGCCGGGCTCGACGTAAAAGTCGATCCCGTCGACCGCCTTCTTCCCGCCGGGGTAGGTTTTCTTGAGACCGTGGCAGACGAGCAGGGACATGGGGAGCGTCTTCCTTGACGTGGGGGCGAACGGGGAACAGCGCACGGGGAACGGAAGAAGAACGACTTCAGGTTGACTGTTCCCTGTTCGCCGTTCGCTGTTCCCCCTACCGAATCCTCCTCAAAATCCTGCCGAAGTTCGGGTAGAACGGGAGGCCGTGGGCGGGGTAGTCGGCGGCGATGCCGGTGGGAATCGGGCGTCCGTTCGCGTCGTAGCGGCCGGTCATGTGATAGAAGACGGTGTCGAGGCCGGGAATCGTCCAGCCGTGGGCCACGCCGTCTTTCTCGTTGCCGAGGCGCAAGCCGTGCGGCCAGAAGATCAGCAGCGCCTTGCCGACGAGGGCACTCCGCGGCACCGCGTGCCGATGCAAGTCTCCGCGCAGGTTGCCCCACAGACGGCCGTCGAGACTGCGCGGGCTGTTGTCGCCCAGCATCAGGAACTCGTCGTCGCCGAGCGTGAGCCGGTTGCTCGCGCCAGCGTCTGGCCTTAGCCACGGCACGGCGTTCCGGTACAGCTCGGCGTAGACGTCGGGATCGTCGGCGGCGTCGTGCAGGCGATTCTCCGTGCCTTCGGTGCCGACTTCCTTCGACGACGAACGGTGCATATCGGGCAATTCCGCCGTCCGCTGATCGACGAAGTCGGCTCGATAATACACGTCGCGCGAGAGCTTGAGATGCGAGACGGTCGCCGTGACGTTCGTCGCCGCGATGCCGGCGGGCGTCAGGTCGTCGACGCGGGGCAACTGCACGACCTGTCCGGCGAATGGCTCGTAAGTCGCGGTCGGAAACTCGACCGCATCGCCATCGATCCAGAGCCAAAGCTGGTTGTCGACGTTCGCGAAGGCGATGTCGTACTCGTCGCCCGCAGCGAAGTCGATGGAGGCTTCCGAGAGGATGCGGGCCGCCTCATCGCGCTGCTCGCGATCGAGTGCATCGACGTACGAGAGCGTCGCCTTGCCGCCGTTCGGGTCGAGCGTGCAGCGGTACTTGCGGCTGCCCTCGACGAGTTCCAGCGTCACGTCGCCGCCGGCCTGCGCCGCTTGCAGATCGATCGTCGCCGAGACGGCGAGATCGCCGACCCAATACACACCCTGCTCCGGCGGAGAGAATTGTTGCTCGAAACGCATGGCGTTATAGCCGCAGAAATCGAGCACCAGCCGCGCCTCGGGGTCGAGACGGCCGTTGGGCAGGTCTTCCCAATCCTCCTGCGTCGGAAGGAAGTGACGATAGCGAAGCCAGCGGCTTTCGTCGCCGGCTTCGACCTGATAGCGGCGCGACTCGCCGTCGGTTTGCCAGCCGTCGGCGTCTTCCGACCAGCCGGCGACGGCGTTCGGTCCGTCATCGTCGGCGACGCCGGCCCAACGTTCCGGCCAGCCGGCCGCCAGCATCTCGCGGCAAGGCAGATCGTCGTCATACACGACCTGCAAGACGGCCCGCTGCTTGTCGCCGGTGAGCTTGCGCAGAATCTCGGCCTTGCCGTCGCGAATGCTGTAGAGGTCGCCCTGGCGAATCTCGATCGTCTCGCCCGGCAGCCCGCAGAGCCGCTTGATGTAGTTCGTCGTCGGGTCTTCGGGGAACTTGAAGACGGTCACGTCCCAGCGGTCGGTGTCGCCGATCTCGGGATTGAACTTCGTGACGAGAATGCGATCGCCGATGAAGACCGGATCCTGCCGGATGTTCATCTCGAAGCGGCAGTTAGGGCAGATCGCGCTCTCGATCCGCTTCATGAGGAAGTTGCCCTCGCGGTCGAGCTCTTCGCTGGCCCCCACGGTGAACGAGAACCCGCACTTGGGGCACGTTTCATCTTTGTGCCGACCGAGCAGCGTCGGCGCCATCGACCCGGTGGGAATGACGAACGCTTCGGCCTCGAACGTGCGGAAGAGAAACGCGAAGATGAAGGCGATCACGATCGACTCGATCGTCTCGCGCGTGCCGTCTTTCTTGGGAGGCGTCTCCGCAGCGGCCTGCTTCTCGGCGGGTTTCCGACTTTCGGCCATCTGCGAGCGCCGTGGGTTCGAGATTGTTTGCAGCAGCACTTATGCGACGCGAAGAGGCACAATCGACGGAAAAGGAGCCTTCACGTCTCCGTTCTATTTCCGTTCTTTACCGAATATATCGCATTCGCCCAAAGTCGGGAACCCGCACCGTCCAACGGCGGTCGCCGAGCCGCAGCGTCGCCGGGCGACTCGGCAGATGCACGACGAAGGGCTTGCCCAGCAACAGGTTCCGCTTCAAGGCCCCGTCGGCCCAACTACGGCTGTCGAGCGAGACGGGGCTGTTGTCTCCCAGCACGAAATACTCGTCGTCCGCAAGCGCATACGGTTGATCGACGCCGTTGCGTGCCCTGCCGCGAGTGTAGTACACGTCGCGGTAGAGCACGAGTGATTCGACGGACGCGTCGGAATCTTTGATTCCCACACGAACGGGGCTGGTCGCAAGCTGTTCCAGCGAAGCGGGAGCGTCGAACGTCCAAGGGGCGAACGGTTCCTGCCCGTCGATCGCCACGAGCACCTGCCGATCCATCACCGACATCTCGACGAATGCCCCGTCGTCCGACAGCAGGGCCGACGGAAGTTCGGCGGAACGCAGTTCTTCATCTCCGACCGTGCGGCGGAGCGAAAGCGTTCGCTCTCGCGCATCGCCGATGAGTCGGAAGCGTTCCCGCCCGTCGGTCATCTCGACGGCGAAGACGCCCTCACCCTTTAGGCGCGGCCGGAAGGCGACCATGAGATCGCCCACGGCATGTTGCGTGACGTGCGAGCGGTTGTAGGCATAGGCGTCGGTGATGGGCAGGCGGTGCGATCGCTGAACAAGTTCAGTGACCGCCGCCTGATACGCGGCATCGGCCGAAAGATCTCGCAGGCGGTGTTCCCACGCGTCGTTCACCGGTCCGATCGCCGTGAGCGTCCCCGCCGCACCGTCCACGGGATCGGCGTCGAACCGCACCGGCTCGACGAGCGGCGAATCGGGGAACTCGAACCCCAACGGCAACCGGGCCACCCGCACCGACGTCTCGAACAGTGTTTCCGCCGGGGCGTGATGGTGGTAGGACAACCACGCCACCCGAGCCGATTCCCGGTTCTCCGAATCGGAAGCATCCCCCGAAGAAAACGCGAACGTGCGTCGTCCGCCTTCGTCGTGCGTTTTCCAGCCCGCATCGCCGAGCCAGCGCGGCTGCCACGATTCGCTGTTGTACGGAACGCGGTCGGTGTCGAAGACGGGGATGCGCATCGCGCGTTGGTTCGCGAGCGACTTGCGGCAGATCTCGCCGTCGGCGAACAGGTCGCCGTCGATGACCTGCACTCGCTCGCCCGGCAGGCCGGCGACGCGCTTCACGAAGGCCTGAGTCGCATGTTCCGGATTGCGAAAGACGACGACCTCCCAGCGTTGGGGCGGGCGCAGCTCATGAGCGTGCTTGAGCACCAGCAACTGGTCGCCGTGATTGCGCGGCACGTCGGCGACGCCGATCGCGGCTTCGCCGCAGTTGGGGCAGGTCGCATGGGCCCGTCCGCCGGAAGGCTCGTCTTCGTCGCTGGCAAAGGCTGTCGAGCCGTCGAAGGCGACGCCGCGGGCGAACACCTCGCCGCACGTCGGGCAGACGACCCGCTTGTGATAGCCGTAGAGCGCGGGCGCCATCGACCCCGTCGAGATCATGTACCCCTCGACGAGGAACGAACGCAGCATCAGCACGGCCAGCGCGAGGCATGCCAGCCCGTCCATCGCGGCGCGGGCACCCAACAGCCCAGGCGGTCGTGAAATCGGCTTTCCGGCCACCGTGACCCGCTCCGCCGGAGCGTCGTGGATGTCGCTCGGCGGCTGAAGAATCACTGCGGACATGGCAAGCGGCAGGCGTAACGCTGCCAGTTCAGTCGGGGTGCGTGCGCATTGTAGAGGAAAGTCGCTGGTGCCGGGAACAGGGAACGAGGAAGGCGAACAGGGAACGGCTGCTGGACCCGTCTGGGCTTCTGCCGTTCAAGGCGGGCGTCTGGCGATCATCACCATTCGGTACAATAGACGACCAGATGTGCGGCAGCAGCCGGGCGTCGGCCCGCCTGCCGCGATGGAGTGCGGCACAGGATTCGCAATCCACAAAGCAATTGACCCGCATTCACCGAAATCTGCATCACAACGCGATCCGTTCGGATCAGTCAGACGAGGACATCCCCCCATGCCCCACGAAGCGCACCGCACGACTTCCCGTCAAACGATCAAAACTTGGGCTGAGACTCGCGGCGGGCACCCTGCGGCCGTCAAAGGCACGGGCAGTGCCGACGACGACGCCGGCCTGCTCCGCATCGACTTCGGCGAGGACGAGCCGAACCTCAAACGCGTCACCTGGAATGAGTTCTTCAAGACGTTCGACGAGAACGATCTCGAGTTTCTTTTTCAGGACGAAACCGCCGACGGCGAGACGAGTCGCTTCTGCAAGTTCGTGAGGCCGAAATAGGCCACGGTGACATTGAGTTTGAGAACAGAGCCGTGACCGTCAGGAGCGCATGGCAGCGGCTTGGAAGCGCTCCCTGACGTTCGCGGCTCTGAAAGCGTTGCTTCAAATCTGCGTCACACTACAATTCCCGCCTCGCAAAGGAAGCATCCGTGGCACGCATCGGCAGGTATGGCGGGAGTGGCAAGGGGCGTCTGGTGCTGGCGGCGGGAATCGTGCTGATCTCGCTGGCGACCTACTTCTGGAACAGTTCCGAGAACCCTGTGACCGGCGAGAAGGAGCGTGTCGCCCTTTCACCCGACCAGGAGATCGCACTGGGCCTGCAAACGGCTCCCGAAATCGCCGCGCAGTTCGGTGGAGAGGTCCGCGACCCGAAAGCGAACGCCCTCGTCGATCGTGTGGGAGCCGAACTTCTCGCCGGTCTGGAGAAGACGCTTGCCGAGCAAGGCCGCAAGAACCCTTATCCCTTCGAGTTCCACCTGCTCGCCGACGATGAAACGGTTAACGCCTTCGCTTTGCCGGGCGGACAAGTCTTCATCACGGCCGCGTTGTTCCAACAGTTCGAAACTGAAGGACAACTGGCGATGGTGCTGGGGCACGAGATCGGTCACGTGCTGTCACGTCACGGCGCCGAGCGGATGGCCAAGCAGAATCTTTCGGTCGGACTCGTGAGCGCGACCGGCGTCGCCGCCGACGATCAACGGGCCATGATGGCGGCCCAGGCCGCGGCCTCGATGATCAACATGAAATACGGTCGTAACGACGAGTTTGAATCCGACCGATGGGGCGTGCGGCTCGCCTATGCGGCCGGCTACGACCCGCAAGCGATCTTCGGCGTGATGAAGATCCTCGAGAACGCCGGCGGAGGCGGTAGCGCCCCCGAGTTCCTCAGCACGCACCCCAAGCCGGCAAACCGCGTCGAATACGCGAAGCAAGTGCTCGCTGAGGAGTTCCCGAACGGCGTTCCGACAGGACTGAAGCCGTAGCCAGAAAATCGCCTTCACACCGAAGGTCACTCTCCGCCACTCGACTTCGGCTTATAGCGGTACGAAAAGCGATAGCCGACACCATCGCGCGGCTCGAAGTGCACGGCGAGATCACTGCGGCGTTCGCGGATCTTTCCTGCAAGAGCCATATCGGCCTCTCCGAGCAGCCAAAGTTCCTTCAGCGACGTGATCTCGCACGCCGCGGCAAGCTTCTGGTCGTCGAGGTGAGCCGAGTACATCGTCAGCTTTTTGAGTCTCGTTAAACTCGCAAACATTGCGAGATCGTCCATCGTGACTTCATGCGAGAAGAGAGCGAGGCTATCGATGTTCGGCTGCCTCGCCAACGTTTGTATCACACCGTCTTGCACGGGATTGACGACGCCGATCCAGATCGGGCTTGAAATTCGTCCGACACGTTCCGCCTCGACGACCGTCATGTCTGCCGGAACGGAAAAGCCATGCACGACGTGCCTGTCGCCGTCGGGGTAGAGATTCCGCCGCACTCGTCCAAGTCCCCGCCGCGTGAACGGATCGGCGACGATTTTCATGTCGGGACGCGTCACGCGCAGCGTGTCGATGCCTCGTTCGGTGACGAACGTCAGGGAGATAGAGAGTTCCTTGAGGTTCGGAATCTCGCTGATCGCCTTCAGCGATTCGTCGCCGATGTCGGTGCGGCTCAGTTCGAGTTTTTCCAGATCGGGAGGCATTGTCGCAGCGAGCCGGCCGATGTCTTCGTCGGTCACGGTCCTATTGCTGCGCAGATCGAGCGTTCGCAGCGTGCGGACCTTCGACAGCCGATCGATCCAGGGACCGGCCTCGATCCGAACTGATCGTCGCCCTCGCGGCCTGGCCGGATCTTCGCCCCATTCGCCGATGCGCGCTCCGACGATCCGCTCGAACGGCCGTGAGTGGTCGGCCAGCCTTGTCCGCAACCACTCCGGTCGCAGCGGTTCGGTCTCGAGAAAGACGTTGCCGGTTTGTTCCACGTCGTTGAGCAACTGCTTGCCGTCGTAGTACCGGAACGCGATGAAGCCTCCCAGCGACAGCATCACGGCCGCGATCGCCGCGAAGAACAACAGAGTCCCCCGCCGTCGTTCCACCATGGTCGACGCTCGCTTTCGTCAGGAAGTCGCTTCGGACCGAGTGGTGTTCCCTTCGTTCGTGCAGGCGCAGCTTAGCACGGTCGGTTTGCGCGACCAATGCGCCGCTGCTCGCCCGCCAACTTGCGATTCACGAAGTCGTTGGCACCGGAGGCGTACCGGGCCGATAATCGCCCTTCCCGCGCATGACGGGATTGAAAGTACCATTCGCCACACTTCCCGGAGCCGCCGCATGAGGCCGCCTTTCGCGCTCGCTGCTCTGTTGCTTCTTCCGCTGACTTTGTTCGCTGACGGCCCGGCCGATAATCAGCCGGACGATGTCCGCCGGATTCCGAAGCTTGGCATCGAGTTGTCGCCGGACGATAAGATCACCGCTTATCTCCTGCAGCGTCTGGACGCGCTCGGCAGGAAGATCGACGAGGTTCGCGACGGCGAAGACAGCCCGACCAAGGCGTCGCTCAACGACATCGAGGTACTGTATCGCGCGGCGAAGACCGCCGTGGATCACCAGGAGTTTTTCGCCCCCGATGAACTTCACAAGGCACAGATCCTGGTGAACGAGGCCGATGGCCGTCTCGTCGAAGGTCCAGAACGCTGGACAAGTAAAACAGGCCTCGTCGTCCGCGGCTATCGGTCGAAGATCGATCATTCGATCCAGCCGTACGGACTTGTCGTGCCGCCTGACTATCAACCCGGCGGTGAAATGCGCTACCGCCTCGATGTCTGGTTTCACGGTCGCGGTGAAACGCTCAGCGAAGTGAACTTTCTTCACGAGCGGATGAACTCGGTGGGTCAGTTCGCCCCGCCGGACACGATCGTGCTGCATCCCTACGGTCGCTATTGCAACGCGAATAAGTTCGCGGGCGAGGTGGACGTGCTCGAAGCGATCGAGGACGTGAAGAAGCACTACCCCATCGACGAAGACCGCATCAGCGTGCGCGGCTTTTCGATGGGAGGGGCGGCCGCCTGGCAGTTCGCGACGCACTACTCCGACCGCTGGTTCGCGGCGAATCCCGGCGCCGGCTTCGCCGAGACGCCGCGGTTTCTGAACGTCTTCCAAAACGAGACGCTGGAGCCGACCTGGTACGAAAAGAAGCTCTGGCGGCTCTACGACTGCGATCTCTATGCACTGAATCTCTTGCAATGCCCGACCGTCGCCTACAGCGGCGAAATCGACAAGCAGAAGCAGGCCGCCGACGTGATGGCGGAAGCTCTCGCGGAGCACGGCGTGCCGTTGACGCACGTCATCGGCCCGCAGACGGCTCACAAGTACCATCCCGACTCCGCGAAAATCGTCGACGACAAGCTTGCGAGCCTCGCCGAGGTCGGTCGTGAACGTTTTCCGCCGCATGTGCGGCTCGAAACGTACACGCTGAAATACAACCGCATGAACTGGGTGACGCTCGATGCGCTCGGCGAGCATTGGGAGCGTGCGGCGATCGACGCGAAGATCACAGACGCGTCACAGCTCGCGGTGACGACGGAAAACGTGACCGCGATGAGTTTTGAGTTTCCGTCCGGACGAAGCCCCTTCGCGAAGGCGCATCCGGTGTCAGTCGAGATCGACGGACAGACGCTTGATGCGCCTGCGACCACTTCCGACGGGTCGTGGATGATCTCATTACATCGAGACGGTGAGGCATGGCAGGTCGGACCGCTGGAGTCGGCATCGCTGCGGAAACGTCACGACCTCCAGGGGCCGATCGACGATGCCTTCATGGATTCGTTCATCTTCGTGCGGCCGACGGGCGAGAGTCCCCACGCCACGTTCGACGAGTGGTGCCATGCGGAACTCGACCGCGCGATCGAGCATTGGCGACGACACTTCCGGGGTGACGCCCGCGTGAAAGACGACACCGCGATCACCGACGACGACGTCGCGAACGCGAATCTGGTGCTGTGGGGCGATCCGACGAGCAACGCCGTGCTGAAACGCATCGCTGACAAGTTACCGATCGCCTGGACCAACGATTCGATCACTGTCGGCGAGAAGGCCTTTCCGTCCGACCAACACGCATTAATTCTCATTCAGCCGAACCCGCTGAACCCGAACCGGTACGTCGTGCTCAACAGCTCGTTCACCTTCCGCGAGTACGCCTATCTCAACAACGCCCGCCAGGTGCCGATGCTCCCCGACTGGGCCGTGATCGACCTACAGACGAAACCGAACAGCCGCACTCCCGGCAAGGTCGTCGCCGCGGACTTCTTCGACGAAAATTGGAAGTTGAAGCCTGCTCGCGAGTGAAGTGTCCCTGACCGCAACCGAAGTTGATGGGCCGAGCGATGTCGCGCTTGTCTTCGCTGCTCGTCGTCTGCCTGACTTTCTGTGAAGCCGCGACGGTCGTCGCAGCGGAACCTCCGACGCGCGACGAAGTCACAGCGGCACTGCGAAAAGCGACGACCTTTCAACACAACCAAGCCTCTCGACACGGCGGATACGTGTACGCATCGAACGCCGATCTCACGTTACGCGAGGGCGAAGGCACGACCGACGACGACACGATCTGGGTCCAGCCTCCCGGCACGCCCACCGTCGGCGAAGCCTTTCTCGACGCCTACGACGCCGCCGGAGACGACGTCCATCTCGAAGCCGCCAAAGCCGCTGGTCGTGCCCTGCTGCTCGGGCAGCGTCAATCGGGGGGATGGTACTACTCGATCAGCTTCGCACCGGAAGAACGAAAGAAGTCTCTCTACCGTCTCGACCTCGAGGGCCGCCCTGCGAAAGACGCCGTTCCTCGCAAGGACCGCGAGATCAACGGCGGTTGGGATGCCTGGAAACGACGCAAGTACGAAGGCAACCAGACGATCCTCGACGACGACGTAACCCAGGCCGCGACACGGTTTCTCGTCCGACTCGACAAGACGCTCGGCTTCGAAGATGAAGACGTTCACGCCGCTGCCGAACTCGCGTTGAAGTCGCTTTTGACGGCGCAATACCCCAACGGCGGCTGGTCGGCGAGTTGGGACCGACTGCAATCGTCTCCGCCGAGCGAGGACGACTATCCCGTCGTCAACGCGTCGTATCCCCAGACCTGGCGGAAGACCTGGCCGAAGGACTTCACGGGGTGCTACGTCACGAACGACGAACTTATGTCTCGGATGATCGACACGCTGCTGCGCGCCCACGAGGTCTACCACGACGAACGCTACCTCGACGCCGCAAAGCGAGCCGGCGAGTTCCTGCTGCTGGCCCAGATGCCCGCGCCCCAGCCGGCGTGGGCGCAGCAGTACGACCGGAACATGCAGCCGGTCTGGTCGCGGGCTTTCGAGCCTCCGTCGATCAGCGGGCGCGAATCCCAGGAGATCGTCGCATCGTTGATCCGTCTCGCCGACGCCACCGGAAAGGTGAACTATCTGGAACCCATTCCGCGCGCGATCGCGTACCTCAAGGCGTCACGGCTGCCCGACGGCCGGGCTTGCCCGCTTCTATGAGCTGGAAACCAATCGTCCGCTTTACTTCACGCGCCGCGACGGCAAGCACGCGATGACCTACGACGACGACCGCCTTGCCACCGGCTACGGATACATCGTCGATTCGAGGCTCGACGAACTCGACGCCATGTATCAATCCGCGAAGGCGGGACATTCTGACTCCACCGCCGGCGCGGAAGACGCACCAGACGCCGCCATCGTTCGCCGAATCATCGACTCGCTCGACGAGCGCGGCGCCTGGGTGGAGTCTGGCCGGCTGCGTCATCACAAAGTGGAACCGATCGGCGGCGTCATCAACGGCGCGACCTACTCGACGAACGTCGCCGCACTGGCCCGATACCTGAAAACATATAACGAGTAACCTCGCGTGGACGTCTCAGGAGAGCGACGGAGCGTCGACAGCACGTTCCCGTTCTTGATTCGCGCCCTCCAACCCCCTACTTTTGTGCTGGCGATTCCAGTGAGGCGCCGTGGGAGGTCAGACTCTTCGCCGGGGCTGTGGCGAAATTGGCAGACGCGCGGGATTTAGGATCCCACGAGCAGCCGGCCGAACCCATAGAAAACGCTGGCGAGACTGTCGGCCAGGGCGATTGCACGTTAACGCGTTATCCCAGCAGGACTTGTTCGAGGTAGGCTTGGTCCCGGCCGGCGGTGAGGCGTTTGTTCTTGATGCCGACCTTCAGCGTCGTTTCGTTCTTGAGCAGGCTT
>JACCRE010000079.1 GCA_013813775.1 Planctomycetaceae bacterium
CTCGAAGGCGACCTCCTGTGTCGTCGCACCCAACTCGCTGGCCGCCAGCACGTCCCGCCGCATCTCCGAGGAATACGACTGCATCCCTTCCCCCTCCGTTTTTTGATGAACAACGGAAGGTTACCCAACTCGCCTGGATCGCGCTAGAGACCGGGGTGGTACGCACTAGTTCTCCTCCGCGTGGAACGACAGCTTTTGTCGCCGTGCCCACTTGGCGGGTAGTGTCCTACGATTGAGTTGGTGACGGCGCAAGTAGAACGTCCGCTTAGCTGCTCGCGGACGTTCTCTCAACTGCCGAAGTTCCGCGACTAGAAGTTCATCCAGAGGCATTCTTGCTCACGGGACTTCTCGCGACCGCCTGCGGCGTGGTTCGCAATATCGAACGTGACACTGCGCCATTCCCCGTAGAGCCGGTTGTACAATTCCGACGGGTAGCCGCTCAACACGACCTTGGCCTTGCATCGCTGTAACGTCGCGGCAAGTTTCTCGTGATCGGCATCCGTCATCTCGACCCCATACACGTCACGCCCTCCCGGTGATCGCGTGTCGTGAACGTAAGGGGGATCGCAATAGATCAGTCCCTCAGGGTGATCGAACCGAGGGATCGCGTCGAACGCCGACTGGCGGATGATCTGGACTCGCCGCAGCCGCTCGATAATTTCAGGTAGTTGATCGATTGCCGTCCACCATGCGTTTACGTCACCGGCCATGCCGCCTCTGGCTCGTCCGATCGTGTAGCTAAACGACTTTCCTTTCCCGCCGAAGGACTGTCGCCAGCGAACGAAATCGCAGATGGCCATATCGAGGTCGATCGCACCGTCCGGGTAATCCGCTGCGGCGTCGAACTCTGGCTGTGAGTACGGAATGAACCGCACTCGGCGAACAAACTCGCTGCCTTGGTCGCGAAGCACGCGGAATAACCGCGTGATGCGGAGGTCGAGATCGTTGTACGTCTCAACTTCGCACGGAGGCTTGTTGAGCAGAACGGATGCCGCGCCGCCGAAGGGCTCTAGATAAATGCGGTGTTTCGGAAAATGCTCGATGATCCTCTTTGCAAGGTATCTCTTGCCGCCGTGCCACTTCACCGGGGGGCGAATCATCGCGTTGCGTCCAAAACGAGTCTTGTGGGAACACGAGAAGACTACCACGCCATCAAGTACCGTCAACTCGTAAGTTGTTGCGCGACAGCGGCTTTGGGAAAATCGCAAAATAAAGTCCGAACTAGTTGCTGTTCAGTGGTGTCATGGGTGGTACCATATCACCATGCTCAAGCATCCCTGCCTCATACTGATCCCCCTTCAGTACGGTCGGAGCCAGCGGCAACTGACTGTCGAAGGAATGTCCGGCATCCAAAGGGTGTTGAATCGCCAATTCGGCGGCCACACCCCTATCGGGGAGACCAATAGCCCGCCGGGCGTCACCTCCGGTGGACAGTGGGTCGATCCGGACACCGGAGAAACCGTCATTGACGTGTGCTGGATGGTGAAGGTCGCCGTCGATCCGGACAAACTTCCGCTCTTTCGGAGGATCGTGAAGGCGATCGGATTCGGGCTGGAGCAGACCGCTATGTACACCGAGATCGGCCCTCCCACGGTTGAGATTCTCGACGTTGACGGTGCCGAACCTCCGGACAAGGAGCAGCAGTCACTGTTCGACGAGTTCAAGCGGCTTCTCGACAACGAAGACCAAGACGGCAATTCACAGGCAGCCACCGGCTAAGGGAAACCAGCATGTCTATTCAGAATAAGGCAGACGAAGTTGTCGCCAAAGCAAGGGATGTTGCCGCAAACGTCGATACGTGGGCGGACTTCTCTGTAGTGATGTTCGATCAGAAGAGCGGCGTTATCGCGACCGCGTTCCCTTCGGAGATCGAGCGAGACGCCTTCTTTGACTCACCTCAGTACAACGAGGTTATGGCGATCCAAGCAGAACTAATGAAGAAAACAGGGCTGCGAAAGGGGTCAACCCCGCGGCTTCCCGAGAAGAGTGGCCGATTCAATGTCCGCGTTCCGAAATCGCTTCACGAAATCTTGGAAGTAGAGGCGAAGCGAGAGAACGTTAGCCTCAATCAACTCGCCGTCGCGAAGCTCGCGATGCCACTACAATCGCGGATTGGTGGCGATCTCGTGTCTGTCGTTCGGGCCTTTGCCGACGTGCATGACGGATTCGCGATTGACCGAATCATCGTCGATCCGGACTACAACCCAAAGTTCCTACGTCGGTGCGCAGAACTTGGCCTAAAGCAGCCGCCGATCGTTCTCAATCAGGCATTGATGAACGTCCGGAAGAGCAAGAAACAACGCGAACGGCTTGGGATTCAGATTCCGCCAACAACCCGCCCCACCGAGTTTCGTGACTTCGACGATTATCAATTTGCGTCAGAGATTGCGATCCGTGTGCTTCAACGGACCGAGGGCGTGACATTAGATCGCGTGCTTTGCGATCCTGGTCTGCTGGAAGAGTTCGACAGGATTGCTCTGGAGATAGTCAACCAGACACGTCTCAAGCTGCGATGGGCGGCTCTGAATCTGCGGAAAACCAGACTGCTACGCCCCATAAAGGATCTGCCTAGTGCTTATGATCTAGTCTCAATCGGCCCCTTTCGGTCGGTGAACCTAGACAGCGTTGCCGACGTGCCGGGGTTGTACGCGATCTACGACCACTCTCGCCCCATCTATGCGGGCGAAACGTCTAGGCTGCGGCACCGCATCGCGTTGCATCAACAATACGGAATCCCGTGGATTGATCTGAAAGATGAGTCTATGACTGTCAAGGCGTTCGCCGCACCCGGCGCAACCCAGAGCCAGCGTGAGAAGTGGTTGATGGCATTCGTCAATGCCGAACACCCGCTGCTGAACTACCAGCATCAGGCAGCCGCCTGATCGTCTGAAACCAAAAGGCCCGGCAGCGAATTGATCGCTGCCGGGCCTTTTTTCGTTGGCGGGCGGCCCGTGGTTTGGCGGCCACAGCGGTTTTATACACCGCCGAAGGGAGCCGGCAAAAGCCGGATTGGGTTCGATCCCCCCGCCCGCCGCTTATTCGCCGACCTCGCGCTTTGCCGCGCGGTTCAGGCGGGCTTTGATCCAATCCGCAAGGGACACGCCTGCTTTGCTGGCGGCGCGTTCGTAGCGGTTCTTTTCGGACGGCTCAGCACGGAGATGAATACGGGCAGTTTGCGATTCCCCGCCTTTAGGCGGCCTGCCGGGGGCGCGTTTCGTTTCCATATCTTGGAACTGTACGCGCAAAATGATCCGTCGTCAACGGATTGTCGTTGCATTCCATAGTTGTGCGCGTACAATACTGCGTAGAAGAAAGGCCCGACGGGACGCCAATCCCATCGGGCCGAGAAACAACCGAGCGAAGCCGCTCGATCGCCTCCCTGAACAAGAGCGATTCTAACGGCTTCGCCCCACCGAGGGGAAGAGGCCGATGGTCTGCGGACACTGCGGAAGCGAGAGCCTGACGAAATGGAGCAAGGATCGAGAAGGGTATCAGCGGCTCTGTGAACCGGCGGATTTCCATTCGGACGGAAAGGTTCATTCGTTCGACGTGCGATTGACGAACGGTTTCAGCAAGAGCCGACGCCATCATGAGGCGATGCTCGCCCTGTTCTTCGCGCACTTCAACTTCTGCCGCAAACATTCGGCCGTGAAGACGACCCCGGCCGTCGCGGCGGGGCTGACGAGTGAACCGTGGTCGATCGAACGATTGTTGACCGAAGCGGCGACCGTCGCGGCGTGAGGTCTGGTAGAATCGAAGGCCCGCCGGAATGCCCCGGCGGGCCTTCTTTCGTTCAGGGGTGCGACATGACCGACGACTATGGGATGGGTGACAGCCGAGAATTAGAGACTGGCGAGACGGCCGACCTCTTCAAGACGCCGAATGGAAAGTGGCGCATCCGACAGTACGAGCTTTCTTGGGCTGAACATGTCGACAGCGGCGAAGGGAAGATAAGCAAGGTGTCGGGCGATGCTGCGAAACTCGGTTGGGGCGATCTTGAATTCGACACGCCGGACGACGCCTACGCTTTTCTTGAAGATCAAATCCGGAAGAATCCAGCTCTCCAAATAAAGCCGCCGTCACCAACTCAATCGTAGGACACTACCACTTGGCGAACGCCTCGGCGACATCATCCAGATCGTGCTCAACGACAAGGTGTCCATGTTCGTCTAGAACTGGCGTGTTGTCCTCACCGATTCGGTGGACGTAGTCGCCAACATTGTCCTTGCCCGGGTGCTCGCTCCGGGCGAAAAAAATCGGGTAGTCGTCCACCTTCTTGCACAATGGTCCAGTCTTCGCGTCATCGTTCCATTTTTGCAGAAACAGGATGCTCGTCTTAATGTTTGCGTGGGGTTTAAAAGTGTTGACGTGGAGGCTCACCACGGCAACTACCCGGGCATGGCTACCTGCAAACGCACGCAGCGCGTCATCGGTGACGTTATTGAACCTGCCCTGAGGAAGGACGATGGCCATTCGTCCTCCCGGCCGCAAAAATTCCAAGTTGCGCTCCATGAACAGAACGTCGCGGCTCACCTCTTTCTTCCATTTCCCTTTTTCCGTCTTGGCCAGCTCGAATTGATGAAGAATGCGGCTCTCTTTGATATTCCCCGCGAACGGAGGATTCGTCAGGAGAACGTCGAAATCGAAGTGGCGGTAGTTTTCGCGATTCCATTTGTCGCGGGCGGGGTCCGCGAAATGCCGCAGGCGGTCCTTGAAGCCGACCTTCACCTCATCGGACCATGAGCGCGGGTCAAGAGCGTTGGCCCTATACACATTTGTGCGGCCATCCCCGGCAATGAGACCAAGCATTCGCGCCCTGCGACGTGAATACGTCACCCCATACGTGGAAAATACCATGTACGGTAAAGCCGCACGACCCGGCGGCCGTATCGATGATGTACTCGTCAAGGGTGGGATTCTGCATTTTCACGCACATGTCGATGACGTGCCGTGGTGTGAAGTATTGGCCTTTCTCACCCTTGGCCGCCTGGAGCGACAGATACTCGAAGGCCTCGTCGATGACCGAGAGGTTCGAGTTGAACAACTTGACGTCCTCAAGGAACGAAGCACAGACCTTAAGATGATCTGGGTCTAGCAGCCCGTTGAAGTATTCAAAATGCCTCGCGACGCGTCTGAGTCATGAGCCGAATTCCCTGCATTTCTCGACATTTGGCTGGTTCGTCGGCCGGTGCCGTCGATTACTTCAACAGGCTGCTAGTAGAGTTCCGATCATCCTTCCCAGTGAGCATGCCTTCATCATCACATCTCCTTAAAAATTAGGACGGGCTAATATATCGCCTATTACGCCCGACGATCCAACATACTGCTGGAGAAAATCGTTCGCCCCTGCAAGTCCAGCTTAAGCGGTTCGACCGGGGCTTCACCGACGGTGACTTTGAAGCCGGATGTCTTCGGGTCGCCGTACTTCTTCGGGAGCAGAGATTTCAGAGGGGTGAATTTCATCTGCCCGGCCATCATTTCTTCCGCACTCGGCGCCGCCGAAGTCTCCAGTTCTTCTAATTTACTGACCGTGACGGCGTAGTCCCCCGGCATCGCCCCTTCGGGTTGATGCTGGGGGTCGAAATACGTCGTGACTGAAAAATTCCCTTGCGCATCGGTCATGCCGCCGGCCGATCGCACGGCCGGGTCGCCGGAAACCAGGGCGACGTTGGCTCCTTCGACAGGTTTACCATCGAGTGTGACGATACCCGTGACAGGGTATGTCTCGGGGTAACTTTCTCCACCGCAACCGGTCGTCAGGAACGCCACGGTCAGCAAAACAAAGGACCAACGCACGGCCATCCTCTCGGGTTCTATGTCTGTATTTCTGGTTTCCACGATGAATCGCACATGAGGCCTCGCCACCCGTCGGGGCCATCGAGTTCAGAAAACGCCGATCACGCCGCCGTCGGCTTTGTCGCCGAGCCGGGCGTACGTCAGCCGGTCGATGTTCTCCTGGATGAAGCGAACCGAGCCGTCGCCGAGCAGGAACTGCGCGCCGCCGGTATGCTGCGACTTGAACCCGAACGTCGCGTTCCAGTTCCTATAGTCTTTCGAGAAGCAAGGATTGGAGCCGTATCCGGGGTCATCCGGACATGTCGGAAAGTTGATCGGCGCCGTCGTCGCGTACCACAGGGACTCGGGCCAAGACCAACCCCAAGGGGAAAAGTCGTTGCACGTCATGCGAATCTCCCCCATCAAGATCGTGTTGGACGTTCCGTCGGTGAGATCCCGCAGCTTCGAGTTGAGTGGCGAGAAGTAGCCGCGCCCGAACGGGCCGGAGACCGGCTGATTCCCGAAGTCGGAACGCACGTTTCCGCGGTTGAACGGGTCTTCGCCGTCGCCGTTCGCGTCGAATCCGGCGGGGTAGGCTCCGGCCCAAGTGGCGAGATTGCATCCGAACGCCGATTCCATGTGTTGCGCCCCGATGCTCGGCGCATAACTGCACTTCGCCGCACCTGTCACGGTGGGCGTGTCCACGCCCGAGTCGCTTGGGCACATATAGATAGGGATTTTATAGTCGCAGACGCGTTTTCCGCCGACAGGGTACAACGTCAGGTTCCTCGACCCAGGGCCATCGAAATCGATGCCTTGGAAGAGGGGGCCCTGCTCGATGTAGGGAAGGAGGCCGAGGAAAACGGCAAGGTTATTTCCCGTCGGAGGTCCTCCCATGTTGTTCTCTGAAGTATTGTCGAACCGGTTGATGGGGAACTGGCCGAACGTGTCATGGTAGTTGTGGTTGGCCAGCCCGAGTTGCTTGAGGTTGTTTTTGCACTGGGTCCGCCGGGCCGCTTCACGAGCCTGCTGAACGGCGGGCAGCAAGAGCGCGATCAAAACCGCGATGATCGCGATGACGACCAACAGCTCGATGAGCGTAAAGCCGCGTAATCGGATTCTCATCGAAAGATCTCCCGACGAAGTTATGAAGAAAGTAAGGTTCGGAGCCGAGCATGATGCCTCAATGGATTCCGGTGCCGTGACGGCCCGCACATGAAAAATCGAACAAAGGGATCGCTGGCTCTCAATCGACGCTACCGCAGCCTGCTGCACAAGTCAACGTCGATGCGAGGCGGGCACCTGTGTGACAGGCTCTTACGCCGCTCGCCGGCACCTGCCTGGGTTGAGGGTTGAGAATTTTTCTCGCACCCTCCTATTCGCCCCGTCCTCCCGATCCCCGGCCTCTCCCGATTCAATCTGACGGTGGATGGCCGCGAAAAGGCACAAGAAGCGCAAAAGGTGTGAAGACGAACCGCGTTGCAGGTTGCGGCGAGAGTCTGAGCTTTGC
>JACCRE010000299.1 GCA_013813775.1 Planctomycetaceae bacterium
GCCCTCGTGTGTTCGTATGCCGCACAAATGGCTACCGTGGCCTTCGAGGCGGACCATGACGTTCGGTGTGCGTAGTGTCGGTGACACGTTTGAGAACGCGCTTTCGAAGGAAACGCACGGGATTTCCACCGACGACCGTCCAAGGCTCAACATCCTTGACGGCGACGCCACGCGCCGCGACCACCGCACCTTTGCCGACTGTGACGCCCGGCCCTACGAACGCCTCGGCGCAAACCCAGGCCGAGGCGCCGATGTTGATCGGTCGTACGACCAGAGACATCGTCGGATCGGAGACATCGTGCGATGCCCCGCATAGGAACGCCCGCTGCGAAACCGTCGAGTAATCGCCGAGCGTGACCGGTCCGACGCAGTAGCAGTCAACGCCGTCGCCTATCCGGGTGAATCGCCCAAGGGTCAGGTTCCAGGGCACCCAGATCTTCACCGACGGCAGAACTCTAGCACCGACGGCGACTTTCGCACCGAAGAGCCGAAGCAGCATCCGTCGCCAAGCATAGAATGGCTTCGGCGAAGGACGAAAGAAAAGCAGCCAAGTCGCTCCCCACGCGACGCGGCCGAGCTTGTTAAGGAAGCTGTGCTCGCTGGGAGACGACTTGGGATCGGTCCAGACGCAGAGGCCATCCATCTCAGCATCGTCGACAGCTGCGAGTTCTTCCTTCGTTCGACTCACGTGAGAACTGTTCGACTCATACGAATCGACAGTGACAGAACCGTTCATTCGGGATGCTCCGCCACGATGAGCGTAAACTTAGAAGTGCTGACCCAAGTCTCGCCGCGAATCGGCAACGAGTGGATGATGCTCACGCCCGTACCCGCTTCGATTGGGAGTGGGTTGATCGAGCCGCGAATGGCGAGAACACTTGCGTTCAATTCAGATACTGGTGGTACAAGGCCACTGCCGATCTTGCGATGTGATCCCAAGTATACTTAGAGCTTACAAGTGTTCGGCCGGCGCGGCCACGCCGTGAGCGTTCGTCGTCGTCGGCAAGAATGCGATCAAAGGCGTTTGCGTGCTCGACCGGGTCGTTTCCGACAACGTAACCTGCACCGCACTGCTCGACTTCCGGAAAATGACAGGCGTGCGTAATGACGACGGGTGTCTGACATGCGAGCGCCTCTAATACCGCTACGCTGAAACCTTCCTGTCGGCTCGGCAGAGTGAAACACGCCGCGGACCGCAACGCTGCATACTTCTCGGGACCATAAATCGGGCCGGGCACTGCGACCTTGTCAGAAAGCCTGAGCGCTCTGATCCGTCTTTCGAATGCCGAGCGATCCCCTTCATCGGGTCCAGCGACGACAAGGCGAGCGTCGGACCGTCGAAGAAGGAGCCTGGCGAAGGCTTCGGCCAGGAGATCCAGTCCTTTCTTATGATGAAGTCGGCCCAAAAACAGCAGGGTGCGCGTGCCTGGCCAGCCGAATCGATGCTCGAAGTAATCCTCTTGATCCGCCTTCGGATCCGATGCCGCCAGCGGGAACTCTTCGAGAGAGATGCCGTTCCGAAGAATTTCCGTACGACACCGCGGCGCCGTTTTTCGTGCGAATCTGGCCTCTTCCTCATGCAACGCATGAACGAAAGCTGCTCGCTCCACCATGGTTCTGTAGCGAATTAATAGGGCAAGGCGCTTCTTTAAAGCTCTTTGTCGTAAGCTCCAGGGATCGAGCATTCCTTGAGGGGCAACGGCGTACGGGACTCCTTGGCGCTGCGCCGCCGAGGCAATTCCCGCAAGCATCGGATCCCAAATTCCGTGCATATGAAGGAAGTCGATCCCTTCGATTGCTTGACTCACGCTCCGCCCCCATTTCTCCTCTGGGACAATCGCAAGCGGGTGTAGAGTCGGAACCGCACGATGTCGGACGCGGTCGATCCCTGCGACTCGGGTGCTGGCAAGCAAGGTCGCCGCACGACTGGGCAGGTCGTGCGTGAGAAGCAACGTGTCTTCGCCGGCAAGTGATTGCGCAGCCGCAAGCCGCTGTGCGATTACCGGCAGCCCGCCGTCGGCCGGATCCAGGCTCCGCACGCAATGGCCGATCCTCACCGATTCGCCTCCGGGGCTATGGCGAACGCATCAGGCTGATTGTCTGAACCTGAAATCGAGGGGCGGATAGGGAGGTTCTCAGCAAGAACTTCGTCGAACAGTGCGGCCCACGTGTCAACTCCCCGCTCGAGGGTGAGCTCGGCCGCCATCATGGAAGCTTGTTTGGCGTGCCGACGAATCTTATGAGCATCATCGGCGAAGGTCGAAATCGCGTTCGCAAGCGAAATCGCGTCGCCCGCCGGAACGACAATGCCCGTACCGCAGCCGGACACAAAGTCGAGCGCCGCGCCCACTGCGTCGCTCGCAACGACTGGAAGACCAGCGGCCAACGCCTGATTGACGACGACGCCCCATCCGTCATGACGCGAAGGGAGAACGAACAGATCGGCATCAGCGAACAAGTCCGGCAAAGATTCAATCGGCTGAAATCCGACGAATCGCACCCGGTCTCGGAGATGCGGGGCGATAGACGCTTCCAGTTCCTTACGCAGCGGCCCTTCCCCGGCGAGCACGAGTTCGGCATTGGGATGATTGCGAGACACTCGATGGAAAGCGGAAAGGAGAACGTCCACGCCTTTGCGCGCGATCAATTGCCCGCAAAACAGGAGCCGAAGGCGGCCCGCGACCTGCCCGGCCTTCGCAGGGCGTCGGCGGAAGGGTTCCGTATCGGTGTAGTAGGGAACGCTCGTGATCGTCCGTCCTTCGAAGCCGAGATCACGGTATGCGGTGACTGCAGCCGACCCGACCGCGGCAACGGCCGCGGCATCTCGAATCGCTGACGACAAGACGAGCCGACGCAGTCGACCAGCGATTCGTCCACGATGCGTTACGCCCGGCCGTTCACCGAACAGAACCCATCGCTTTCGGTTTCTCCTAAGCCACCGCATCGCCGCCCGGCATGTCCAGGTGGAATACCCGCCGACGACATAGACGTCGGCGTCTGACTTAATAAGTGCTTCTTGGATCGAAGGATGATGGCACAGCCTGCCGCCCCAGGTCTTAGCGAGACGGCTCGGTAAAACCGCTTCGCCGTCTGGTAACGCGCGGTCGCCCCAGTAGGTTCCCGGAGCCACGGAATACATGTAGAGAGCCGACGGCTGGATTCTGCCGTCCCGGCGGAACGCTTCAAACAGCTCCTGCCAATAAGGGGTCGGCATGACCGTTAAGAAGTTGGCTCTCATTGGCTTCATCATGCCCGTACTCCGCGCACGTCATCCCTGCTGACGTCACGACGGCTCGTTTTCCGATCACTTTGAACGGCCTCAATCAGAATTAAGAGAATGTACAGCGCCGCCATTCCGTAGAACGTCGACATGCTGATCGAGCGGCCGCTCGCGAGCACGTTTCCTAAACCGCCTGCGTATACGGCGAACACGAGAAATGAACGATCGCAAAGCATCAGCAGCCTGTCCCAGGCGCGAATCAACCAACCCGCGGCGAACGGGATCAGGAGCAGACCTAAGAATCCGAAGTTCAGATATGTTTCGCCGACGAAGCCGGGCGAGTTCGTCATGTAAACCTGGCCGTCGTCTCCGACGTGTCCCTTCGCTCTCGCGAGCAGAATGCCGGCATCCCAGACAGGCTTACCGCTCCAGAAGTAACGAGGAATCGGGTTGATCAGCTGATTAAGGTAGCTCCGGCCGTATTGGTAGTTCACTTCACCAGGAACGACTTCCAGAATGAAAATTAATTCCCGGAACATCTCGAATCCAGTGTATTCGTTGGCCGCGACAACGGTCTTCTCCAGGTCGGCGGAGCCTTCGCTGCGATTCGCGACCACGAATGCGGCATAGTAATAGCCCGCCACGAGCGCCAGCGGCAGGCCGATCACGATCAGCCGCTTTCGCCATTGGACCCCGGCTCTCCAAAACACGGCGGCCGCGATCGGCAAGACGATCGGCACCAAGGCCGACCTCATTCCGCTGGCATTGGCCCTGAGCAGCATCCACGCGAGAAACAACGCGCAGATTATCCGCCTGTAGCTCTTCGCCCGGGGGGAGAACAAGATCACCGCGGCAAGCGGAGTGACCGCCCGAAGAAACATCTGAAGTTCAAGTAGCGCCGCTCGCAGATCGCCGAACCGGCCGCGCTCCAGCGCCCACGTCCAGCGTTTCTCCATTCCGAACATGCCGTCGAACAGCACGGCGACCTGGAAGTCCGCAAAATAGAGCATCGGCGCCAAGCCGATCGCGGTCCCGCCGAGAAAAAGCGTCCAGATCACGTTCTCGCTGTCAATCTTGACGAGCCGACCGCTGAGGTCATCGAATACCGTTGAGTTACTGCGGTGATAGCCGAACAAGAACATCAACATGGCCAGCATCACGCAGAATATGCCGATGTCATACTCCGACTGGCTAAAGCGATCGAGATCGTCGGGCAGACGAACTGCTTCCAGCAAGTACCAAAGCAGCACGCTCAACAATGTCACGTTTCGCGCCGTGAGCAGTCGGTAAATGCTATACCGCGCATCCCAGAACAATAGCGAAACGACGATCGCCGTCAGTATGATCGCTAATGCGTTCGAAAGTTGGTGTTCGGCGGGCGGCATTTCAGATGATTATGCTGTCGACATTGCGTCGAGTTCATCGAGCAGCGTCGCAAGGCGTAAGCGGTGGACGTCCCATGAAAACTCGACGGATCGTTCGGCGGCCTCACGGCCCATCTCCGCCGCAAGTCGACGGTGCGACGCAAGACGATCCAATCGATCGGCAAGGCCCTCCACATCGTCCGGCTCGAGCACGAAACCATCGCGGCCCTCGCGTATGATTTCGGGACCGGCGCTATGCGTGCTCGCGATGACAGGTAATCCGCTCGCCATCGCTTCCGGAATCACCAGCCCAAACCCCTCGAAGACCGACGGGAGCACGAGCACGTGTGCCCTGGCCATTTCTTGAATGACCGCCGCCTGATCGATGCGTCCCGTCAGTTTCACCGAGCCGCGATACGCCTTGAGCGGCCGCATATCGGCAGGCAAGGGGCCGGCCAATACAAGCTCCGTATTCTTCGAGCGGATACGCTCATAAGCCTCGAGGAGGTACTTCACGCCCTTCCGCTGGCCGACGCCACCGACGAATAAAATCCGAAATGGACCCGTCGCAGGATGCTCGACCTGCCGAAAATGAGAAAGATCAACGCCGAGCGGAAGCAGTCGCAGCCGGTCTTCGGGGACGCCCACTTCCACAAGCGAGCGGGCTGTGAAGCCACTGGCGGCGACGCAGATATCCGCCTCATGCGGCTCGCGTTCGAGGCGTTCTTGATACCAGCTTGGAAAGTTCAAGTTCGAGATCGTCCCTGCCCATTCCGGGTGGCGGTTCGATTCGTTTGCGAGTAAACGGATCGCCGCCGTGACATGCGCGATCGTAAACTCCGCCACGGTGAAGCAGCCGGCGAGACGGGCCGCACGGAGGCTTTCGAGACAGCTTCCTTGAAAGCCCCAGAAGATGAGAGCTGTGTTCGCGTGCCGTCTTGCGACCCATCGATCAAAGGCCGCGTCTCTTCGACATGTCGCCCTAAAAGCAGCAGGGCCGACACCGAAGAATGTCCGTGCGAGGATCTCAGGAAGTTCATATCTCCATGCACGGATCACCTTACGATCATCCAAACCTTCCAGTCGCCGCCGACGCAGAATGGCGTCGACCCGTGGCCAGCGGACTGCCAAGCGATCTGGCATTCGGCGGGGCTGATAATAGGAACTTGTGATGAATCTGTGAAGACGGCCCGACGCTTGAACTGCGAGCGCATGCTGGTATGCGTGCTGCTTTCCGCTATGCGAGACGACTACGCTCCGATCGGAGACGGCGCCGTCCCCGGCGTCCTTTCGCGTCGAAAAGCGTTGAGGGGCGGCCGGCATCACTGCTCGCGCTCCGCCAGATTACGAAGGTGTTGTGCCGCCACCTCAATTTGCAGAAAACCCGACTGACGCAGCTTCCGCATGAGAACATATGACCGAGTTGAGACCGGCCGTCGGTCCGCTGCGGCTCGAAGAATATCGAAGTAACCTTTCCCTAAACCCATTATCATTCGGCCGAAGCGATGGCATCGCATTCCGAACCGCAATCCGTTGACAGTCGTTGCAAGAAGGTGGCCGGGCAGTAAGTGGAGCGGGCTGTTTTGCCAGGCGAACAACACGTCATTCCGCCGACCGTATTGGTCCTGGCGCCGTTGGTCTCGCTTCGGTGACTCGAAATGATGGATTGGGTCCGCAGTGCCCAGCCGAACGAAATGGCCGGCTTCAAGAAGACGCAAACAGAAATCCCGCTCCTCGCCCTGATGAATCAGGATTTCGCGATACCCGCCGAGTCGCAGAAACGCGTCGCGCCGGACCGCGTGAGCCGTGCCGATGTATTCTGATGTGACGTAGACGTGTTGACGATCAGGGAGCGGCTGGCGAAGACGGTCGCTTTGAAGCACGTCGATGCAAGGAATTGCGATGGCAGCGATGCTTGCGTCGGCGTCGAAGTCCTTCAAAGTTTGCTCGACGACGTAGGGCGTCGAGAAGACGGCGTCGTCATCAAGGGAAAAAATGATATCTCCCGTCGCTTTCCGCGCCGCTTCATTCCGCCTCACGATCAGGCCCGCGCTCGAGGCGTGTCTCTCAACCCGAACCGATGGATAACGCGAGCGGAGCAATTCGCTCGTTCCATCGGTCGAACCGTCATCGATCACCAGAATCTCGACCGACCTCGTCTGAGTGATTGCGGAGTCGATCGCGCGGCACAGTTCTTCCTTCCTGTTTCGCGTCGTGATGACGACGGTCGGCGTACGTGCCGGCATGGTTCCTGAAACTCGGACCGCCACGGTGTCCGGACTCTCGCACACGGGATCAGTGCAGTTCATACGCGCTGGCCGATCACTCTCGACGGCACGCCGGCAACGATCGCTCCAGCCGGCACCGATTTGGTCACGACGCTTCCTGCGCCGACGACGGCCTTGTCGCCGATCGTGACGCCCTTGAGGATCGTCACGCCGGCACCGAGCCAAACGTCTTCTCCAATCGAAACGGGCGCTCCGACCAGAGGCTGCCACATCACGTCATCTTCCAGCCGCGTGCCGTGATCGTGATCGGTGATGTAACAGTAGGGACCGATCATCGAGCCGCGCCGAATCTCGATCCGCTCCGAGGCATCGATCGTCGTGAATCGGTTGATGTAGCAATCGGGGCCAAGGACGATCCGCGGCGATCCGCTGCGCGGTCCCGTCGTCACAAGCACAACATCGCGGTCGAGTGCGACGCCGTCGAGAATCTCGATATCCCACGGATTGCGCGGCAACTCGAAGCGTGACAGCCGACATCTCAAGCCGATCTTCACTCCCAGTAGCCGCCACCAGGCGATACGAACGCGAGACATGATCGACGCCGGCAAGCGGATCAGCAGATTCACGAACCTGTCGGACGAGCGAGGTCTCGCGACCGCTAACGGGATTCGATCAATTTGCGAAATCATGCCCGAGGTCATCGTCCGACCTCGCATGCGGTCGGTTTCGTCATCGGTTGATCGACCACCGGTCGGCCGCTTTGTGCTAACGATTTTAGTGCGGCAAGCGGAAACCCGATGCAAAACCTCCATCGACCGAGGCGAACTTGCCATGCCAACGTCTTCGCGTAAAGGCTCCATGCGGACGCGGGATTTCCTTTGGCGGCGGCTGCGAGCGCGGCCGACCGGCTGTGTCTGGCGATGATCTCTCGTCGTGCCCTTCGACGAGGCGGTCCGCCGGGATACTTGCCTTGTCGCTCGTTGCTGATGATTTGGAGCAGACCTGCGGCAGTCTTCGCAACGTCACCGGTCAGGTTCCCGGCGTGCTGCCTCCAGCCCACGAGCGGCGGAGAGGCGATCTCCACAAAGTCTGACGCATCTCCGATACGAAGAACGAAGTCGAGATCTTCGCCGTTCATGCGCGCGGGAGTGAAGCCGCGGGAGAGCTCGAATATATCTCTTCGGACAAGGAGGACGCAGGAGCCGAAGTTCCGATGCGTGCGACTGCTTGCAAAGTAATCGGTGTAACGGGCGGAAGCTCTTGGCAACGGGTCGCTCGGCAGATCCTGCCGCGCGTCATAAAAGGCGAAAGGAGTCGATGTGACGAGGCCAGGATACCGGCATTCCTTCAAGGTTTCGCGGTATGTCGCGAGCGTCCACGGAAACCAAAGGTCGTCGCTGTCGAGGAAGGCGAGATAGCGTCCCGATGCCTCCGCGGCACCATGATTCCTCGCCGTTCCCGGTCCCGCGTTGTCTTGCAGGATGACGCGCACCTGGTCGCCGAACCGATCGAGAACCCTCTCCGGCGTGCCGTCGGTTGAACCGTCATCGACGACAATGATTTCGCAGTCGGCATGAAGCTGACGCACGACCGACTCGATCGTGTCGCAAATCGTGGCGGCGCGATTGAAAGTGGGTATGACGATAGTGAACAGCAAGCTCAACTTATCTTCACGATAATTGATTACGGCGTTGCCAAGCCTCGACGATCTGGCCGAAGAGGTCCGTCAGCCCGACGGAGACGTCCCAGTTCGGGTAGTCGCTGCGCATCTTCGTCAGGTCGCTGTAATAGCAGATATGATCGCCCGTCCGACTCTGATCGACGTACACATAGTTCTGCGATCGGCCGGTGAGTCTTTCCACGAGACGAAAGGCCTCGATGATCGAACAGGAGTTGTCACGACCGCCGCCGATGTTGTAAACGGCCGCTGATCTCGGGCGTGCGATGAATTCCTCGACGAACCGCACGACGTCGTGCGAGTGGATGTTGTCGCGAACCTGCTTGCCTTGATAACCGTAGACGCGATATTCGCGGCCTTCGAGATTGCACTTCACGAGATAACTGAGGAAGCCGTGCAGCTCGACTCCCGTGTGATTCGGTCCCGTCAGGCAGCCCCCCCGAAGGCAGCACGTCGGCATGTTGAAGTACCGGCCGTACTCCTGCACCATCACGTCGGCCGCGACCTTCGAGGCGCCGAACAGCGAATGCAGGCTGTGATCGATGCCGAACGTTTCGGGAATGCCTTTGTCGAATGTCGCATCTGCATATTCCCAACGCGTCTCCGTTTCTCGCAGCGGAATGCGATTCGGCGAATCACCGTAGACCTTGTTCGTGGACATGTGGATGAACGGCGACTCGGGACAGGCTCGCCGAGCCGATTCGAGCAGATTCAGCGTTCCCACGGCGTTCGTGTCGAAGTCGTCGAACGGGATCGACGCCGCACGATCGTGGCTCGGCTGCGCCGCGGTATGCACGATCGCGCTCGGCCGAAGTTCCGCGACCAGCCGCAGCACGCCGTCTCGGTCGCGGATATCGAGTTCGTGGTGCTCGAAATTGCGCAGCGTCTCCTTCAATCTCTGTTGGTTCCAACGCGTGTCCCCCTGCTCGCCGAAGAAGACGGCTCGTTGGTTATTGTCGACGCCATGAACGCTGTAGCCGAGATGGTCGAAATGGGTGCAGACTTCCGAACCAATAAGGCCGGAGGATCCGGTGACTAAGATCGACTTGCGCATCGCGTGGAACGTGAATTCGTTAGAACTAATGCGGATCACTGGTGACTGTAGCGGCAGGTCGATCTGTATGTAGCGGTGCCGGGAATCATCGGATACCACAGGTGATGAAAAGTGTCTTGGAGACGATGCTACACTTACGAGATGTCCGCAC
>JACCRE010000336.1 GCA_013813775.1 Planctomycetaceae bacterium
ATCCTTTGGCGTGCGCGGCTCATGGAGTCTTCAACACCCATGCAACACCGCGAAACGCCAAAGGATTTCGACTTTTCTCCAGACCTCCGCACGACGGTCAGCCAACAAATGCTTGGTTGAGGACTAGATCGCGCTAGAGACCGGGGTGGTACGCACTAGCGGGTCGGGTCGAGGACTTTCAACCTTCTTTCGAGAGATCAGGCTTCTCCCGAGACCATGCCTCATGTCTTACGCATCGTCGAGGATCTCGTCGAGCGTCACGGCCCGATGCTCGGCGGCCGAGAGATACGCCGCATCGACCAGGGCCATCGTCTTCAGGTTGTCTTCGCCGCCGATCGAAGGCTCGCGGTGCTCTTCGAGGGCCAGCAATAGCTCGGCCATCGGGCCGACGAAGGCGTCGGGAAACCAGACTTCGTCCCAGCGCGGCGAAATCCAACGGCCGGCGTCGGGGCCGTGACTCGTCGTGTAGTCGAGGGTGCTGGGCGTGCGCTCCGGATAGCTCGGCCAGCCGATCGTGCCGTGGGCCATGCCGATCGTGCCTTCGACACGCCAGCGGATGCCGATATCGGCGGCGGCCCCTTCTTTCGCCGGCCCGGCCCACACGTCGTCCCACGACGCCGCCCGAAAGCCGTTCGCGTATTCGAGGATGTAGAGGCAGATGCCGTCCTCATGCGGAAACGTGGTTCGAGGATCGGGCCGCACGCTGGCGTAGATGCGTTCCGGGTCGCCGAACAGATAGCGGAACGTGTCGAGATGATGGATCGACATGATCCGCAGCGTCACCCAGCCCTGCCGCTGCTGCCACGGCATCCAATGCGGAATCGCACGCATGTCGATCGTCGCCAGCACCGGTTCGCCCAGCACGTCTCTTTCCAACAAGCTCTTGCAGCCGCGAATCGATTGATCGAACCGCATGTTCTGATTGACGGCGAGCGTGATGCCGGCGTCTCGGCAGAGTGCGACGATCTCTTTCGCCTGAGCGTAGTTCACGCCGAGAGGCTTCTGCGCGAGCACGCCGCGAATCTGCTTGTGCTTTACGACCTCCCGGACGACTTCACGTTGGATATCCGGGGGGACGGCGATGTCGACGACCTCGACCTGCGGATCGTCGAGCAATTCGGAATACGAAGCATAGGTCTTCGCGATGTCATGCCGCTTGGCGACGGCCTTCGCACGCTCGGGATCGCGCGACGAGATCGCGACGGGATTGAACCCCGCCTGCCGATACGCGACGAGATGGCAATCGGCCATGATGAATCCGGCCCCGATACAACCGATGCCGACTTTCTGACCGGCATCGCTCGGAAGCCGCGGGAGATAATCGAGGGCGATGGCGCTCATGACAAACCGGCCTCACGCGGAGGCGCAGAGACGTGATGGAACAAATGAACCGCCAAGTCGCCAAGAGCGCCAAGTGCGGCACCTGATTGTTGGATACGTGAAGATGAGGTCTCACACTCCTTTGAAGTCCTCTTGGCGCCCTTGGCGCCCTTGGCGCCCTTGGCGACTTGGCGGTTCGTCTTTCTTCCTGTTGGGCGCTTGGATGCAGGCTGCCGATGCTTCGCCGATCGCTTTCTCCGCCAGCTTCGTCGCGCTGGCATCGCGCGAGTTGTCGAGCCAGGCGACGTCGCCAGCTTCTTCGAAACGTTTGATGCCGACCTCTTTGATCTTGCCGTCGTCCACCTTCGACAGCGGCGTGTAGCGCGGGTGGTGCGAGTCTTCGTAGGGGTCGTTGTGCTTGGCGTTGTAGCAGCAGATCATGCTCCAGCGGGGATTGTCGGACTTGTTCTGATCGCTGCGGTGCAGCAGGTTCGAGTGGAAGAACAACGCGTCGCCCGGCTCCATCTCGACGTAGTCGAGCGGCAGGCGCTTCAGAATCTGCTCGACCCGGTTCTTGTCGGCCCCCGCCTGCTCGCCCGTCAGCACGTGCTCGATGCGACCGAGCTTGTGAGAGCCGCGGATGACCTGCAAGCAGCCGTTCTCTCGCGTCGAGCGATCGACGGCGATGAACACGCTCACGAGGTCGGGCCAGAGGACGCCGTTCTGATACCAGTAGCCATAGTCCTGGTGCCACGTCCACGCCCCGCCGACCTTGGCGTCTTTCATGATCATCTTGCTGTGATAGTGATACACCTCGTCGTCGAGCAGTTGCTCGCACGCATCGACGACCCGCCGGCACCGCGCGAACATGCCGTAGATGCCGTCGCCGGGGTGGTTCCAGAGCGACAGTCGCACCCGACCGCCCTCGCCGTCGTTGCGGCCGAATGAGTGTTGATCGAGCGCCCGGTCTTCCTTTGCCGAGCGCAACAACAGGTCGATCTCTTCGGCGTCGAACAGCTTCGGAACGACGATCGAGCCATCGCGGTCGAAGTCGGTGAGCTGATTCTGCGTGAGCGGTCCGGAACGCATGGCGAGCCTCGGCGAGTTGCGCGAATGGTTGTCGGAGCGAACTTCCAGCGGGTATCGTCGCGCTCGTGCATCGCGATCGCGCCATCGTAACGCACGGTCGATCCCGCCGTCATGGAGTCGCTCGATGAAACTCCTCGTCTCGGCCGTTCTGGCCTGTCTGTCAGCAGCGTCCGCGGTCTCCGCCGGCGCCTGGCCCGCCTGGCGGGGACCACAAGGCACCGGCGTCGCCGATGAGAAGAACGTTCCGCTGCGCTGGTCGGCCGGCGAAAACGTGAAGTGGAAGACGCCGCTCCCCGCCGGCAATTCGACGCCGATCGTGTGGAAAGACAATGTCTTCGTCACCGCCGCAAGCGACGACGGTCGACTGCGCACGCTGACCTGCTTCAACCGCAATGACGGTGCGCCACGCTGGACGCACGAAGTCGCGTACGAACGCAAAGAATTGACCCACGAAACGAATCCGCACTGTGCCCCCAGCCCTGTCACCGACGGTGAGGTCGTCGTCGCGTGGCACGGCTCCGCGGGAATGGTCGCCTGCGATCTCGAAGGCAACGAACGCTGGAAGGCCGACCTTGGCACGTTCGAGCACATCTGGGGATACGGTTCCAGCCCGGTGATCTTCGAGGATCTGGTGATCCTTAGCGCCGGGCCGGGACTGCGGGCCTTCGTGGTCGCCCTCGACAAGCGAACGGGCAAGGAAGTCTGGCGGCGGGAGTTTCCTGAGGCCGTGTCGGAGAAGGTGGATCAGTTCCGCGGCTCCTGGAGCACGCCGGTCCTCTATGAAGAGACCAACGGACGCCCTGCGCTGCTGCTGGCCATGCCGCAGACGCTTCATTGTCTCGATCCCCGCGACGGAAAGGACATCTGGAACTGCGACGGCCTGGGCGAACTCGTCTACACCTCGCCACTCGTCGGCGACGGCGTGATCGTCGCCATGTCGGGTTATCACGGACCCTCACTCGCCGTCCGGACCGGCGGAGCAGGCGGCGTCACGGCCACGCACCGGCTCTGGCACAATGTCGGCAACAAACTCAACCCGCAGCGAGTCGGCTCGGGCGCGATCGTCGGCGATCATCTCTACATCCTTCAGGACAACGGCACCGCCTGGTGCATGGAAGTGAAGTCCGGCAAAGTCGCGTGGGAGGAACGGCTCGGCAAGTCGTGGAGCTCGATGTGCCACGCCGACGGCAAGCTCTACGTGCTCGACATGGAAGGCACGACCTACGTGCTGGAACCGACTCCGACAAAATGCCAGGTGCTCGCCGAGAACCCGCTCGACGAACTGACCCGGGCGTCGCACGCGATCTCGGATGGACAAATCTTCATTCGCACTTACGGGAACCTGTACTGTATCGAATAGATACGCACGCGAAGCCACTCTTGAGAGGAAACATGTCAAACGTCACCCGACGAGGTTTTCTTCAAGGTTCGGCGGCGATCACGGCTGGTGTCGCCGCTACGACCATTGCGAGAAAGTCAACAGCCAATGCGGCTCCCGAGGCGGAACTGCCTCGTCCGTTCCAGAGCGACTGGAATGCGCAGCATGACCGCATCTGGCTAGGCCCCGAGTATTGGGCGAACCCGATGCAGGATTGGCGGATTGCGAATGGCCGCACCGAGTGCGTCAACCCGGCCCCCGATCGCAACGTGCATCTGCTGACGCGCAGCCTCTCGGACCGAGCCGCCGGCTTCAGCATGAGCGTGCGCGTCGGGCGGGTCGGCGACGGGCCGCTCTTCGGCAAAGAAGGGGCGAACGCCAAAGGTTCGTTCGGCTTTCGCGTCGGCGTGCGAGGTCCGCTCGACGAATACCGAAATAACCTGATCTTCGGAAAAGGACTGGATGTCGGCGTCACGGCGGATGGAAGAGAGTTTTTCTTAAGCAGCGGCGGCGAGTTCGGGCCCGAGGGCATGGACGAAACAACAGAAATCGAGCTTCGCCTCTCGGCCGAGCGGGCCGCTGGCGACCTGTGGAAGATCCGCTTCGAGTTCGGTCCGCCGGGCGATGGGAAGTGGAAGTCGGGAACGTCGATGGAAGTCCGCGAGGAGTTCCTGCGCGATCGCCTGCGGGGGAACGTCGCGTTAGTCGCGAACTTCCCCGGCCCACGCTGGCCGGACACGGATCAGGCCGCCCGGCTGAACCGCGCGAAGGGAAATCCGGCTGGCACGGGTCAGTTCTGGTTCTCCGACTGGACGCTCGAAGGCGAGAAGGTCGACTCGCATGGGGACCGCGCCTTCGGGCCGATTCTCTTCAGCCAGTACACGCTGCACGATAACGTCGTGAAGCTCACGGCACAGATGCCGCCGATCGGTGAGCAGGATTCGCAATCGGTTTCGTTGCAACTCAAAGACGGCGATGGCTGGAAGACCGTCGGCGAAGAGAAGATTCACCCGCAGGCCCGGACGGCGACGTTCCGCATCGAGAATTGGGACGCGACGAAGGACGTGCCGTATCGGCTGGCCTATGAGGACGCTAAGAAGGGTTCCGACGGGTCGCAGCCCGCCGGCGTCTGGGAGGGCACGATCCGCCGTGACCCGGTCGATAAGCCCGTGCTGACCGTCGCCGACATCTCGTGCAACATTCACGCGGCCTTTCCGAATCACGAATACGTCGCGAACGTCGCCAAGCTCGACCCCGATCTCATCGCGTTCGTCGGCGATCAGTTCTACGAGAGCAGCGGCGGGTACGGCGTCGTGCGGAAGCCGCTCGAAACGGCGATCGACGATTATCTGCGCAAGTGGTACATGCACGGCTGGACGTGGCGCGAGCTGACGCGCGACCGGCCGAGCGTTTCTTTACCCGACGATCACGACGTCTATCAGGGCAACGTCTGGGGCGAGGCCGGCGCGGCTGAGCAAGGCACGCAGGAGTCCGGCGGCTACAACATGCACCCCGAGTGGGTGAACGTCGTGCACCGCACGCAGACGTCGCATCACCCGGACGCCTACGACCCCATGCCGGTCCAGCAGAACATCAGCGTCTACTACGGACCGCTCACCTACGGCCGCGTGAGCTTCGCGATCCTCGCCGATCGGCAGTTCAAAACGGGGCCGGAAGGCGTCGTGCCGCCGACAGGCAGCCGCGGCGATCATGTCATCGATCCGAACTTCGATCCGAAGACCGCCGACGTGGCGGGAGCCGAACTCCTCGGCGAGCGGCAGCTCACGTTCCTTCGCGAGTGGGCCGCCGAGTGGCGCGGGGCCGACATGAAGTGCGTCATCTCGCAGACGATCTTCACCAGCATGGCGACGACGCACGGCGGCGAGCGCATGCGGCTCATCGCCGACTACGACAGCAACGGTTGGCCTCAAACGGCTCGCAACGCGGCGTTACGGGAGATTCGCAAGTGCTTCGCGATCCATCTTGCCGGAGACCAGCATTTGCCCGCCGTCGTGCATTACGGCATCGACGAACATCGCGACGCCGGCGTCGCCTTCGCGGGACCGGCCGTCAACGTGGGCTATCCCCGCTGGTGGGAGCCGAAGGAAGCGGGCGCGAATCGCCAGCCGGGACAGTCGGAGCTGCTCGGGGACTTCCGCGATCACTTCGGCAACCCGATGACGGTGCTCGCCGTCAAGAACGGCGTCGAGCAGCCGAGCGGACGAGGCGTCCTGCAGACGATGGACGACAAGGCGTCGGGACTCGGGATCGCCCGCTTCAACAAGCAGGAGCGCACCGTCACGTTCGAATGCTGGCCCTACCTCGCCGACCCGACGCAGGAAGGCACGCAATTCGAGGGTTGGCCGGTCACCGTTCGCGTCGAAGACAATTTCCTCCAAGCGTCCCAGTGGTTTCTGCCGACGCTCAAGTTGGAAGCCATGAGCGATCTGGTCGTACAGGTCATTGACGACGAAAACGATGAGATCGTCTACACCTTGCGGATGAGCGGAGACACGTATCGCCCGCCCGTACCCAAGGACGGTCGATATTTGGTGAAGGTGATCCTGCCGGACGGCCATGTCGTGGCGTCACCTGATCAACAGGCGATGTATCGAGAGAATAATCACATCAGGATCCTTTCGGTGTTATCCAAGTCGCCCGCGAGTAGTGATTGAGCTACGGCTTCTGGTTCCGCCCTTTTGAAATTGTCCCTCGCGTCAGTCACGTTTCCCAATTCGAGAGCGATCCCCAGCCGTCACGCGTATCCGCCATTTGCGTGTCGCATGCTTCTTCTGTCGGGCCGCTGTCGGCTCAACGGCACTCGCCGAACTGAAAACATGGGCCGGTCGGCAAGGACACAGCCGTAGAGGCGGCTTAACCGCCGCCGTTAGTTCGGATTCGACGGCTGCTCCTGCCGGAGCATGATTGCGTGCTCGCGCCAGAGTCCGGCTTCCCAGGGACGGTCGATCTTCTCGTAGAGGTCGGCAGCTTGCTCGGCGGCGGCCGGGTCGGACAGGTCGGCCAGCGCGTCGCGCAGCGGTCGATGGTAATCGTCGCCGATCAGCCGCCCCGATTCGTCCGAGCGGGTCTTGAGCCGGTCCGCCTCGTCGATCTGGCCGAGACGCCGCAAGCAAGTCGAGAGGCGGGGCGCCGCAGCCTGGGTCTTCAGACCTTCTGGTTCCAGCGGATCTGCGGGAACCACATCGTCTGGGACGTGACCGACGTGACGGAGTTCTCCCGCAAGCACACGGCGAACGTCCGCGACGGGCTGGACGAGATCCGCTTCCGAATCGAGGCGCTCGCCGCGAAACGGGACGCCCGCAAGGACGGCTTCGCGGAGACGGTCCGCAAGGCGATGGACACGCGGCTCGGCGACGACTCCGAGAAGGTGCTCAAGGTGCTCTCACGCGAGGGCATCCCGAAGACCTTGGCGAAGCAGGCCGTCGCCGCGGTCGAAGACCGGAAGGCGTTCAGCGTCTTCTCGCTGGTCGACGCGCTGACGCGGCTCAGCCAGACGGTCCGCTATGTGGGTGACCGCACGGAGTTCGACCAGAAGGTCGCCGCCCTGTTCGCCCTCGCAATGTGAAGGGAGGCCGCCGATGGGTTCCCATTACGAGTGCGACCGCTGCGGGGCCTGCTGCAAGCACGGACCCGTGGATCTCTGCGAGTTGGATCTGCGGCGGGAGCCGCGGCTCGGCGAGCACGCCTCGCTGTACCGCGGGCCGGTAACGGACGGGCGAGTCGGTTATCTGCTGCCCGCTCCGGAGATCGGCTGTCCGCTGTTGGACGAGAACGAGTGTTGCTCGATTCATGCGACCCGGCCGATCGCCTGCTCGTCGCTTC
>JACCRE010000345.1 GCA_013813775.1 Planctomycetaceae bacterium
GCCAACGGCGCGATGGCGACGACGTCCAAAAGCTGATGATCACACCGCGGAACGACCCGGGGATCCTTCACATCCGCCAGACACTGCCGCAGTCCCTCGACGTACCCCAATCCCGACTCGTCCATGATCTGCTCGTCCATGATCGTCCCTCCCGGCCCTGTCCCACGTCGCGGTCTCCGACCACGAACCGCGCGGACGCAACCGCCGGAAGATACCATCACCACTCACGTTACACTCACATTTTGATGCGCCGGCCCTGGTATCTCATCTCGACTCCTTCGCGAAGATGGCCGTCGCTTTTTAACGGGTATGGATTAAGGCATGGAATCCGTCCGTTCGACGTGTTCCGATCAGCGAACCGGGTCTGGGACGGAATGACGACTGAGACAGACACCCCTCAGTGACGCGACGGGCTGCTCATTCCGGGGGCCGGCCGAGAGTTTTTATGGGCCTTGAGCCCGTTTTTTTAGCTGGCCACCCCCACGGCCCACCCGGCTGAGCTTCGAGCCTCGAAGAGGTAAGTGCCGAGCGGCCCCCGACCCGTCCGTCACGCAGCCACGAGTTGACGATGAAGAAGGCGATGATGCAGCGATTCCTGGGACTCGATGTTCACAAGACGGTCGTCGAGGTCTGCGCGATCGACGAGACGCGGACTGTGACTTACCGGCTTACGAGCGCGCGTTGGTCGAGTCGGACCTGCGGCTCATGGCGTCGGTCGATGCGGAGATCGACAGGCTGGAACAGCAGCTCCAACGGGAGGCCTGGAACGCTCCTCGCGTCCGCTTGCTGATGACCATTTCGGGAGTCGACTACGATACGGCTTTGACGCTGATCGTCGCTCTGGGAGATCTGTCTCGCTTCGAGGATGGCGATCACGCCGCCAGCTAACTCGCCGCCAGCCGCGTCGGCTATCCAGCGTTCCTTGACCGGCGCCTGGTTCATTGATCTTTCGTAGCGATTCTCGTCAGCAATCTCTATGATCGGAATATCTCTGCAATTCGCTGGCGCATTCGAGCCAAGTCATGGCGACGTTCTTCGTTGTACTCGACGCTTCACCCAGCCAAGCTGTGTCCAACATCGCAGCCGACATCGATGGGCGAGTGACTCATCGCTACGGGCGGCGGGCCCTGATCATCGATGCCGGCGCAGATGCTGTCTGGGAACTCGGTGCGCGACCTGCTGTCTCAGGCGTGTTCCCGATGATCGTTCCGGCAGAGGTTGTCGCTCAGTTGGACGAAGCCGGGCAGCTTGGCGCGGCCGCTTGGAATGCGCGTCAATCGCCACCGCGGCGAGGCACGAAGGAAAGAACGGGCGAAGGGTTTTCCTGGGGGCATCCTGGCTTTGAGGCCGAAGGCTGACCCCGACGGGGCAGGTCAAGGGACCGGTTGAAAGTCTACGTTAGGCGGGGCCAAGATAGAGAACAGGGGAAACTACTGATGGCAAAGAAGAGCGCTAAGAGAATGAGGGCGGTGGTAGGCGGCGACCTTAGCGTCGTGAATCTCCAGTCGGACGACTTAGCCAACTCGTATCAGGCCATCAACGCGATCGAAGCGGCTGGGGGGCAGGTGATGCACATCTTCGGCCCGGGGCTACTGATCGCCAGAGTGCCTGCGAGGGCGCAAGCGGCACTGAAGAAGCGGTCCGAGGTACGTCCGCTGCGCGCCGATGGAATCGCCCTGGCCTCCGAGCCAACGAGCGAGGCGGAGCAGCTCGGCCTCGAAGCATGGAACCTGCGACAGTCGGATCAGTTCGCCGACGCCAAGGCTGAGCGGCCCCGCGATGGCGAGCGTTGGGATCTGCAGGAAGACAGCGTCTCCCCTGACGGCGCCGGTATGCGACACGTCGGCGGCGAGGATGTCCTCGGAGCGCTTGAACGGGCGGTCGAAGACACGAGCCCTTACCTGATCGGCAGCGTCGCCGTCGGATTGATCCTCGTCGAGGGGCCGAGCGCTGCTTTGCAGTTCAGCGACGTTGAGCGAACGAAAGTTGTCGCCGAAGTGCAAGAGGGCCTCACGTGGCTAGGCAGCCGCGAGCCCGCCGCGAGCGTCACCTGGTCCTACGACATCCAAACGGTTCGCGTGAACGTCACGCCTGATCCGACACTTACGGGCTATGAGCCTTTGGAGTCGTTGTGGCGCAACCCCGCTATGGGAAAGCTCGGGTTTTCACAGAGTTTCCAAGGCGTACGCGACTATGTTGCTTCGATCCGGACGAGCCTTGGGACGCGTTGGGGATATGTCGCGTTCTTCACAAAGTACCCGCTACATCACTTCGCATATGCCTCAAAGCCTCGGCTAGTGATGCATTACAACAACGACGGCTGGGGGCCTGACAACATCGACAGGGTTTTCACACACGAGACGGGTCACATTTTCGGCTGCCCGGATGAGTACGCGAGCAGCGGCTGTTCCTGCAGCTCCCGTTACGGCTACCTCCAGGAGGTCAACGGAAACTGCGAAAACTGCGCGACCGACTTCACGCCATGCTTGATGGCGGCCAATACATGGGCGATGTGCCGCTACACCTCGGTGCACCTCGGCTGGCGCGACTCGGACGGCGACGGCACCCTTGACCCGGTCGATCCGCTGGAAAACCCGGCCATCGACCTGCGGCGGTTATCCCGCCGCTTTCCGGCAGTCACTAGCCTCTTGCGAGCCCAGGGTTTCGATCTCGCCCTCGACGAACCGCCAAACTGGTACGAGTCGGTTCCTCTCTTTTTTCTCCGGCGCGTCCTCAGCACGGAGGAGCTGGCACGCGTCGTGGCCGCCATCAGAGACGAAGACGCACAATACGCTGATGCTATTGCACATAAGTTGGAGACGCTCGCACGCTCGATCCGCGAGGTCGGTGAGCCTCACGCGTCAGGCCGTGTCGGTCGTCGGCGTTGAGGCGATCCATTGAAGTAACGTCCCTGCGCTACTGTAGTGCTTCAGAGTTGTGGGAAGTTATCTGCCGGTTGTGGGTCTGATGCTCTGAACTCGGAGGAGCAGACCGATGCGGATCGCGAAAGCCGTCGCGTTGACGGATGAGGAACGCGGGCATTGACTCAATGGTCGCGAGGCCGCAGCACGCCGGCGCGGCTGGTGCTGCGGGCCGGGATCGTGTTGGCGGCCGCCGACGGCCGCCGAAATAAGGAGATCTCCGTCGAACTCCGCTGCACGCCGCGGACCGTCGGGGTCTGGCGGAGGCGCTTCGCCGAGACGCGTCTGGCGGGCATCAAGAAGGACGCTCCGGGGGGAGGACGCCGGGCGACTACGCGAGCCTCGTTCGAGGCCGAGATCATCCGCAAGACCACGCAGGAGATGCCGCCCGACGCCACGCAATGGTGCGCCACGCAATGGTGCGCCACGCAATGGTGCGCCACGCAATGGTGCGCCACGCAATGGTGCGCCACGCAATGGTGCGCCACGCAATGGTGCGCCACGCAATGGTGCGCC
>JACCRE010000347.1 GCA_013813775.1 Planctomycetaceae bacterium
TAAGCCTGCTCAAGAACGAAACGACGCTGAAGGTCGGCATCAAGAACAAACGCCTCACCGCCGGCCGGGACCAAGCCTACCTCGAACAAGTCCTGCTGGGATAACGCGTTAACGTGCAATCGCCCTGATTAGTGCCCTTTGGGCCGCCGATCGTCACACATCCAGATCCCTCACCTCCAACGCATGCTTCTCGATGAACTCGCGGCGGGGTTCGACGGAGTCGCCCATCAGCACACGGAAGATCTCGTCGGCTGCGGCGGCGTCGTCCATCGTGACTTGCAGCAGCATGCGAGTGGAGGGGTCCATGCTCGTCGTCCACAACTCGTCGCTGTCCATTTCGCCGAGGCCTTTGAAGCGGGTGAGCTGCAAGCCCTTCTCCCCGAGCTTCGAGAGCGTGAAGACGAGCTCCCGCAAGCTCGACAGTTGCGTCTCTTCGTCGCCGCGAATCGCGAACGGATAATAGGGTTCACCGTTGCGGTTGCCGGCGGGAAGCAGGTCGCTGATCTTGATGCCGTAATCGCGACGCAGCCGATCGAGGACTTCGTTGATCGTGCGGACTTCGTGCATGTCGGTGACCCGCAGGGCCGCCGTGCTCTCGGCGGCCGCGTTCTCGGCTGCGGCCTCTTCGGCCGTCGTCATGCCTTCGGTCTTCGTCGCGACGTCGTCGGCCACCTTGAGCTCTCCGCCTCGCTTGGCCTCTTCCGCGGCGAGGAAGGCGTCGCGATCGGCCTTGTCATTGAGCCAGAACACGTCCTTACCGACGAAGATGCGATAGCGCGGCAGCAATCCGTCGGACGTGAGGTGATGCGTGGCGAGGTATCGAAGATCCGCCCCACGCCGTTCCAGCGTTTGCAGCGGTTCTTCGATCTGCGCAAGTAGCGCCACGAGGCGATCAAAGTTCTCGCCGTCGAAGACCGTTCCGTCCTCTCGGACGATCAGGCTGCGACCATCGCGACCCAGATTAATGAGCTCAGATCGCATCTGGTCGTGCGTCTGCACGTAGCGCGGCTTGCCTTTGCCGCCTCGCTTCAGCACCCGATACAGCGGCGGTTGGGCGATGTACATGCAGCCCTGCTTGATCAGTTCCCGCATATGCCGGAAAAAGAACGTGAGCAGCAGTGTGCGGATGTGGCTGCCGTCCACGTCGGCGTCGGTCATTAAGATCAATCGACCGTAGCGACGCTTCGTGATGTCGTCGCTCGCGGCTTGCGGCGGAATGCCGACGGCCTTGAAGATGTTGCTGATCTCGGCGTTGTCGAGCACCTTGACGAGCTGGGCCTTCTCGACGTTCAGGATCTTGCCGCGCAGCGGCAGGATCGCCTGAGTGTTGGAGTCGCGGCCGGTGTCGGCACTGCCGCCGGCCGAATCGCCTTCGACGAGATAGAGTTCGGTGATGTCGAGTTCGCGGCTGCGGCAATCGCGAAGCTTTTCCGGAAGGCCTCCCGTCGTGAGGGCGCCTTTCCGACGAACCATCTCGCGAGCTTTTTTCGCGGCTTCGCGAGCCTCGGCGGCGCGAACGGCTTTGTCGAGAATGACCTTTGCGGTATCCGGATGCTCTTCGAGGTAGCGAGCCAGGCTTTCGCCGACGACGCTGTTGACGATGCCATCGACCTCGGAGTTCAGCAGGCGGACTTTCGTCTGCCCTTCGAACTGCGGATCTGGCAGACGCACCGCGACGATCGCCGAGAGACCTTCGCGGAAGTCCTCGCCTGCAGGAGTGAAGTCCTTGAAGAGGTTCTCCCGCTTGCCGTAATTGTTCAACGTTCGCGTGACAGCGGTTCTTAATCCGGAAAGATGCACGCCGCCGTCGGGGTTATAGACGCCGTTGCCGTAGCAGCGGACCGTTTCGCTATAGCCGCTGTGATACTGCAAAGCGACGCGGACCTCGACGTCGTCGTGCTCGCCGCCGATGCCTTCGACGTAAATCACGTCGGGATGCACGGCAGTCTCGCTGCGGTTCAGATATTGCACGAACTCGACGAGGCCGTTGTCGTAGCGGAACTCGTCGCTTTGCTCGTTGCGTTCGTCGGTGATCTTGCAGCGGAGGCCCGCGTTCAGGAATGCGGCATCCTGCAACCGTCGATGCAGCGTCTCGTAATTGAACGAGACCTCCGGAAAGATCTTCGGGTCGGGCTTGAAGCTGATCTTCGTGCCCGTCTGGTCGGTGGTGCCGAGCTTCTTGAGCTCGCTCGACATCACGCCTTCGGCGAACTCCATCGTCCAGACGTGCCCTCCGCGGCGGACTTCGGCTTCGAGCCATTCGCTGCACGCGTTGACGGCGGTAATGCCGATGCCGTGCAAGCCGCCCGTGCCGGTCTTGTAACCGCTCGAACGATCGAACTTGCCGCCCGCGTGGATCTCGGTGAACACGACCTCGAGCGCCGAGCGATTATTGAGCTGCGGCATGGGCCCGACGGGAATGCCGCGGCCGTCGTCGGTGCTCGTCAATGATCCGTCGGCGTTGATGCGCACGGTGATCGTGGTCGCGTGCTTGTTGACGAACTCGTCGATGCTGTTGTCGATGACTTCGTAAACGAGGTGATGCAGACCGACGGCGTCGGTGCCGCCGATGTACATCGCCGGCCGCATCCGAATACCTTCGATGCCTTCGAGGTGCCGAATGTTGTCTTCGCTGTAATCGTCGCCGGTCGGAACGGCGGCGGGTGAATCGGTGCTCATTTTTTATCCCTTATGGAGCGAGGCTCCTTGGGTCGCGTCTTTATCTATGAATGTTGCCCGTCGGTTATGTCGAACCGAACACTGGCACCGTCGGGCAGATCTGCGATCTGTGCCGCAAAGTCTGCGAGAAACTTACGTCGTTCAAGCGAGGCGATGGCTCTCAAATCCACAGCCTTGCCAGTCGTCTTGATGCAATACGGAGGAAATGCGGAAAGCAACATACCAGGCGCAAGTTGTCCAACTTCATTCTGAAATCGAATCAGCGGTTGAAGGGACAAGAACTCGACTGGGTCTGCCTCGGCCGCCTGTAGGAACTCGGCGACTGACAATTCAAGCGGTTCTACATCGCCGGTTTCGGCAGCAAGCCGCCAGACGATCTCGTGGCGCAGGAAGAACTGGTCTCCAAAACAATCCTCTGCAAACGGCAGATCTTCTGAATTGATGACGCGCGGATAGAGCCGCTGAAAGGATAGGTCGCCGATCCAAGCCTCTCTTAAGGAATGCCAATTGGGTTCTAGAGACGCACCTCGAACGTGAAGGCCACCTTCGTACTTAATGAAGCCGTTCACCTCTCGCACTAGAGCGACAAGTGATTCAGGTAACACCTCAAGGATGCCTTCGTCGTCGATGGGTGGACCTGCATAGGGCAGGCTGGACTGATTCAACGTACGTCCCTCGTGAATTCTGCCCGATTTGCTCTATCGCCTTGCCGCATCGCCCATCATTCATCCCTTGACGTTCTTCACGTCTTGGCGGTTCACTTCCGCAGACTTCACGAGATCCCCTCGCAACCGAAACTTGATCCCTTTCAGCTTCAGATCGGGATAGTGAGTCTGCAAGGCTTCGATCAATCGCAGCTTGTGAAACGAGGCCAACTCTCCCAGCATCGCGGCGCTTGAGACGCCAATCTGCAGCACGCCTCGATGCACTCCCAGCACCGTCGTGCGTTCCGCGATGCGTTCGCCGGCGATCCGCTTCCAGGACTCGGCGAGTTGGGCATTCCCTTTCTCGTTCGCGTAGCCCTTCAACGCGAACAGTTGCGAAAGGGCTGAACCCAAAGTTTGCGGGTCGCCGGGCCGACGCTTTCCGCCGGCCTTGGACGGCGGCTTCGGCGATTTCCCTCGCGCGGGCTTTCTCCGATCGGCGCGACCGCCTGGGGCGTCGCTCATGCCTCACGATCTCGCGACAGGGGCATGATCACGTAGGTGTAGCTGTCGCCGACGCGACCGACGGCCTGACTCTCCGAATCGGTGAGGTTCAGCGTGAAGGCCGTTTCGGACTCGAGGATCCGCAGGAAGTCGGCGACGTATTTCGGATCGAAGGTGATCGTGAGGTCTTCGCCGTTGTAGGGGATCGGCAGCTCAATTTTGCTGGCACCGACGTCGGCGGCCTGGCTTTGTAGCGTCAGATTGCCTTCGCTGAAGGTGAAATCGACGCCGCGGCTCTCGTCGCTCGTCACAATCTGGGCCTGACGCACCGCCGTATAGAACGGGCCGGCGACCATATCGATCGAAATGGGGGTCGAGGCAGGAATGACCTGCCGATACTTCGGGAAGCGACCTTCCACGAGCCGGCTGGCGATCGTGCCGTTGCCGCTTTTGACGAGCACGTCGTTGTTGCGGAGGGCGATGAATACCTCGTCGTCTTCCGCCCCGGCGATGCTCTTTTCGATGAGGCTCATCGCCTTGCTGGGGATCACCGCACCGTTCGCAGGGCCGCCGCTGGGATCGCCCGTCTTCGAACAGGGGACCTCGACCACGGCGAGGCGTCGGCTGTCGGTGGCGGCGAGCGTGAGACCCTTCTCGGTCGGCTCGATCAGCACGCCGCCCAACGCATACCGAGTGCTTTCGACGTCGGTCGCGAACAGCGTGCGACGAATCGCTTCGCGAAGCACGCTGCCGGGGACCGCGAAGTAGGCGTCCTGATCGAAGATCGCGACAGCGGGGAACTCGGCGGGGTCTTCGGGCGAGAGACGAAACTCGCTGTGACCGCTCGCGATGCGCACCTTGCCGTCGTTGACCTCGATCGAAACCTGCTCTTCCGTCAGTTCTCGCAGGATCGACATGACGCGCTGCGCGGGGAGCAAAGTCTCGCCGGGCTTCTCGACTTCGACGCCGCTGATGACGTAGCGTATGCCGACTTCGCTGTCGGTGCCGGACAGGGTGACGGTGTCGCCCTCGGCGGCGAGCCGCACGTTCTTGAGAATGTCTTTCGGCGTGCGTGAGGGCACGACTCCGCCTACGATCCCGAAAGCGGCCGACAGCGACGGACGGTGACAGTGGAGCTTCATGTCCGGCGGTTCTTCCATTGCTCCAGAAACGGAGCCAAGAGGTCTGCTGAAAAGAAGAGATTAGTTGTATTAGAAACGAAGCGCCTGCGAAGTGTGTATTGTACGGAACGCCATGCCGAAAAGCCATGCGCAGACGGCGTTTGGGGCCGCCTCGACAGGCGGAAACCGTGCGAACATCCCGTCGAAATCCGGTGGAATGTTCGTGCGTCGCCTGTTGAGAATCTAAGGGTTCTGAACAGGAACTTTCGAGCGGTCTTCCAAGGCCCGAATTTGCCCACAGTTCATCAACATGTTGCTCGCGCGAGGAGACGGACAGAGCCGCGACCGTCAGGGAGCGCATGGAACGCCCCGGAAACGCTCCCTGACGGTTGCGGCTCTGAGATGCGCTGCTTTGCGTGAGCGATCGTCTCCGCGGCGTCTCCTCACTCAGAGAACCATCGACGATGCCTGATCGAAACGGTTTCCGAGCGATCGGCTTGGTCATCGCCGCATTGGCGATCGGCTTCGCCTACCTCTACGGCGGATTCGTGCCGCGTCACGAGCTGATCCTGGCTCCCGCGGCGGTGATTTGTCTCGCCGTGGCGTTCTGGTGCGGCTTGCGCCGATCAGGAGGGGCTTCGCCCTTCCGGCGGCTCCGTTCGACGTCGCTATGGGTGATCGTCGTTCTTGCCGTTCTGTTCTTGCCGGCGAGCCTGCGATGGGCGTGGCTGCAACGAGAGTTGAGTACGATTCCGATTCCGGCGGACGCCTACGATGTTCAACGCGAAACGAACGTCGTCTTCTGGAACCCGTACCCAGGGCCGTACTCCTTGAAATACGTCACCCGCGTGCCCTTCGACGACGCTGACCGGTTTCTCATGGAAGGCTTCAGGGCGAACGGGTGGAAGGTCGGTGGACGATTCCGCGCTGAGACTTATGGAGCAGCTGAACGACCAAGCCAGTACATGGCCGAACGATTCGAGCGACAGCCGCAAGCGGGGCGCTTGCGGAATTACACCATGATCCACGCGGATCGCTGGATGAACGTCACGCTGTTCGATGCTGGCGAGGAATGCTGGATCGCGTGTGAAACGCAAGGAGAGCCGCCGCCCGAATCCTTGCGACGATTTTGGCGCTGAAGGCAAATCACGAGGCGACGCCAATAGGCTGCCGCTACCGCGCCGCGACACCCAACCGCCGGCGAATCTGCGAGATGTGTCGTCGCAGCGAGGCGTCGTCTTCGAGACGGACAGCCAGCTTCTTGCGGGCGTGGATCACGGTGCCGTGATTCTGGCGGCCGAAGAATGCGGCGATGCGTTCGAGCGATTGCGCCGTCAATTCGCGCGAGAGGCTCATCGCGACTTGTCGCGGCAGCGAGGTCGCGGCCGTTCGTCCGCCGGTGCGAAGTGCCGCCACGGTTACGCCAAACTGCTTCGCCACGGCCTTCGTGATGTCGGCAAGGCCCGGAGCCTCGGGCGACACCATTTCGTCGAGGAAGCGTTCGGCGAACGTCCGATTCACGATCGTCGCGCCTTCCGCATTGGCCAGCATGTCGAGCCGTACGATCGCGGCCTTCAACTCTCGAGTCGAGACGGGCAATCGCTCGGCCAGAAGCTGCAACACGTCTCCCGGAATCGTGAGATGCCGCATGCGGGCGAGGTGCGACAGCAATTGCACACGGCTGACGACCCCCGGCAGGCCGACGCAGGCGTTGACTCCACCGTGCATGCGGTTGACGAGCCGCGGCAAGACGGCATCCATCTCGCCCGGAGCTTTCGAGCAGGTCAGCAGCACGCGCCCGCCCGCCGAGAGCGTGTCGTCGATGATGGCGATCAGCAGACGTTGCGTTTCCGGCTTGCGCTCGACCGCAGCGACGTCTTCGCACACGAACAGGTCGAGACCGGAATAGCGCTCGCGCAGCGGCGTCATCAGCCCGACGGATCTCGCGTCGTCGATCTCGGCGACGAGTTCTGACGCCGTTAGGCAGGCGAGGCGTGGCGGTTCGGGCTTCCGGTTCTCACGCCACAGGAACTGCCGCACGAGATGTGACTTACCGGCGCCAGCGGTTCCATACAGCACGACGAGTCCGCCCGCCGTATTCGTATCGATATCACCCAGCCGCTCGACCGCTTCGACGGCGAACTGGTTCTCGACGAGCGTGATAAACGGCTCGTCGGTCGGTGGGCAAAGTGCCTCAATAGGTTCCGTCACCGTGGCCATGGGATCGGACTGTTACGTGACCCGGGCGCGCTGCGCGATCAACCCTTCCGACGCATTCTACCCGCCCCCGCGCCATTTTCCGAAGGTTTTCGCGCGGCGGCGGCGATCCCGTCGGCTCATGGGCAGGATCAAGGGCTTACGGGAACCTTGAGGCCTCTCGGGAAAACCGTGAGCCGGCTTGGAGTGACGGCGAAAAGCTCGGGAAACACTGGGGTTACGCCGCCGCTCAGCTGTGAGCGCCGGCTGTTGTTCCGATTCGTTTCGGAAACACCGCTGGATGTTCCAGGGAATCAACGGTGTGAACACGATGTCAAAAACGTCGGCCCGAGCCTCGCTGCTCGAGCCGACGCGCAAACATCTCGGCAATCACGAGTGCCTTGGTAGCACTGTTGCCGCTATTTCGCTTCCACCGTCAGCTTTCCCATATCGGTCGCCTTGCCGGCCCTGACTTCGATGCCTTTGGCGTCGACTTTCACGTAGCCTTGCGACTCGTGCCACACGCGGAAGTCGTAGGTGCCTTCCGGCAGGCCTTCGATCGTGAACTGGCCCTTCTCGTCGCTCAGCGCGGCGTAAGGATGATCGAGGATCAACATGTGGCCGATCATCCAGGGATGGATGTCGCACTTGACCGGCATCGGCATCAGGTCGGCCTTGAGCGGCCGCTCGACACCTTTACGGTCGTTCGGAGCGACGAGATCGTTGATCTCTTTGCCGCGGACCGCCGACAGGTGCACGTTGTGTGCGACGGCATCGCCGTTGAGCATCACGAGCGTTTGCCCTTCCTGCGCAACCACGCAATGCGGCACGAACACGCAGCCCTTCTGGTCGATCGTGATCTTCGCCTGCTTCGGCTTCTTGAACTCCTCCGGGATCTCGTCTTTGTCGATCCGCTGGACCCAGATGAAAACGTTGGCGAGGCCCTTCGTCGAAGGATCGACGACGTAGGTCTGATCGGGAACGGCGTCGGCGGCGCACACCTGCCCGTCCTTGACGTTCTCACCCTCCTTGACCTTGGGCGGCAGTTCGGGAACTTCGCCCTCGAAGACGAACGTGCCCTTCACGCTGCCTGTCTGGGCGGCCGCGGGGGCGAAGTTCATGCACACGGCCGACGCCGCAACGAGGCCGGCGGGTAGAAGTCGCGCAAGTCGCATCTGGATTCTCCTCCGAAGCGCAGGGGTGAGGTTGAACGAAGACAGGTTCCGCGATCGGCTCGACAACCGCCACCGTGGAACCCGCAGGGGGGACACGCATCGTATCCGCCGACACCGGGGGAACGGAAGCGGCTGAAACTCCCATCACAGCGAAACGACGATGTCACCGACGCGGCATTCTACTCAACACGCACGCCCCACGCCGTTTCTCTCATCGGAACGAATGTATATAGTGCGGCCTGAAAATCCATTCTCGGGAAGATCGCGATGGCGCAAGGGTCGAGCATCGAATGGACCGAGGCGACCTGGAACCCGGTCACGGGTTGCGACAAGGTCTCGCCCGGCTGCAAGCACTGCTACGCCGAGCGAATGTCGAACCGCCTGCGGGCGATGAACAACCCCCGCTACACGAACGGCTTCGACCTCACGCTGCACGACGACCTGCTGACGTTGCCGCTTCGCTGGAAGAAACCCCGGCGGATCTTCGTCAACAGCATGAGCGACCTGTTCCACGTCGACGTGCCCGAACCGTTTCTCGTCGGATGCTTCGACACGATGCGGCAGGCGCACTGGCATACGTTCCAAGTGCTGACGAAACGACCCGAACGTGCCGCCGAACTCGTACACCACCTGCCGTGGCCGTCGAACGTGTGGATGGGTACGAGCATCGAGAACGCCGACTACTACTGGCGAATCGACGAACTGCGAACGATCCCCGCCGCGATCCGCTTCCTCTCGGTCGAGCCGCTCCTCGGCCCCGTTGATGACATTCCTCTCGACGGCATCCACTGGGTCATCGCCGGCGGCGAAAGCGGCCCCCGCTGCCGCCCGATGCAGGAGGCGTGGGCCATCGCCCTCCGCGACCGCTGCCGCGAAGCCGGCGTCGCGTTCTTCTTCAAGCAGTGGGGCGGGGTGAACAAGAAGCGGACGGGAAGGCTGTTGGAAGGACGGGCGTGGGATGAGATGCCGATTCTACACGTCGCTGGCAGTAGCATTGGTTGATTCAGATTTACCACCCTTGCTCCGTTTCGGTGCTTCGATAATTTCGCCCGGAACAACAGGTGGCCCGTCGTCGGCTTGGGAGCCCGCACGCTCGAAAGCGTCAGTGTCTGCAAGTAACACCTGGTAGCCATTCGAGGCAATTGCCTCCCCCACTTTTCTCACATAGGATTCGTCTGACGTGAATACGCCAATTCGCGCAAGCTGCTGACCGATAATCGTAAGGGGATACCCGCTGATTTGCAGCGTCTTTTTCGCATCCTTGTGTTGAAGACAGAGCATCTTGTCGTGAGATATCAGAGCGCTTAGAAAATGGTCGTCGGATTCTGACTTAATCGTCCACTCGAACCCATGCCCGCTCTCGACGCCAGCAACTATGCCGAGCTCATGCATGCGGCAAAGAAATCCGAAGGTGATCCCCGGTTTCGACAGGACATCGTCGAATCGGTCTTCCCAGTAATCAATACCTCTGACGATCCGGTCGTTTAGGGTATATCGAAATAACAGCTCGATGTCTTTCGCCTCGCCTTGGGAGAGGTTGCGCAAAAAATCGAGAGTCCTTAGCGAGAACCGCCCTGGCGACTTGATCTCGCCAGCCAGTAAGCTGCCCCATAGGCTCTGTAATCGTTCTGTTGACACTTGGCTCGCGCAGTCCCGCCATCGGTAAAGCCAGTCCTCATCGAGGATGTCTTGGGGAGGCTCCTCGCAGTCGTTTTCGAGGGCAGCCTCGGCTTGTAGCAAGGCCTTGGCGACGTTCACTTCTCTCCGGACGGCATCGGCGACGATGTTCTCAGTCGCGATCTGCTGAAGCACCAGTCCGAGATTGTGGTCGGTCGCGGAACCGTGCAGCGACACGCGAGGTTCGTAGTTGCTGGCATCAGATGGTTCAAGAGTCAATGCTGGGCCATCTTTCCGCAACCTCTTGCGTCCCGTTCGAATCTCTTCTGCGTCCTTCTCGGCCTGCGCGAGGATGACCAACTCCTCATGGCGGACTTCAAGCAGCGCCCGCGCTTCTCGCTTAAACTGCCACGGTCTAAGCAGTCCGCCGATCCCCTTTTCGGTGATGGTTTCCCACAAGCGGATTAGCAGCTTTTCACCTGGAGCATCCATGCGTCCTTACCTTCCGAACGGCCTCGCATGAAATGTGTGGTCGCTAGTGTGCAGGACGATCTCTTCACTGCCTAGTGCGCAGTTGGCGCTGCGGATATATGAGCAAGACCTTCAGTGGTGAATGCAGAGATGGTTATGGATCGATTCCACTCTCACTCCGAACAAGAACGCCTCGGCACCTGTCGCTTCTACTCCCTCCTCGTCGCTCCCGCAGCACCGGCGGTAATCGCGTTTTCGCTGATCGCTGGGGCCGATAAGCTCGAATATCACGACCGTGCGGTGTTCGATCAGTTCGCGTTTCTGGGGAACTGGCTGCTGGCGCCGCCCCTTGCGGGCGGGCTGATGTTCTGGCTGCATCCGCTGCCGACCGGCCGCTGGTGGAAGGCGTTGCTCGCGGCCGCCTACGCCGTGCTGGCCTTTTGGCTCTGCTTCGCCATCGTCGCCTTTGCGGGGATGATCGTCGGTTTGGATAGGTGACTCAGCCAAACCTGCTTCGCGCGGCGGCCTGATGTTCCGAGCGATCTCGCCCACTCAGTTTCTCCCGCCCAACGCACCCTCAAGGGAGAAGCGGCTCGAAGTGAATGAAATCCTCCGTCGTGCGCCTCGCCTTGATGCTGCGCGCCGCGCGGACGGCGAAGCTCGGCGGAAGCTTGTGGAACTCGACGACACGAGCACCGGGCGCTTCGATTCCGATCAGGACGGGCGGGACTGAGGCGTCACCGTGCGTCTGGAACGCGAGGCGGGGTCGGCCGAGCGGCAGGATCTCCTCGGGAGGAACCGACATCTGAAAGATTCGTTCCAGCCCGCGTGTCGACTCGCTTACGAACCACGGGGATGAAGCCTGCCACGATGCCGTCAGTTCGTCGGGGCCAGCATCGAGTCCACGAATCGCGAGTGAGGAGGGCATCGTCGCGGCGTAAATTAGCTCGACATCCTCGGGAGGACGGCATCCCGCGTCGGCCAGAATGGCTTCAGCGTCGGCATAGGTGAGAGGCATGACATCGTCTGGAGAGACGACGGAATTGTTCAGATACGGCGGTCGCGCCTCCGCGGCGGCGCTCCGTCCGTTACGAAGGCGCTCCGCCGCCCGAATGTCGCGAAAGTCCGCGTAGGTCAGCTTGTCCGCGGCCAAATGGAACGCCGGGATGATCAGTCGTTGTCGTGGCGCTTTGCCGCCTCCGACGATGAGTTCGCCCTGCGGCACCAGAATCATTTCTGCGGGCAGCTCCGCCGGAGGGATGTCGAATTCGATCCAGATGCCGTCGTCGCTTCCGCGCTGCGGATGCCAGTCGAGGGAGCGATGCAGCAGGGGGTAAGGCTCGCTTCGCAACGGCACGCGGCGGTCGACCTCGATGAACCGTCCACCGGGCAGTTCCGCGACGATGACGTAGTCGCCCGGCGACAACTGGAAGACGGCCGGACTGAATCGCCTGTCGTCGTCGCTGCCGGCGATGCGATCCTGCGGCCTCGGCGAGCCCGTCAGCCGATCGCGAGGGATCACCCAGATTTCCGCGCCCGGCGGTTCGGTTCTGATCTCGACCGCACGTGGTCGGAAGGCGGAATGCGGCACCCCGTTCGTGTCCGTCGCGATTTCTGGCGCGACCGGCGGCGCTGTGGAAGGCAACCGCGGCTGATTGACGACGATTGTCTTATGGGCGGGCGTCAGCATCGCGGCGAGAGCCGCCACCGTCGCCGCAGTGACCGCCAGGCAGGTGAGCAGGAACGAACCATGGCGACGGCTCCGGCGCACGATGCCGCGAAGCGGACCTCGGCCCTTCGCGCGCACAGGGTCGCCAGCCAGAAACCTGGTGAGATCGTTGGCCAATGACGCTGCGGTGGCGTATCGGTCCGCCGGCGACTTCGCGATCGCCTGCAGGCAGATCGCCTGCAGCTCTCGCGGGACGGATGCGCTGATCGCTTTCGGTTGTACGGGATCGTCCGACAGGATCTTCTGAAGGATCTCCGCCTCGTTCCCTGCAAAAGGTGGCCGACCCGTCAGCAGTTCGTACAGAATTACGCCGAGTCCGTAGACGTCGGTCCGCGGATCAGCGGTGTGGGACTTCCCCGCCGCCTGTTCGGGGCTCATATAGGGCACCGAGCCCATCACGAGACCGTCGCGCGTCGCCGAACTTGCCGCGTCGCAGCGTTTCGCCAGCCCGAAATCGGTGATGTGCAGCGAGCCTGTTTTATCGACGAGCACGTTGCCCGGCTTCAGATCGCGATGGACGACGCCGTGCTCGTGAGCGTGCTGCACCGCCTGAGCAAGCTCGCGACACTTCACGGCGGCCTCGCGCGGTGGCACCCGCCGCTGCTTTAGCCATTCGCAAAGGCTCACGCCGTCGATCTGTTCGTAAACGATGTACGCGTCGTCGCGAACTTCGACTTCGTGAATGGCGACGATGCCGGGGTGCCGCAGTTGAGCCGCGGCGCGGCCCTCGCTTAATAGGCTCGCGCGGCTGCGGGCATCGAGCCGGTGCGGATGCGGAATCTTGACGGCGACGATGCGGTCGAGTCTGCGGTCGCGCGCCTGCCAGACGACGCCGAACCCGCCGACTCCAAGTCGCCTGATCAGGTCGAAATGCGCGAAGCGTCGAGGCTCGTGCGCATCGCGCTGATCGACCTCGCCGTCGCGGAACTCCTTCTCGATCTCTCTCGACCCGTTCGACGCACCACCATCCGTCGTGGCGCCGCCGATGGTTTCCAGCAGAGAGGCCGAGGCAAGCTCCCGTTCGAGCGATTGCAGTCCGAGTGCGATCTCGGGGGACCGTCGCAGCTCCGGATAGTTTTCGAGATAAGCGTCGGCACGGACGGCTTCGCCTCGTCGGAGCCGGAACTCGAACTCGGCGTGCACGAGTTCAATAAGCAGCTGACCGTCGGTCGGGTCGGGGTCGAGCAGGAAATCGGCGACGCGCGGACGTTCCCCTCGTTCCCACGCGGCCTCGAACGCTTCCGTCTGGCGTTCGAGCAGTCGCCAGCTTTCAGGCGTGAGTCGCTTGAAGTTCGATCGCGAGACGACGGAGACCACGGCATTCGCCTTCAATCATTGCGGCGTCGGCGACGGCAAATTCGCGACTCGGAGTTCGCGAATTCGATCGTTCACGACCACCAGCTCACTTCCGAATCAGTTCATTCCTCGTCGTCCAAAAGTGCTTGTCGGATGCGCGCCAACGATCGCTGGACCGTGCGACGCGACCGTCGAAAGCGCCGGGCGATGTCGTCCACCGAATCGCCCGCCAGCAGCATTCTGATGATTTCTCCGTCGCGTTCATCGATCCTTTCCAGAATTCTTTCGAGCAGGTCGGTGAACGCGGCGACTTCCTGAGGCGTCGGCTCTCGATCGGGAATCGACATCTCGAAAGACGTGCGTGCCCCGCCCTGGATCGAGATTTCGCTGCCGAGATCACGTTTCGCGCTGCCGAAGCATCGCTGCTGCCGTTGGCATTTGCACAACGTGATCAGCGACAGGAGAGCCGTGAGGCTCTCCCAATCGCGAAGCTCGATGTGCCCGCCGCCGAGTCTGCGAAAGAACGTGCGGAAGACCGATTGCAGGACGTCATCAGGATCGACCTTGACGGCCAGTCGCTTGCCGAGCTTCCGCCGGGCGAGGCCCACCAGTCGCGCCGAGTATCTCGCCAGCAGTTCCTGCGCCGCCTCGTTCTCGCCGCCTCGCAGACACTCCGCAAACGCGGTGAACTCGTTTCCGTCTTCGAAGCCGTTCGTTCGCGACGCGTCGTCCGAAGCCATTTCGTCTCGCCGAGATGCCACCACGATCACTGAAGCCGTTTCGAGTTGAGGATAGCACAGTCATCGACAATACCAGCAGTCGAATCCGACACTATCAAAACACTTCGGCGACGATCGCTGGCCTATGCCGACCGCCGAGTCTCGAAATCGCTGCACTGTATCGGCATGATGTTGCAAGAACGCGCCGCGTGCGCGACCCCGCTGTGGACCTCCAAACGGAGCAGGCGATGACTTCGGTGGACCGGCGGCCGGCAACGACGACGATACGGCTCTTCCATGTCGCGATCGCCTTCAGCCTGGTCGGGATGCTCGACGCCAAGGGCGCCGTACCCGCCCGGCCGAACGTGTTGCTCATCGTCGGCGATGACATGGGCTACGCCGACGTCGGCTTTCACGGCTGCAAGGACATACCGACCCCGCATCTCGATGCGCTCGCCGCGTCGGGAGCGCGATTCACGAATGGTTATGTTTCAGGGCCGTATTGCAGCCCGACGCGAGCAGGATTGCTCACCGGCCGTTATCAGCAGCGCTTCGGGCACGAGTACAATCCCGGCGGAGGCGACGGCAGTGGCGAGCGAGCGGCGGGCCTTCCGACGGAGCGGATCACCATCGCCGACCGCTTCCAGTCGGCCGGTTATGCAACCGGAATCGTCGGCAAGTGGCATCTGGGCGGCGCGCCGAAGTTTCATCCGCAGAAGCGCGGCTTCGACGAGTTCTTTGGCTTCCTGGGCGGAGCGAACGCCTACCTGACCGACGGCAAGACCGGCAAGATCCCGAACATCCTGCGGGGCGCCGAACCGGTCGTCGAACAGGAGTACCTGACTGATGCGATCGGTCGCGAATCGGTTGCCTTCATTGATCGTCACAAAGGCGATTCGTGGCTTCTCTACGTTGCGTTCAACGCCGTGCACACGCCCATGCACGCCGACGACGTGCGACTGGAAAAGTTTGCCGCCATCCCCGACAAGCAGCGTCAAACCTATGCCGCGATGATGTCGGCCATGGACGACGCGATCGGTGCGATCGTCGGCAAGGTACACGATTCCGGCCTCGCCGAGAGCACGCTCGTCGTGTTCATCAGCGACAACGGCGGCCCCACGATGCCGACGACGACCGTCAACGCATCAAGCAATGCTCCACTGCGCGGCTCGAAGCGACAGACGCTCGAAGGCGGCATTCGTGTGCCCTTCGTCGTGTCCTGGAAGGGCCATATTCCTGAAGGCAAAGTCGACGATCGCCCCGTCATTCAACTCGACATCCTGCCGACGGCTCTCGCCGCGGCCGGCATTGCAACGGACCCCGGTCCTGGTCTCGATGGCGTCAATCTCGTGCCGTATCTCACGGGCGACAACTCCGAAGCCCCGCACGACCGCTTGTTCTGGAGATTCGGCGAGCAGATGGCTGTTCGCGAAGGCAACTGGAAACTCGTCCGCTACGGCGAGAACACGACGATCGATCCGAACGAATCGTGGCCGAAACTCTACGACCTCTCGCACGACATTGGCGAAGACCACGATCTTGCCGCTCAGCACCCCGATAAAGTCGCGGCACTCGAATCGGCGTGGCAGACCTGGAACGCCGACAACGTCGATCCGCTCTGGGGCGGCGGCAAGAAGGCCGGCAGCAAGCGGCGACCAAGGCCGAATCGCTAGTCGGCTTTGTGTCTCCTGAGCGCCACGACCGTCAGGGAATTATTGAAACCGCTTTCGCGTTGAATCGCCCCTCGTGGTCGCGGCTTGGTCACCTGCTGCGTTCCTCCGTTAGCGATAGCCGCAGTGTTGGAGGTGTCGATTTTTCATGCGACGCCCACAGGCACGCCGATGCCGGCCTTGTACATCGTGCGGATTACGCGAAAGCCGATCGAGCGATAGAGCTCGACCGCCGGTGCGTTCTCGGCCGTCACCTCGAGGTACACGCGACGCATGCCGGCCGCGCGGAAGCCATGCAGGGCTTTGAGCACCAGAGCGCGGCCGAGACCCAGGCCGCGGGCGTCGGGTGTGATGCCGACGTTCTGAATCGCCCCCAGTTGCGGCGACGCCGCCAGCCCCTGAATCGTGCCGCAATCGGCGTACAGGTCGTCGGGCAGGCTCCTCCGCGAGACGAGCCACGTCGCCTGCGGCACGAACGCCGGTTGCGAGGCGATGTCCGACATCAGCCGGCGGCACGCCGAGAGTTCGCCGAGGCACGGGAAGATCGTCGAGTCGAGTTCGTCCCGAAAGCTCTCGTACTTGATCGAAGCGTGACGATCGATCAGGTCGTCGGTCCACCGCACGAACCGATAGCCGGGCGGCAACGCGGGTGGCGGCAGAATCAGGTCTGCGACCCGGGCCTCCATTCGATATCGCCGGAAGAACCGCACCCCGTTCGCCTCCCGACGCCGCGGTTGCCGCATCCGATCCGAACCAGAGTGTGGCGGCGACGCATCTTTCTCGGCGGCAACTCCAGATTCTACCCTCTGTTGGCGGCCGGTCAAAGCGGCGCAGCCGCGAACGCCGCGGCGATGGCTTCGGCGACTCTTTCCTTCCTTCGTCCGCAGGTGAGGCCCTTGCTCGCTTCCGTTACACTCAGCCCATCGCGAAATCGAACCCGGAGGACGGCATGGCGGAGCGGAAAGTGCGTTGGGGTGTGTTGAGCACGGCGAAAATCGGCACGGTCAAGGTCATTCCCGCGCTCGGCAAAGCGAAGCACTGTGAGGTCGTCGCGATCGCCTCACGGAACATCGACAAAGCCCGCGAAGCCGTAATTCCGCTGGGCGTTCCTAAAGCCTACGGCAGTTACGAGGAATTGCTCGCCGATCCCGATATCGACGCCGTATACAACCCGCTCCCCAATCACCTGCACGTGCCGCTGTCGATCGCGGCGCTGGAAGCGGGCAAGCACGTGCTTTGCGAGAAGCCGATCGGACTGTCGAGCGACGAGGCGAAAACACTCGTCGACGCCGGCAAACGGCATCCGCGGCTCAAGCTGATGGAGGCGTTCATGTATCGCCACCATCCGCAATGGCGGCGGACGAAGGAACTTGCCACAGGAGGATCGATCGGCGAACTCCGCACGATCCAATCGTTCTTTTCGTACTTCAAAGACGACCCGACCGACATCCGCAGCCGGCCGGAGTTCGGCGGGGGCGGCTTGATGGACATCGGCTGCTACAACATCTCGCTGTCGCGATTTCTGTTCGACGCCGAGCCCCGACGGGTGTACGGCATCGTCGAATACGACCCGCAGATGGGGGTCGATCGGCTCGCGTCGGCGATCCTGGAGTTCGACAAAGGCACCTCGACCTTCACCTGCGGCACGCAGCTCGTGCCGTACCAGCGGGTGAACGTCTTCGGAACGACGGGACGCGTCGAGATCGAGATCCCGTTCAACGCGCCGCCCGACGAACCGTGTCGCATCTGGCGGCAAGACGGCGACGACGTGACGGAAGAGTTACTGCCGGTTTGCGATCAATATACGATCCAGGGCGATCTCTTCGCCCGCGCCATCCTCGACGACACGCCGGTTCCGACGCCGATCGAAGACGCCGTCGCGAACATGCGCGTCATCGAAGCGATCGTGCGAAGCGGTAAGGAACGGCGATCTTTGGAGATGTGATCGATCAATCCGATCGAAGCCACCGGCCGCCGCCGGTGGGCTTCATGAAACATGCGCGTCGCTCATTTCGCCTTCACGAGCGTCGTCACCTTCGCGTCCGGCGTGATGACGAAAATCGCCTTCGCATGCGGATCGGCGACAAGCAGGTCGTCGCCTCGCTTGCCGAGGCCCACCGGCTTGACCAGCGGTTCGCCCTTCATGAAGGGCTTCGGCTCGCCGCCTCCCGCCGGCACCTGCCAGACGGTGGCTGCGTAGTTGTCGGTGACGAGATACGAGCCGTCTTTGCCGACGACGATCTGATGCGGGAACTCGAACGGCCGGCCGGGGACGAGCACTTCGAGCTTTCCGTCGTCGCCGACCCTGCGGATCGGGTCTTCGATGGTCGTCACCAAGAGCAGCTTCTTATCGGCATCGAATGCCAGGCCGCGCACACCGGCCACGACGGCGACTTCCGTGGGTTCTTCGCTCTCTTTCAACCCGTCTTTGGGGAAAGACCAGACGCGCTCGACCTCCAGATCGGCGACGTAGATCGTTCCATCTTCGGCGGTGACGATCGCCGACGGGATGCCGATGTAGCCGTTCGTGAGCGGTTCCGGCTTGCCGTCCTCAGAAAACCGATAGACTTCGCGAGTGGCCGAATCGCCGGCGAGCAGGCGACCGTCGCCGTCGATCGCCAGGCAGCGTACGCGATTGAGCGGCGTTCGGAATCGCTTCGAGGCTTGGAAATAGACCTCGGCCTTGCCGTCCGTCACTTTCCATACGCCCGGCAATTCGAGATCGGCGACGTAGATCACGCCGTCGGGATCGGCGACGACGGCGAGCGGGTATTGCAGCGCGGCCTCCTGAGCGACGGCCGAGGCAATAGTTCCGAAGACGAGGAAAACGAGAGAGAAAACGGATCGCATGGAACGTGCCTGAGAAGAACTATCCAAATGAGGAGGAACCGCCAAGCGCAAAGATCACGAAGGGCTTCCAGCCAGGTGTCATGTCCTTCGTGATCTTGGTGATCTTTGTGGTTCGAAAAAACGCGCCAAGGATTTCCTTATTGGGCCGATCAATCCCGCACCGCCGTCCAGAACACTCGCGGCGATAGCTGCCGTGTCTGGTACTCATCGAGGTAGCGTTGATGCTGCGGCGAGTTCGGAAATTCCTGAGTGGGTGCGTAGGGATAAGCCTTCATGTCGAGAAACGGCAGCGGCTCGGACGATTGTCCGTAAATCGTGTTCAGATCAGCGTCCTTATCGTAACCGACGTTGTGCAGAACGAAACTCCGCACCCAACCGGCCGGCGGGGCGTCGGGCACGTCGAATCGCAATGTCATCTCGTCGCCCGCCGCGAACACGACTTGAAGGTCATCGGCATCGCGCAGCAGTTCAGTCACGTCGCCGTAGCGGGTGAACCGTCCGCGCATCGGCGGCCAGGACGGGGTCGAGAGAACGCGGTCGTAATCGTAGCGTTCCGGGCCGGATTGCGGATGCTCGATCGCCGCCGATACGCCGCGATGATGTAGATCGGCGGAGACAAGTCGGCATGGTTTCGACAGGACGGCGACGGTTGGCTCATCCGTCGTCGCGAAAGCGGCGTCCCAATAGAGCTCCATGTTCGTGTCGATGCGGATTCTTCGATCGTCGCACAGAAACTTGCCCGTCAGATCGACGGCGATCGTTTTCGTCTTCCCGCCGGGGAATCCCATGTACGGCAAGACCTCGACCCATTCGCCGTTCTCGTCGGGCACCGACAGCGACGGCGGCTTCGACCGCGGCAGGTCGGACCGCTGCCCCAGCGCGACATTGATCGACGTGTCGGAAGGGTAAACCCATCCCGTTAGAAATAGTGTGACCCGTTCTGCATCGCCTAGATCGCCGAAGTCGAGCTCGATCGCATGCGGCTCGCACAGGCCTTGCGTGTGCTTAACGTCGAAAGCCTTCGCGTATCGTTCGTCAGAATCCTGAAGGAACCGCAGGACGTCGCGGCCCTTTCCGTCTTTGGCGGCGACAGGGCGTTGCGGACGAGTCACCGTATGTAACTTCGGGGCGGCAATGTCGGGGGGACCGACCTTTTCATTCGTGAAAACGTCGACGCTCGCGGGGTGATCGACGGCGATCAGTTCCACCTGATCGAAGTACGCGGCCTCCCAAAGCTCCTCGGTGATTTGCAGCACATACTGCCCCGCGGCATCGGGTCGCAGCGGCGAAGTGATTTTCAGGTACTCCCAGGGTCGCGTCGGTGCGATCACGCCTTCGGCGAACTGAAGTCCGATCGGCGCCGACCATAACAGGTCGGTCGAAAAGACGAACTTCTCGCCGTCGAAGGTGTAGAGATACGGGCACGAGCCTTTGAGACTCTGTTTCTCGCAAATGAAGCTTTTTGGCTCTGGCTCGATGACATTCTGCGGGATGCCATTCGTCCAGAGGACACGGACGGCATCCGCCGATTCGGCCGCGCCGAGTCCGAAGTGCGTCGTCGATTTTCTTACGACGGCCGGTTGATAGATCGGCCCCGCCTTCAACTCCAGTAGACTGCCGAGCCCTGCGTGATTGACGCGCCCGCTGCTTGAGGCCTCACCACCTTTGACCTGCTGGGCGAGCAACGAGACGTCGAGCCAACCGTTGGCGTTGCCGCCCTGGTTCTCGAGCACCATCACTTCGTCGCTGCCGGCGAGAAGGAGATCGAGGTCGCCGTCGGCGTCGAAATCACCAATATCCGCCGCCGTGAGGCTGAGATTCACGTCGTCGAGCAGGTTCGTCGCTTCAAAACGGTCGCCGATGTTGCGCAGCAGCACCGGCTTGTCGTCCTCCGTCAAGGCGAGCAGGTCGGGCAGGCCGTCGTTGTCATAGTCGAGCTGCCAGAGCCGACGGTATTTACCCGCCGCGACGGTGCGTGGCGACTCCGGCAGCCACCGGCCCGGCTGCGGCGTTTGCGACGTGACCAGCCGCAGACCCTCTTTTCCGGCAATCAACAGATCCCAGCTCGCATTGCCGTCAATGTCGATCATCTCGACGACGTTCACTTGCCCGATATCCTCAAGCTGCTTCCAGCGGAGATTGCCATGCCGCAGGTTTTCGAGGTAGCCGACGGGGCCGGAGCCGCCCGCGAGCAGCAGATCGACATCGACGTCGCGATCGAGATCGACCGGCAGAATCTGCGTGGGTCGCATTTCATTCGGCGGAAGACTCGCGCGTGAGGTCCGGTCTTCGAACTTCAGCCCCCCGACATTCGCCCACAGGCTCATGCCTGACTCCGCCGACACGACGAGATCGAGGTCGCCGTCGAGATCGAAATCGGCGAGGGCCGCGGCCAGTACATCGCGGATGGCGGCCAGACCGTCCGGTTGATCGATCGGCACGAGCGACCGGCCATTCTCGCGGCGGTTCTCCAGCACCAGCACGCCTGCGTCCCCGTACAAGATGAAATCGGGATCGGCATCATGGCAGGGGCGGCCGTCGCTTGCTTCGACGAGGCCGGTATCGGCGTCGGCATCGAGATCGGCAGCCAGCACATGGGAGTAGCCTTCCGGCACCTCGAACGTGGCGCTTCGCAGCGATTCGGCATCGCGGCTGCCAGTGACGGTGATATTTGCGCCGTGAAGGACCGCGACGTCGAGTTGCCCGTCGAGATCGAAGTCGAGCGTCGCCACGTCCGTCAATCTCTGGACGTCGAGCCCCTCCAGCCCGAAACGGCCTGGCACGAACTCGACCGGAATCGCGTCCGCGGTGGGACGCCGCGCGAGCTTTGTGGACTTATAGAACTCCGGCGGAAAGTCGATCGCGACGAACTCCAGTGCGTTGCGATCGACCGCGAGTTTGTCGGCCTGGACCTGCTCTTCCTGAACGGTGACGTTGACGACCGCCCGCACCGCTCGAGTCGCCGCCGGCCAGTCACCGTCCTCGGCGGCCTGCGCGGCCTGCTCAAGCAGCTCTAGCACATTCGCCCGCGTGCGTTGCAGAATGCCTTCCGAGAGCGGCTCAAGAACCTCGGCGGCCCTTCTCGCCACTTCCGCCAGTTCGGGCGACTGGCGAGCGGCCAGCGTCGTCAGCCAGTCGCGGGTGAGCCAGAGATTTCTCGGAGCCGCCGCGTAGGCTTTACCCAGCGCATCCTGAGCGGCCGACTTGAATTCTTCCGTCGGCGCGAACCGGTCGAGGCGGTAACGCTCGTACCAAAGCCAGGCTTCCTCTGGCGATTGCGTTGACGCGGTCGTTAGTTCTTCGCGAGCCGCGTCAAAGTCTCCCGCGACGACCAGAGTTCTCGCCGCGAGCACCGCCGTCACCGGCGATTGCGGCTCGACCTGCTTGAGTGCAGCAATGGTCGTCAGGGCCTCTCGCACCGCATCATCAGTGGGCGCATCGGCAGCGGGTTGACCCGGCGTTGGCAAGCGATCGGGATCGGCGCCGCCGGCAAGCGTGATGAGCCGCGCGATTGCAAGATTGCGAGGGCCGAGCACCAGATCGGGGCGGCGCCGTGTGATCTCGACGAAGGCCTGTTCAGCGTCTTTCGCGAGCGGAAGCCCTCCTTCGAAGGCTTCGGCATTCTCGAGCCGCGCCAGACCAAGGTTCTTGAGATGCGCGAGCTTCGCCGCATCGGCGACCTCAGCCTGTCGGCGCTTCTCGCCTTCGGCCTTCCAGTACCAGATACCGACCGCGCCAGCGATGAGCAGGCCGAGCGCTCCGGCCACGATCCACCAGCGGGATCTACGGGTTGAAGAATCGCTCATAGTCGATCGGGGGCGGCAAGACTTTATAGACCTTCACCTTCACCTTCACCTTCACCTTCACCTTCGCATTTTCATCATGGAATGCCAAGCGGAGCGACGGCGAGCGATCAGCATGTGCCGCCCAGGCGGCGTCGGCGACGACGACGTGACTGACACCGCGAGAGCGCAGCTCCGCCATGACGGCATCGTCGGGAAAGCCTTCCATCATGCTCTTCAGACGCAGGAACTCCGGCGGAAAGAAACCCGAATACCCGCCGACCATCGGACGCCGATGGCCGATCTGTTCGAGCATGAACAGCGACGTGCGCTCGTAGTCGCCAACCGTCGATCCCATCGGAAACGGAAGGCAAAGGATCGGCGACGAGGGATCGCTGTTCCGCCGAAGCCATTCGATCCAGGGGCGATCAAGCGATGGCATCGCCAGCAGCTTCTGCCGGGCCGGCCAGACCTCCGCCGAGGCGTACATGCCGGCTGCGATCGCGAGCAGAGCGCCCACGGCCACGAAAGCCGTGATGCGAAACGAAAAAACAGAGTCGCGCCCATCAGGAAGCGTTTGGGATGGGCAATCTGCGTCCGACCGCTCCCTGAC
>JACCRE010000373.1 GCA_013813775.1 Planctomycetaceae bacterium
GACGCAGGCGTCGAAGGTGACCTCCGTGATTGGGACTAAGTCGTAACAAGGTAGCCGTAGGGGAACCTGCGGCTGGATCACCTCCTTTCTAAGGAACTTACGACGGATCGGATATAGACGGCGTTCAGGGGTCCGTGGCCTTCAAACCGCCATGCCTCCTCACACGCCGCCGATCCTCACATCCATTTGATGATCAGCCGACCGGCTTGGAGCGCCAGCCTCATCGAACGATGAATTGGCGACGAGTCGCATTCCGCGGCCCCGACCTGCCGCCGCAATCGCTCGCGTCTCACGACGCGAGCCGCGGCCGCCGAAACCCCAAACGCCCACTCAACAGCCCAATACAGACTCTACCGAACGTCAGACACAACAGCCGCAGGCCACACAGGCCCGCGGCTGTTTTTGCATTTCTACACTCACGTTGGACTTCAGAAATCCGGCTCCACCGCAGAACTTTGCGATGTCAGATCACGACTCCAACACAATCCGTCTCGATCAATTCCTCAAGCTCTGCGAATGCGCAGGCACCGGGGGCGAGGCGAAATTGCTGATCCAGGGCGGCGACGTCACGGTCAACGGAGAGATTGAGACGAGGCGCCGCCGGAAGCTCGTGCCGGGCGACAAGGTCGTGTGCCGCGGCGAGGAAATCATCGTCCTCTCCGACTCCGACGAGCCGCCGGCCGCATAAGCCGCCTTGTCGAAGTCGTGGCGCGTTCCCACAATAGGTGCCGCGACCGATCGCGTCTGTCATTTCCGGAACGCGGCATGCCTCTCAAGACGGAGCAACTCGAGGAGCCTCAACTCATCCTCACTCCGGTCATCGATATCATGTTCCTGCTGCTGATCTTCTTCATGGTCGGCACGCAATTCACCGACGACGAACGCCATTTCGAGATCAAGCTCCCCACGGCATCTGAGACTTTGTCCGTCACCAGCCTTCCCGATCCGGCGACCGTCAACGTGACGTCGAACGGCGAGGTGTACCTCGACGGCGATGCGGTTGGCATTCCCGACTTGGAACGTCGGCTCGCTGAGATGCGTCAAAATTACCCCGGGCAGGCTGTTCTGATTCGCGGAGACGGTTCTGCGGCCTATCAGCAGGTGATCGACGTGCTCGCCGCGGTGAAACGAGCCGGCGTCACGGGAGTGTCTCTGGCGAACCTGCCCCGGCCGAAGGAGTGACCGGCCATGTCCGAAGGATTCTGGTGGGCGGCGCTGGCCGTTGCGGCTTTGTCGGCCGGCGCGCACTTGCTATCGATGCTCGGCACCCGCTGGGGCGACCGCCGGGCGTCGCTTAAGGCGCTGCTCTTCTCGCTGATGGCGCATCTGTCGTTGCTGTTCTGCCTGTTCGCGGTCGGACCGAAGCTCGAACGGCTCGGCCTGGCGAGCCAACAAGAACCGGAGCCGGAACCGCTCACGGTTCGCGAGATCATTTCCGACGCCGACGAGTCGTTTCCCGACGACGAAACAGGCAACGTGCCCGTTTGGGACCGCCCGAACGAGACGGTGATGACCCCTCAAGATCGGTCGGACCGACCGTTCGAATTGCCCGATTCCGTCGAGACGTCACGCACCGTTGAACCTCTCACAGCGATCGAAAGACCTGTCCCACCACTTCAAGACCTGCCCGAGACTCCCGACACCGCTCCGGAGAGTCAGTCGCCGCTGCCGGAGGAACTGGCGGCCGATGCACCGAAGCCTCTTGAGATCGAAGAGGAGACCGCCGAGGCACGCGTCGAGGAGCGACCTCCGCTCGCCCGTGCGGATCGAACACCTGCCGCCGAAGCCGGCGAAGACCTGCCGCTGGAGCGTGCCGCGCCCCTCGCGACCGATCGGATCGCCGACGATTTCGACCCGCGACAGCAGCTTGCCGACCTTCGTCCGGAACAGGGGCCTGCCGACCTTCCCGCGATGGAATCGGATGATGATTCTCTGAAGATCGAGCGCCCGACCTCGCCGCTTCCGGCACTGCCCGATGAAATCGCCGGCGCGGGCGAAGATGCGCAAGGAACCGCGGGCGACGCCGCCCTGTCGTCGCGGTTCAGCCGTCGGCCGTCTCGCTCTCCCGACTTCGCGGGCGCGTTGCCTTCGCTCGATCGTGGAGTGTCCGACGCCGAATCACCTTCGATTCCGCGACGCGACATCGCAATGTCGAGCGTCGACCGATTGAATGCGCCGGTGCCCGACAATCTTCCGTCGATCAGCCGGCCGGACGCGGTGCCGCTCAACCAGCGTCGCACCAGCGTTCCCGAAACATATCAACTGCGCGCCATCGATCGGCGGAGCGAGATCGCGAGGAAAAACGGCGGCACCGAAGCCTCGGAGCAAGCCGTCGAGCGCAGCCTCAAGTGGCTCGCCGACCATCAGGATCCGGCCGGTTTCTGGGATGCGGATGCTCATGGTGCGGGTCAGGTCGGCGTCGACGAAGAAGGAGTCAACCGCCAGTACGCCGGCAAGACGGCCGACACAGGACTGACGGCGCTCGCGTTGCTGGCTTTCCTGGGCGCAGGTCACACACAGGAGGAAGGACCGCATACCGACAACGTCAATCGGGCGATCGACTGGCTCATCGATAATCAGCGAGACGACGGATTTCTCGCCGTCGGTGCGGCCCACTTCGAACAGATGTATTGCCACGGCATGGCGACCTACGCCCTCGCCGAAGCCTACGGCATGCAAAGCGACGCGAAGAACAGCCGTATTCGTCGCCCGCTCGAAAAGGCGGTCCTCTACATCGCCGCCCAGCAGGGAGAAGACGGCGGCTGGCGCTACGTCAAAGGGCAGCCCGGCGACATGAGCATGTTCGGCTGGCAGTTGATGGCGTTGAAGAGCGCCGAGATCGCAGGGCTGACCATGCCCGCTGCGGCTCGCGCGAAGATGGTGCGGTTCCTGAAGGAGCGCAGCCTCGGCGAGAACAGCGGCCTCGCGGCGTATCGGGCGGGCCTCAAACCGACTCCGCCGATGACGGCCGAGGCCCTTTTCTGCAAGCAGATGCTCGGTATGACGCGATCGAACCCGGCCAGCGTCGAAGCCGTCACGTATCTGCTTGAAAACGCTCCCAAGCGCTCGGAACTCAATTACTATTACTGGTACTACGGCACCCTCGCGATGTATCAGTTCGGCGGCACGGCGTGGGAACGCTGGAACGCTGCCCTGCGAGATCTGTTGATTGCCGAACAAATCAAGACCGGCCCCGACGCCGGCAGTTGGGGCCCGAAAGACAGTTGGGGGCCGTATGGCGGACGGGTCTACTCGACGGCGTTCGCGACTCTCAGCCTCGAAGTCTATTACCGCTTCCTTCCGCTGTATCGCGGCAGCGCGGGCACGACGGGCGAGCCGGCTCCCGATTAGCGCTGCTGGGCATGCTGTCTGAGCAATGCCGCGAGGTGCGGAAAGCGCTTCTGTTCCGCCAACTGCGCAGCATCCATTCCGCATCGGTTCTTCTTACGGACATCGGCATCAGCAGCCAGAAGCAGCTTCAGGGTCGCTTCGCCCCCTCGTTCAGCGGCCATCATCAGAGGCGTCAAATCGTCGTCGATGATCGTACTCGCATTGATGTCGGCTCCGGCGGCCAAGAGCAATTCAACGATTTCCCGGTAGCCGTGAATAACGGCAAACATCAGTGGCGTCCAATGGTTGATACTGCGCTGCTCGAACTCCGCACCATGTTCGAGAAGCCAAGCAATGACATCTGGACGATCCTCTAAGATCGACATTGCGTCGCATAACGGCTGCGAATCTCTATCGTCTTCTGAATGAGCAATGGGATACCCTTCGACGATGCAGTGCTCTGCGAGCAGCCACTTTCCAAAGCGCAGCGCGTTCCAGAATAGAGAGCCCAGGAGCATCTTCCTCTCGAAGCCCTCGAGCTCGTCGAGGAATTCGTGGATGAGGGGCCCATTAGGCGGTTCGGAATGATGCTGCAGGAGTTCGTCCGCGACCCAAAGAATCGCGATTCCTCGTTGCCGGCTCATCGGTGCGTTCGTGAAAAGCCTATGCCGACACGGTTGCCAATGCCTCCATCAACCGACCTATATCTTCGTCGTTCGTGTAGGCGTGGGGACTGACACGCAGTCGGCCATTGCGTTCGCGAACGACGACGCTCGCATCAAGCAAATGTTTGCGGGCGACCGTCGTCGGCACGTTCGGTAACGTGAAGGCAACGATGCCCGAGGCGTGGCCATCACTTCGATCGCTCGCGATGTCAGCACCGAACGTCCCGAGTCGTTCGCAAATCTCATTCGTGACGGCGAGCAAGTCGGCTTCGATGCGAGCCGGCGAATAAGCCGTGAGCAGTTCCAGGCTCGCAGCGAGCCCCGCGATGCCAGCCATGTTGTAGCTGCCGCCTTCGTAGCGGCCGGCGTTCGGCTTCAGTCGCACTTCGGGATTGCCGTAGTCGCCTGCGGTCGCCACGCTGTTCCAGCCGATCAACAGCGGTCGCAACATATCGAGCAAGTCGCCTCGAACGTACATGATTCCGGCTCCTTCCGGGCCGAGCATCCACTTGTGACCGTCGGCGGCGAAAAAATCGATCCCGGCAGCGGCGACATCGAGCGGAAACACACCGCAGCCCTGAATCGCGTCGAGAAAGAAATACGCACCGTGCTTGTGTGCGACCTCGGCGAACACAGCGGGATCGTTCCTCCATCCGGTCGCGTAGCCGATCCAACTCATTGCGACGATGCGCGTGCGACGGTCACAAGCCGCGTTCACGGCGCCGATGTCCAAACGCTCGTCGGGAGACTCGACGACTCGCACCTCGACGCCCCGGCTCTCGAGGTGCTTCCACGGGTAGAGGTTGCTCGGGAACTCGCTCGACGGCACGACGACATTGTCGCCGGCCTTCCAGAAAAAGCCTTCGGCGACGAGACCGATGCCTTCGGTCGTGTTGCGGATGACGGCGATCTCGTCTTGCCGTGCTCCGACGAGTTCGGCACCGAGTTTACGCGCGCGTTCGACGTTCTTCCGCCAGTCCGGCCAGTTCACGTCGCCGTTCTCGGCCTGGTCGGCGATCTGCCCCGTCATCGCGAGCCGACTCGGTTCGGGAAGTGGAGCGACGGCGGCGTGGTCGAAATAGGCCCAACGCTTCGTCACGGGCATCAGGCGGCGAAGTTCGTGGCGATCCATAACAGTCAAACAACTGGAAGCCGACCGGTTGCAACCGGTCGGCTTCCAAAGTGGGATACAAACTCGCAACGGCCTATAGTGACCGCGATCCCTCACTCCCACAACGCTTGTTTCATGCCCGAGACGCCACCCAGCCGCGACGACCTGGCGGCGATGTACCTCGATACGCTGCCTTACGATCCCTATCCGGTTCAAGAGGACGCGCTCCTGGCGTGGTTCACCAATCCGCAGGGGGTGATGGTCTGCGCGCCGACGGGCACCGGCAAGACGCTCATTGCCGAAGCGGCGCTGTTCGAGGCCCTGCACACCGGCGAGACGGCCTATTACACGACGCCGCTGATCGCACTCACCGAGCAGAAATTCCGTGAGATGCAGGAGGCGGCGGTCCGCTGGGGCTTCTCGCCCGACGACATCGGCCTCGTCACCGGCAACCGTGCCGTGAACCCCCGGGCACGCATTCTCGTCGTCGTCGCCGAGATCCTGTTGAACCGTCTTTTGCACCCGGCCGCCTTCGACTTCGAAGAAGTCTCCGCGGTGGTGATGGACGAATTCCACAGCTTCGGCGATCCCGAGCGCGGCATCGTCTGGGAGCTGTCTCTCGCGATGCTGCCGAAGCACGTGCGGTTGCTGCTGCTGTCGGCCACGGTCGGCAACGCTGCCGAGTTCGTGATCTGGCTCTCGAAGTCGCATGGTCGCGTCGTGCAACTCGTGCAATCGACCGAGCGCAAGATTCCGCTGACGTTCCATTGGGTCGGCGACCAATTGCTCACTGAGCAGATCGAGCTGATGGCGGAGGGCGACGAAGCGCTACGCCGCACGCCGGCGCTGCTGTTCTGCTTCAATCGCGATCAATGCTGGGACGTCGCCGATCAGCTCAAGGGCAAGCACCTCGTTTCGCAGGAGCGACAGAAGACGCTCGTCGAAGAACTGGAGGCGCACGACTGGTCGGACGGCGCCGGTCCGCGGCTCAAGCAGATTCTGACGCGCGGCGTCGGCGTGCATCACGCGGGCGTCCTGCCGAAGTACAAGCGCGTCGTTGAAGAGTTGTTTCAGAAGAAACTGCTGAGCGTGTGCGTCTGCACCGAGACGCTCGCGGCGGGAATGAACCTGCCGGCCCGCAGCGTCGTGCTGACCACGCTGCTGAAGGGACCGCCGCGCAAGAAGCACGTCATCGAGCCGAGCGGCGCGCACCAGATGTTCGGTCGCGCGGGACGGCCGCAGTTCGATACGGAGGGGCACGTCTATGCGCTTGCGCATGAAGACGACGTCAAGATCGCGCGCTGGAAGCAGAAGCACGACCTGGAGTCGCTTGAAAAAAGCCCCGACCCGAATCTGCGGGCCGCCGCGAAGCGGTTGCGCAAGAAGATGCCGACCCGGCGGACGAACGAGCAGTATTGGAACGAAGAGCAATTCGCGAAGCTCATCGAAGCGCCTCCCGGCAAGCTCGCGAGTCGCGGAAACCTTCCGTTTCGTTTGCTCGCCTACTTGCTCAGCCTCAGTCCCGAGGTGGAACGCGTGCGGGCCGTGATTCGCAAGCGGTTGCTGCCGTCCGACAAGGTCGAGGCGAGCGTCAATCAGCTCACGCGCATGTTGACGACCTTGTGGGCCGGAGGTTTCGTGACTTTAGAGCCGCCGCCTCCCCTTGCCGCGAAGGAGGCGCGCAAGTCTGAAGATGCCCCCGCGGAGGAACCGGCGAAGGAGGAGACGGCCGGCACCTTCGGGGCGTTGCTCCAACAGGCAAGGAGCGATGCGACGGCGAGCGGAGGGCGTCAGCCCTCCCAGACTTCTAAAGGGTCTGCGTTAGACGATGACCCGGAGGCTGACGCCTCCGGGTCGCCTCGCTATGAACCTCAACTTGCGACTCCGACTGAAAAGCTGCAAGAGTTGTTCGCGTTCCGCGCGATCAATCCCGTGTTCGGGTCGTTCCTGCTGCGGCATCTGGGCAAGGCCGATCGCGAGGAATGGCTCCAGGTCTTCGAAAGCGTGCTCGAAGTGCCGGGCAGCATGGTGCGGATGCTGCGAGTTCCGCCGCCCGACTTTCTCGCACCGGGACCGCTCGCGAAGGATTTTCTCGATGTGGAAATCGTCACCCGAGGTCTGATCCCCGCGGGTGATCTTTATCCCAATCGAGAAGACGAGCAGGTTCGCGAAGAACGCAAGTTCGCCCCCACGATCGCCGAGAAGTTGCTGATCCTGTTTCGCCACGAGTTTCCCGGCGTCACCGATCTGCCGGTGCGGGCGGTGCGGTCGGCGGCCGATCTGATCGCGTTCGGCGGCGATTTCAACGCCTATGTGACGGGCCGCGGCCTGACGAAGCAGGAAGGCATTTTGTTCCGTCACTTCCTGCGACTGATCCTGCTGTGCGGCGAGTTCCGTGAAGTCGTTCCCGACGGTCGCGACCCCGCCGAGTGGCAAGCGGAGCTGCTCGAAGTCGAACGCCTGCTGACCAAAGCCTGCCGCGGCGTCGACCCGCAAAGCACCGACTACGTGCTTGTGCATGCCACCGAAGGCGACGTCGTCGAAGCCGACGCCCCGCCGCACGAGATCCCGGCGGAAGAACTCGACGAGGAATTCGGGGCGGGGCTGGTTGAGGGTTGAGTGTTGGGTGTTGGGTGTTGGGTGGCTGGGGACGACGCGGCTTGTGATCTACGGAGCGACGCGATCGCGTCGCCCCCAGTCGGGCGTCGATCGACGTTCGACTGGGGGCGGACCGGCGATCCTGCTTTTAAAATCCGGAACCGAGAGCGGCCCGTCCCCAGCCACCCCGTCGCAATGATCAATGTTCGTCCGACCAAAACCTAGATCCGCAGGTCGAACTCGTCGTCGGAATCCGGAAAGAACAGCTTGCCGCCGCGCTCGACGAAATCCGTCAGCAGAGATGACGCAAACCGGATCGCAATGCATAGCGCCTGCATCGAATCGTAGCCGCCGGCATCAAAGGCTCGATGGTGGAGAGGTATGACCGTGACGGGACATCGCCAATTCTCGTTAGGGTCGCCCTCGGGGTAGGGCCGGCCGACCTCGACGACGATGGGAATGCGCTCGCCGGACGGGCAAACGCCGACGAGTTCGCGCCGCGCGATCGGTTCTACATTGCGGATCACCTCCGCCGCTGAGTCGGGTTCACGGGTTCGGCGGACGAGCGCAGCAAGTTTGTCCTGCGAGCCGGCGAAAGATTCGTCCCAACGCTTGTCGTCTTCCAGTTCATCGAGAATCAGCGCAGCGATCGCGTCTTGATCGGCTGACGGCCGTTTCTGAAGTTCATTGAGGGCGCGTTGCAGTAAATCGGTCATCCCGGTGCTCCGCCAAAGCCAAAGCATCTTTTCGGAAGAATTGTAGCACGTTACGGCATCGGCTCGGCGGGTGCATCCAGATCGATCTTCGTGGTCCAGAGTCGTCCTTGACGTTCAACCGTGAGTTCGGGCGATGGCTCGGCGGCGGTGAAGGCTTCGCGAAACGCCGCGTCGTCGGCGAACGACCTGCCGGTGACTTTCAGGATGCGGTCGCCGACTTGCAACCCGGCTGCATGAGCGGCGGAGCCGACGACGACGCCTCGCAAGATCACGACGCCCGGCTCGGCGTCGTCGAGCCGCCAGGTCATACCGACTCGCACACGGTCCCCGGCGAGACGCACTGGCATCTCTCGCGTCAATTCTTCACGAGTGACGGTGAGACCGACTTCCTTGACGGCTGAAAGAACCGCCCGCCGAAATGCGGCCGTGTCGGCGGGAGCGACGCCGTCGACGGCGATGATGCGATCGCCGACATGCAGCCCCGCAGCCTCTGCCGGCGAACCGTTCGTCACCGTCGTCAACAGAAACTCGCCTCGCCCGCCCGCCGCATCGTCCCAGCGAACGCCCAGTCGGGACGGAGGCTGCGCCTGCGGCGTCGAAAGCCGCTTGTCGGTGTCGTTCGTCTCGCTTGAACACGTCGATCGGAACGTCCATGTGGACGGGGAGTCGGCGACAGCCGCGATCGTGCGTTCGCAGAAGGTCGTCACGTCGCGGAGCCCTTCCACGTTGATCAGGTTCACGTCGTCAGAGGGACGGTGATACTCGTTGTGCAGCCCGGTATGCAGCATCAGGTAGGGAATGCGCCGCTTGTAGAACGACCAGTGGTCGCTGTCGTCGCGTTGCGTCCAGTCGAACGTGAGCATCAGGTCGGTCCCGGTGTTCCGCTCGCTGACGAGGCGCCGCAAGCCGGCCGCCGTGCGAACGCCGTAGACCTCGACGTTCCTGTCGCGCAGCCGGCCGAGCATGTCGAAGTTGAACGCGAACGCGATCGAGGCGTTGGGCACGGTGGGGTGACTGATCCAGTGCTCGGAACCGAGCAGGCCCTTTTCTTCGGCGTCCCAGAAGGCGAACAACAACGTGCGCTTGGGCTTCGCTTCCGAGTCGGCGAAGGCTTCGATGAGCTCGAGCAGCGCAGCGGTGCCGCTGGCGTTGTCGTCGGCCCCGTTGTGAATCTGGCCGAAGGGGCCGTAGCTGTTCGCCTTGTTGCCGTAACCGACGTGATCGTAATGGGCCCCGACAACCACGATCTCGCGCGCGAGCCGTTCGTCAGAACCGGCAATGAGCGCGAGAATGTTGCGATACTGGCCGTTGAAATCTTGAACGAACGAGCCGTCGTCCCCGGCCGGCCGCACGGCGAGCCGCTTCAGTTCCGACAGGATATAGGCTCCCGCGGCCTGCCCGCCGCGACGACCGGCTTCGCGGCCTTCCAAGCTGTCGGCGGCGAGGGTCTCGACGTGGGTGCGAAGTTCGCCGGTCGTGATGAGCGCGCCGGCATGATCGGCCGATCTCACCGGAGCGGCAGACGCGAAAAGAGCCGCGCCGATCGCGACCCGCAGGAGACGCATCATCACACGATCATTCCAGGGCACGAGAATTTGCCTTGTCGCGAGTGAGCATTGGGAATTCGACCAGCACCTTGAGCGCTCCGCCGTCATGATTGCGAAACGTTTCAAAGGCGCGTTGCAGCTCGGCGATCGGAAAACGGTGCGTCAACAGGCCCTCCACGTTGACCCGCTTCTCGGCGATCCAACGCATGGCCATCGGAAAGTCGACGGTGAAGTCGGGGTTCACGCTGGTTTGAAGGTTCAGATTCTTCACGAAGAGGTCTCGCCAACGCACGCCGTCCACGATCTCGGTGGGTACGCCGAACACGAGAACGCGGCCCTGCCGCCGCGCTAATTCGATGCACAAGTTGAGCGCCTGATCGGCGTGCCCCACAGCCTCGATCACGAGGTCCGCCCGCCTCCCGTCGGTGACGACGTCGACCGCGTCGATCGCGTTACAGTCCGTCGTGCAAAAGGCGTGCGTCGCGCCGAAATCCCGGCTGCGAGCCGTGCGACCGTGGTCGCGGTCGAGGCCGATGATCTCCGCGGCCCCCAGATTTCGCAGCGCGAGATTAAAGAGCTGCCCGATCGGCCCCTGTCCGACGACGACGACGCTTTGCCCGAGAACCGATGGAAGCCGCCGCAACGCATACAGGACCGTGCCGAGAGGTTGCGCGATCAATGCGTGGGCGTCGGGCACGTCTTGCGGCAAAGGAATCGCCCGCGTCTCGCTGACGACGAAGCGTTCGAACAAGCCCTTCTGATCGACGGGAACGGCGAGTACGCGATCGCCGGGCGCGAATCGCGAGCCGGTCGTCGCGAGCACGGTGCCGATCATTTCGTGCAGCGAATGACCGACGCCCGGCGGGTAACGCGTCTCGCTGCATTCGAAATACGGCAGATCCGACCCGCACAGGCAGGCGAGTTCCGGCTGAAAGAGGATCGCCGGACCCTCCTTCTCCGGCGGCCACGCAGGCTCCGGAACGTCGACGAGTTCGATTCGGCCGGGAGCCGGAATATGGCCGGCAAACATGGGAACAATGTTTCCTTGTTTCTTGAGGCGACGGAGACGCCGCTTGGCAAGCCGCACTCGATCAGAGACACCACCGCCTGTCGTCGAAGCGGGAAGACAGCATAATCGGCGGTCGTCGCAAAAGTCCTTCGGGCGCGGACTGCCCTTGAGGCGTTCCGGCGCAATCCGGTAGAACAACCGGGCTTGGAACTCGCCGGCGGCCATGGGGGGCCGCCGCACTACCGGCAAGGACGCCATGCAACGCCATCTCATCGCCGTGGGCGGTGCGGTTCGCACCGCCGCAGTTCGGCTCACCCGATACCGCCACACGCCGGCGCTCGTCGCTGGTTTCTCGATCGGCGTCGCCGGTTGGTCGGCCGCTCATCCCTTCCTCGCTTCGTTCGGCTTCACACGGGATGTGGTCGCGGCGCTGCTGCTGGCCTGGGCCTCGGCATTCATCTGCGGCATGACGTTGTCCCGCCGTTGGACGAACGACCACGGCTTGCCGGCGCTGCTGGCGGCGGCTTGGCTGGTCATGCTGCCCACGATGCTGACGGCCGCGACGTTCGTTGTTTCGTCCACTTCGTCGCGTTGGCTGGAACATGAGCCGCTGCGAATTTGTCTCCTGACCGTCGCGGGCCTCGTCGCGTTCGGAGTGCCTGCGGCATGCATCGGCGTTCTTGCGAAGCGCATGTCGGACGGCGGGCATCGTCTTTCCATGATCCTCGCCGCAGGGCTGGGGATTTTCGCGAACGCCCTGTTGTTCGCGCCGCTCCTGGGACTTCATCTTCCTCTGCTGGTCGTCGGCGTGGCGACGGCGATCGGCTGGCTCGTGAGGCTCGCTCGGGGAACGACGCAAACGGCGATCGCACCGTCGCGTGAGAGTGAACGCCCGGGAAGCGGCGTCAGTCAGACGCTCAAAGCCGCTTCGATGCTGCTCATCGGCGTCTCCTGCGCCGTCAGCGGCCGCTCGCTCACGCAACTGTTTCCGGTAGCGGCGTTCCTTCTCGCCGCCGGTGTCGGAACGTTTTGTGTCGGAGCAGCGGCCGGAAGCCTGATCGCACGTCGGTTCCGTCGACACGCTCGCACCGGCGACGCCTCTCGCAGAGGGGGTGCGGCGCTGGCGGCGATCGGAGTCACGATCCCCCTGGCGGTCTTTCCCTGGCTGGTCAACCAGCATCTCGATGCGAACGCGTATGTATCATCGGTCTTCGCGATGATGTCGATCCGCATCGCGACGGTCGTCGCCGCAGTGCTGCCGATCTCCGTCGGCTGCGGCCTGATCGCGGCTCGCTCGCGGGCCGCGATCGTCATCGTTCCGTTGGCGGCCGGCGTCGCGGCAGGCGGATGGATCGTGCCGGCGTTTGGCGTCGTTCCGGTCGCGGCGGCGATCGGTTGCGGATTGTTGGGACTCAACGTCGGCTCGATAAAATCGCTTGTGCCGCGGACGCGGTACGGATGGGCGATGAGCGCCGGCTGCACGGCGGCTCTTATCGCGTCAATCTCACAGGTTGGAAATTATGAACCGACGCGGGCCGCGCAACTGCTGTTCAGCACTGAAGCGTTCGTCAGCCATCAACGCGGCGTGCCCGCGGAATTGTTGCCGCACCTCAACGATACTCGCCTTGTCGCGTCGTTCGAAGAGCCGCGCGGCACCGTCACGGTCTGGAAACGCCGAGGCGAGACGTTCGGCGTGCGACTGAACGGTGTGCCGATCGCGTCCACTTCGCGGCGGCCGGGCATCTGTCCTCCTCCGTCGGGCGACGTGATGAGCGTCGCCATGCCGCTGATCCTCCATCAAGCTCCTGGATCGTTGCTGATTCTGGGAGACGCGATCGGCGTCTCGACCGAGGTCGCCGCCGGCTTTCCGTTGCGCGAGATCGTGTGCTACGACGGCTCAGTCGGCCTGCACGAGTCTCTGACCTCACGACGAGCCATCGCGGCACGCGACGATCGGGTGACGACACTGCGGCTCGAACCGCGACTCGCGGTCGCGACGGAACGACGAGCGTTCGACGTCGTCGTTTCGGATCCAGGCCCGCCTGCGGTGCTGTCGAACGTGCCTTACTACACGCAAGAGTTCTACAGGGATGCCGCGTCGCGGCTGGCCGCGGACGGCATGTTCTGCCAGAGGCTGCGGTACGTCGACTTCGGGGTCGAACCGTTGCAGGTGATCGCGGCGACGATGCGCACCGTCTTCGGCGATGTCCTGACGTTGGAAATCGGGCCGGGAGAGTATGCCTTGATCGGCGTTCGGCCCGGTCAGAGCATCATACGTGAAGGTTTGACCGCACGGCTTCAGCGAACGCATGTTCGGAAGATGCTCGCCTCGCTCGGATGGGACTGGTGCGTTCCGCTGAACTTGCTGGCGGTCGACGACGACGGTTTGAAGCTGCTTGCCGAAGAGGCGAAAGGTCTCAACACAAGCCGTAACGCCCGCTTCGCGTACACGCTGCCGCAGGAAATGATGCGCTGGGGGCCGAAGTCGCACGAACTGGCGCGAGGCACCTCGAACCGCACGACACGGCTGCTCGCGACAGCCGTTCCGGAAGACGAGAGACGCGATGTGGTCGACCGCATCGCCGAGGTGACCGCTCAGCGCGAGTTGATGGTGCGGTATCCCGATCAGCCCTGGGCGTATCGCAAGGAGGTCCGAGCGAAGCTCGTCGAATCGCCGCGTTCGGTCATTCGGCCCGTCAGCGGCGAGGTGAAGCGAATTCGGCATCCGGACGATCAACACCGGCTCGATTACTTCGAGGCGCTCGGCAAGGCGATCGGCAAGACGTCGCCCAGCACGCTCGCGAACCTCGAACGCTTCGCCGAGCCTTATGATCCGCTCGTCACGTATTTCCTGCATCACGAGATCGCTGCGCTCTACGGCAAGAGCGTCGACGGCGGCATCGCCGGCGAGTTGGCGCATCGATTGTACGCCGCCTACTACGCCGATCCGCGTGACCGTTCGGTGCGCGACGTGGCGACGACGCTCGAACTGATCGTCTCTCATCCCGGAGCGCTCGCCGACGAAGCGAGTCGCTTCGACACGCTGAACAGCCTGATCGAGGTTATGCTCGGCCGATGGGAGGCCCGCGGGATGGCGGAACCGCGTTCTCCGGAGGTCGTGATGGTCGATATCGAAAAATGTCTCGACGCCGCTCAGGTCGCTGTCGATGAGATGGAGACGCTGGCTGCGTCCGCCGGCGTCTCCGACGACGACTGGCGATTACGCAAAGCGGCGATCGAGCGCACGATGACGCGGCCCTTGCGCAAGTATCGCACGACCTTATTGCCGCACTTCCGCACGGCGCAACGCAAGGCGGCAGCTCTGGCGGAGAAGGCGGAGTCGACGGTCGAGTGAATAACGACCCTTGGAGGTTCTTTCAAAACTTACAACTCACACCCGGCTTTGCCTCAAAAGTCGCAGACGGTCGCAATCTGCTGTGGTTGGCGGGCACAGCCCACCCTACAGTTTGGACCGCTTTATCCCGGATTATTCATGCAGTGGCGATTGTTCGTCAGTTGAGGGAGGTGTTGGCTGGATGATCTGGAGCGGGCGACAGACTCCCCCTCCCCAAGGTGATGTGAACGCGGCGGACGGGTCCCGGGCGGCG
>JACCRE010000001.1 GCA_013813775.1 Planctomycetaceae bacterium
GTCATACGGTGCGAGGAACGACAGCGAACGGCGTCATCGGTCCCGATCTGACGCACGTCGGCAGCCGCGTGAGCCTGGGAGCCGCGACCCTGCCGAACGATCGCGCGGCTCTGGTGCGGTGGATCAGTCAGACGCATGCCGTGAAGCCGCAGGTGCACATGCCTCATTTCGGCATGTTGCCGCCGGACGACCTCGAGGCGCTGGCTGCCTATCTGGAGGGACTCGATTGACTCGACGGATTCCCACGAACGGGATTGGCCTCCATGTCTGACGACGCCCGACCGCTCGACGGCACGCACGATGTCGCCCCGCTCGCTTCGGCGCCCTCGGCAGAGATCCGCCGCGGCCAGGAGGAACGGCTGGCGAAGACCTGGCAAACGCCCAAAGGCTGGCGCTATTGGTCGGACGTCAACAACTCCTCGGTCGGTCTGTGGTACACCGCGGCGGCGTTCGCCTTCTTTCTCTTCGGCGGCGTGCTCGCATTGTTGATGCGGGTGCAGTTGGCGGTTCCCGGCAACGACTTCCTGACGGCCGACCGCTACAACCAGGTCTTCACGCTGCACGGCTCGGTGATGATGTTTCTGTTCGCCGTGCCGATCCTGGAGGCGATCTCGATTTTATTCCTGCCCCAGATGCTGGGGGCGCGCGATCTGCCTTTCCCGCGGCTGTCGGCGTACGGCTTCTGGTGCTTTCTGATCGGCGGGGTCTTCGTGGCCGGCTCGATCTTCTTCGACGCCGCGCCCAAGGGCGGCTGGTTCATGTACCCGCCGTTGACCACGGCCTATCAGCCGGGCATCGGGGCCGACATCTGGCTGCTGGGCCTCTCCTTCATCGAGATCGCCTCGATCGCCGCCGCTGTGGAACTCATCGTGGGCGTGTTGAAGACGCGCCCGCCCGGCATGCGGATCAACCTCATTCCGCTTTACTCGTGGTACATCCTCGTGGTGGCGGTGATGATCCTGTTCGCGTTCCCGCCGCTGATCGCGGGCGACATTTTGCTGGAGATGGAACGCGCCTTCGACTGGCCGTTCTTCGATCCGGCCCGCGGCGGCGACCCGCTGCTCTGGCAGCACCTGTTCTGGATCTTCGGGCACCCGGAGGTCTACATCGTCTTTCTGCCGTCTGTGGCCCTGATTGCGATGATCGTGCCGACCTTCGCGAAGACGCCGATCGTGGGTTACTCGTGGGTGGTGCTCGCGGCCGTGGGCACCGGCTTCCTGAGCTTCGGGCTGTGGGTCCACCACATGTTCACGACGGGGCTGCCCGGCATCTCGCTGGGACTGTTCTCGGCCGCGTCGGAAGCCGTGGCCATTCCGACGGGCGTGCAGATCTTCTGCTTCATCGCCACCCTCGCCGTGGGCCGCGTCGTGCGTTCGACGGCGATGCTGTTCGTCTTCGGCGGCCTCGCGACGTTCGTCATCGGCGGACTCACGGGCGTGATGGTCGCGATCGTGCCTTTCGACTTTCAGGCGCACGACAGTTACTTCATCGTGGGGCACCTGCACTACGTGCTGGTGGGCGGAACGATCTTTCCGATCGTCGCCGGGTTCTACTACTTCTATCCGCTCGTCAACGGCAAGGCGCTCTCGGAGCGGTTGGGCCGCATCGCCTTCTGGCTGATCCTCGTCGGTTTTCACACGACGTTTCTACCGATGCACTGGACGGGCCTCCGCGGCATGCCGAGAAGGGTCTACACGTATCCCTCGGACATGGGCTTCGACACGCTCAATCTCATTTCGAGCATCGGCGCGTTCGTGCTCGCCGCCGGCTTCGCCGTGTTCTTGTGGGACGTGCTGAGACCCAAAGGCAAGCAGCCGCTGTCGAAGCGGAATCCGTGGAACGCCGGCACGCTGGAATGGCTCGCCGAGATGCCGAGCCGGAGTTGGGGCGTTCGTTCGATCCCCGAGATCGACGGCCGGTATCCGCTCTGGGACCAGCCGAACTTGATGCGCGACGTCGACGAAGGCCGGTTCTATCTTCCCGACGCCGAGGAAGGCTTCCGCGAAACGCTGGTCACGAGCGTGATCGATGCGCAGCCGATCCAGTGCCTTCGCGTTTCGGGGCCGACGTTCATCACGTTCGCCGCCGCCGCGTTCACCGGCGGCGCGTTCGTCTTCGCCACTTTTTACTGGTGGTGGCCGGCGGCGATCTGCGCCGTGCTGGGCTTCGCATCGATTCTCGCCTGGCTGTGGACCGGCACGGCCGCCATCCCCGAAAAGGACATGAAGGACGTCGGGCTGGGGCTGTCGCTGCCGTTGTACGCCTCGGGTCCGGCGTCGGTCGGCTGGTGGGCGATGTTCATCACGATGCTGGGCGACATGACGGCCTTCGTGTCGCTCGTGTTCGGGTACTTCTTCTATTGGACGGCACGCGAGGACTTTCCGCCGGAACCGACGCCGGGACCGGGAGTCTTCTGGCCGAGCGTCGCCGCGGCGTTCGTGCTGTGTTCATGGGGCCTGACGTTGCTGGCGCGGCGCGGCAATCGCGACGACCGACCGCTGGTGTTCTACGGAAGCCTTTCGGCGGCCGTGTTGTTGGCGATCGCCGGCGCGGCGGCTTTTCTGGCGGGTCCGTGGTTGACGGAACTCGACCCGACCGAACACGTTTATCAGGCCACGGTCTGGGTGCTCGCCGGTTGGACGGCGGCGCATCTCGCCGTCGGTGTCGTGATGCAGCTCTATTGCGCGGCACGACGACTCGCGGGTCGCATGACGGCCCGGCGGGACATCGACATCACGAACGTCGCGCTGTACTGGCATTTCGCGGCGATCACGGCGGCTGTGACGGCGGCCGTCATCGCGGGTTTTCCACTGGTCGCGTAAGGAGAACGGAAGAACTGAGGGATTGATAGGTTTAGACGAAACTCCCCTCTCCCCAGGGAGAGGGGCCGGGGGTGAGGGGCGAGGTTGACGTGCCATCTCGCTTGCGCCCGTTCGCGGGACGGCCGTCGAGTGTGAAACACACAAGGATGAAGCGGCAGGGCGTCCCCTCACCCCTGACCCCTCTCCCCAAGGAGAGGGGAACGGGATTCGTGAGCCGCTCTGGAGCAATGGCGGTTTTGTCAGTGGTTCTGAGGAAGTCAGAAGAGTCGTCCGCGACGGAAGACGCCGCAGAAGTCGGAGATTCACGCTTCTTCCGTTCTCACTCAGGAGCATCCCGTGGCACACCTTCCCGAGAAAGACGAAAGTCTGTGGATGCTGACGGTGTCGCCGGTGGTCTGGTCGACGCACTTCCTGTTGAGTTACGTGACCGTGGCGATCTGGTGCGAAAAGATCGCGGGGCGGGACGGCTCGCTGTTCGGCGCGCGTGTCGCTGTCGCGATTTACACGGCGGTGGCATTGATCGTGATCGCGATCACCGCATGGTCGGCCTACCAACGGCATCGCAAACGAGGTGGTGAACTGCCGCACGACGCCGACACTCCGGAAGATCGTCATCGCTTTCTCGGCTTCGCGACGTTGCTGCTGTCGGGCCTGAGCGCCGTGGCGGTGATTTTCGACGCGCTGCCGGCGGTGATCTTCGGGAGTTGCCGCTGATGCGCCCCGCCTGCCTCGCCGTCGGTTTGCTGCTGCTTGCCGGCCTGTGGTTCGGACCGTTGCCGCACATGGCGCGGCAGGCGTTCTTCGCGCACATGACCTTGCACATGGGCGTCGTTGCGGTCGCTGTCCCGATCCTGACGATGGGCGTGGCCGGCGGACGACTCGATCCCGTGTCCAAAGCGCCCCGGCTGTTTTCGCCAGTGCTAGCGTCGATGGCGGAGTTCGTGGTCGTGTGGGCCTGGCATGCGCCAGCCCTGCATGAGGCGGCCCGACACAACGCAGCCGGCTTCGCGGCCGAGCAAGGCGCGTTTCTGTTCTCGGGCCTCGCGCTGTGGCTTTCGGCGTTCGGCGGCCTTCCGCGGTGGCAACCGGGTCGGACGGCCGCCGGCGTGATCGGCATTCTGCTCACGTCGATGCACATGACGCTGCTTGGAGCCTTGATCACGCTCGCCCCGCGTCCGTTATATGCTCACGATTCGCCGTCGGCCGCCGATGCGGCGCTGGAAGCCCTGTGTCGCTTTCCGGGATCGTTCGTCGCAGCCGATGGCCTCTCCGCTCTGGAAGATCAACAGCTCGGAGGAGCGATCATGCTGTTCGTGGGCGGTGCGTCGTATCTGGCCGGCGGGTTGTGGCTCACGGCGAAGCTCGTGCGGTCTCATGCGGCGCAGCGGGAGGGACGGGTTTGAACGGACTTCTGAAACGGATCACGCACGCCTTCCAATTCATGCTTTCAGCGATCCTATCGCTCTTCGCGTGGGGCTGCCGCGACGTCACGGGCGGTGCGACCGTCGCCAGACGCCTCTGGGGACTTGCGAAAGTCGTCGTGATCGTGCTGGCGCTGCTTGCAGTCGGCGGCGCGATCGGTGCGGCTTCGGGAGTCATTCCGATCGCGGCCAGTTCCGGTCACTGGCCGATCACGGAGTGGTTTCTCAAGTTCTCGATGTCGCGGTCGGTCGCGACGCACAGCATCGGCATCGAAGCGCCTCCCCTCGACGATCCCCGGCTCGTGCTCATGGGGGCCGGACACTATGAAACCGCCTGCCGCTCGTGTCACGGCAGCCCGGCCTTGCATCATCCGCGAGTCGCCGCCGCGATGACGCCGCACCCGCCGTACCTGCCTCCTCGCGTCGGAACGTGGGATCCGGAAGAGCTGTTTTACATCGTGAAGCACGGCGTGAAGTTCACCGGCATGCCCGCCTGGCCGGCGAAGCATCGCGACGACGAGATCTGGGCGATGACGGCGTTCCTGCTCGAATTCCCGAAGCTCGATCCCGACGGTTATCGCCAGCTCGTCTTCGGCGACACTCTGGCCAATGGAATTGAAGAGGAAGGCACTCCCGACGAAGACGCGCCGATGCGTGCGATGCTTGGGCCTGACTCGGTCCCGCGAAACGTGCTCGACAACTGCCGACGCTGCCACGGACGCGACGGTCGCGGACGAGGCATCGGCGCGTTTCCGAAGCTCGCCGGTCAGCAGTCGGAGTACCTGGTTCAAGCGCTGGAGGCGTACGCGGCGGGCGACCGCCCCAGCGGAGTCATGGAACCGATCGCAGCGGCTCTGGAACCCGACACGATCGCGGCACTGGCAGAGCACTTCAGCGGTCTCGATCCGTCCGGTCGGACGGAAATAAGGGACACTGAAACCCGCTCAAGGACCGATGACGCATTGGAGCGCGGGCGGCTGATTGCGAAGGACGGTCTGCCGCGCCGGCGCGTTCCCGCCTGCAGCGACTGTCACGGATCGTCGGGCGAGAGCCAGAATTCCGCCTACCCGTCGCTCGACGGCCAGTTCGCGCCGTATCTCGTCAACCAACTTAAGCTGTTTCAGCAGGGGCGCCGCGGCGGCTCGAAGCACGCCCACCTTATGGATCACGTCGCTCCCCACCTGACGTCGGAGCAGATGCACGATGTCGCTGCTTATTATGAGTCGCTGCCAATCACCGGAAACACTGCTCCGACGACACCCGAATGATCTTCCGCGTCGTCGGATGCTGTCGCCCGCGACATGGAAAGCATCAGGCCAGCACTCGCCGCCTACGGCGCGACCGACTCCAGAAACAGAGCGTGGTTGATCCAGAAGTGCGTGAGGATGCTGAGGACGTACCCTAGCGCGATCGCCGGCGTCCAGGCGAGATGGCGGCCGAACGTGTAAACGCCGCGGGATTGGCCCATCAGCGCCACACCCGCGGCCGAACCGATCGAGAGCATGCTGCCGCCGACGCCGGCCGTCAGGGTGACGAGCAGCCACTGGCCGGCGCTCATCGCGGGGTCCATCTCCAGCACGGCCATCATCACCGGGATGTTGTCGACGACCGCCGACAGCACGCCGATGGCGACGTTGGCCGGCGTCGCTCCCCAGCCTTCATAGATCGTCGTCGCCGCCAGGTTGAGGTAGCCGACGTACCCGAGTCCGCCGACGCACAGCATCACACCGTAAAAGAAGAGCAACGTGTCCCACTCGGCGCGTGCGACGAGGCGGAAGCTGTCGAACGGAGCCACGTCTTCGGGATCACGATCGGTGATCGACGCGTCGGCACGGGGCGTCGTGATCGTGAGGTAATACGAATAGAGCTTCAAGTACGCGAGTCCGGTCATCATGCCCAGCACGGGCGGCAGGTGCAGGAAGTTGTGCATGCAGACCGCCGTCACGACCGTCGCCGCGAACAATGCCATCACGCCGATCGCACCGCGGCGAAAGCGCGTGCGCACCGAACTCGCGGGCGGTCTGCCGGCGGGAATCGCGAAGTGCATGCAGGCCGCTGGAACCACGAAGTTGACGAGCGCCGGCACAAAGAGATGGAAGAACTCGAAGAAGGGCAGTTTTCCGTCCTGCCACACCATCAGCGTCGTGATATCGCCGAAGGGGCTGAAGGCCCCGCCGGCGTTCGCGGCCACGACCAGGTTGATGCATCCCAAGGCGACGAACCGCGGGCTTTCCCGTCCGACCGCGGCAAGTGCCGCGAAGGTGACGAGCGCGGTCGTCATGTTGTCGAGCAACGGGGACACAAAGAACGACAGAAACCCCGTCACCCAGAACAATGACCGGTAGCCCAAGCCGCTGCTGATCAGCTTGTCGCGCAGGACGTCGAAGATTTTCCGCTCCTCCATCGCGTTCACGTAGGTCATCGCCACCAGCAGAAACAGGAACAGCTCGCCATACTCCAGCAGGTAATGCCGCACCGCCTCGCCGACCGCTTCACGGGCGGCGGTGGTGCCCGCCGCACCCTCCGAGGCTTGAGACGGTCCAAGCGCTTCGCGACCTGGTTCTTCTCCTTCCGATTCTCCAGTGGCGGCTAAGGCGTCGGTGGTCAGCGGCGCTGCGGCGGCATCGCCGTGCCCCGGAAAATCACTGGGAGGGAACAGCGCGATCAGCGTCCAGATCAGGCCGGCGGCGAGCATCACCGGCTTGCTCTTCCGCATGTGCGTCAGTTCCTCCAGCACGACCAACAGGTAGGCCGCGGCGAAGAGCAAAGGGACGCCGATGGCCAAAGCCGGAATCTCCAGACCACTCAGGGCGAGGATCGGCGCGGCGACGGCGGAGTTCGAGAAGAGTGGCAACACGTCCATGGTGGCAGTTCGACTGAAAGAGGTGAAAAATGAAAGGGAAGCAACCTCACGCCGTCATCTCGACTTCGTGTCGGCGGCGAGATCGATCGCCGTGTCGGCAGCGGCATCTCGCGGGTGACGTCGGTTCGCGAGCAAGCTCGCGACGACGGCAACGCCGATCAGCAGCACGATGACCGCCACTGACGCCAGCGGTTCGATCGTGAGATCCCCCTTGGCTGCCAGAATCTTCGCGCCGGCGAACGCGAGCACCGCCGCGAGTCCGTAGTGCAGATACCGCAGCTCGGCGATCGTATGGGCGAGAACGACATAGAGGCTCCTCAGACCAAGAATCGCGAAGACGTTCGAGCTGTAGATCAGGAACTCGTTGCGGGTGACGCTGAAGGCCGCCGGCACCGAGTCGATCGCGAACAAGAGATCGCTCGCTTCTAAAGCGAGAATCGCGACGAGCAGCGGCGTCGCTTTAAGCCGACCCGCCTCGCGAACGACGAAGCGAGCCTCGCCCTGCGGCCGACTCACCGGCAGGTGCCGCGTCAGCCAGGCGACGAGTTTGTTGTCCTCGGTGGAATCGCCCGGGTCTTCGCGCAGCGAGTGCCAGGCCGCGTAGAGCAGCAGCAAGGCGAACACATACTCGATCCAGGCCCACCGATGCAGCACCTCGATGCCCAGAAAGATGAAGATGCCCCGAAAGACCAAGGCTCCCAGAATGCCCCACGAGAGGGCGACTCGCTGATGCGCCTTCGGAATCTGCGTCATCCGGAAGATGATCAGAAACACGAAAAGGTCGTCGAGACTGAGGCTCTCCTCCAGCAGGTAAGCGGCGAGATACTCCTGCGCCGCTTGAGGCCCGAGCTTCGCCCAGACGTAGCCCCCGAAACCGAGGCCGACGATGATCGAGAGCACGACCCAGGCGACGGCACGCCGCCGATTCTCAGGTCGATTGCCGCGATGAGCGAACAGGTCGGCACCAACGAACAACGCCACCACGGCGGCGAAGCTCGCCCATTCCCATCCCGAAACGCTTCCCATCTTCGCACTTTCAAAGCCAGAGAGGTCGTATGTGCGTCGTCCTCCCACCGAACGTGAGAAAGGCGGGAGGAGACTGCACCGCAGACGACCGAGCGTCGGTCCGAGGACGTGGGGTCCGCTGTGCAGACCACAATCAGCGGCGACTGGTCCGCACAGCTCGATGTGTCGATGGAGATCGCCGGCTTCTTTCGTGTAAAGCTCCACGTCCAGCACGCCCGCCATACGACCGTCACCATCCACGACGGGTAAGGCGAGGAACCGATGCTTGAGGAAGAGTTCGCAGGCGTCCCTCACCGTGGCCGTCGTCGGCACCGTCACGAGATTTCGGATCATCAAATCGCTGATCCGGCGGTCCGGTTCGCTGAGGAGCAACCGTCGGGTCGGCACCACGCCACGCAATCGACCGTCGTCGTCGAGCACGTAGAAGTAGACGATGCGTCCGCCGATCTGTCTTTTGCGCACATTGTCGAGGGCTTGCTCGACGGTGTGACCTTCCCCGACGCACACGAAGTCGGTTCGCACATGGCTCGTGATCGGTTGTGAAAGGTCTACGTCGGGGACCGCGTTCAGCATTGAGAACTCATTCGGACACGAGGACGGGATGGCGGGTCATTGCAGGCGACTCCCCCACGCTCACCAGAGCTCGCCCGGCGGAAAATCGAGCCGCAACGGCGGAAATGCTTCACCCGTGAAGGCGAACCTGAGCCGCTCGCCCAGCGACAGCGACCGACGCCAACGGCGGAACACCTCTCGATACTTGGTCACGGCAGGGCAATCGGCCGGCGAAACCGACTTGAGCGCCGCCGCGAACCCGATCAGATTCCCCGACTCAAGACGAGCCAGCGCCAGGTTGAGACGGAAGACGGCAGGCACGTCGGGCCGCAGATAAACGCCGTCGCTGGCGAGTGACTGAAAGGCGTATTGCGCCGATCTGGCGTCATGCAGGCGGAGGTGGCAAACGCCGATCGCGTTGCTGATCCAGGGCGACTTCGAGGACGACTTGTTGAGGATCGCGAGAGCCTCAGCCGGTTCGCCGCGCTGAAAACGACGCTCGGTCTCTTCGATGAGCCGCAAAACGTCGGCGGGAACGTTGTCACCTCCAAGAACGGTGGGACGGGCGACTTGGTGCATCACTTGAGCCTTGAAAGGAAAGAATGACGGGCTGGAAAAAAGAGGCGCCGTCATCCGCCCAAGGGCGGCGACGCAACGATGCGGTTCGGTGCCATGAAAGACACCGCGCAACCGCGGGCCAGCGAAAGAGGTCTGACGGCTCTAAATCAGCCAGACGCAATACAGAGAGTGAAGCTTCCGAGGCGGCGACTCAGACTCGGCTTCAGGTGCCAGAAGATCCGGTCGGGCTCGGAAGAGATCCCTCGGCCCGGCCGTTGAACCGCCGACGAACAGAAAGGCGAACTCAGAGCGGGGATCACAGCAACCGGCGAAATCGCGCGATCGGAGCAGATCGACCGACGGATTTCCGAGCGGGTGATCCGCCGAACTCGCGATCGCCGCCTTTCCGCCCGCGACGGTCGGCCCCTCATTGCCGACCGACGTCAGCAAGACGCCCGCGCACACCGCCGCGACGAGCAGAGATCGGACAGCAGGGAGTGCGGGGAGGCGACGCATGGTGGTTCCTCCCGATGGTAGTGAGAACGGCGTCAGGAGGGAAGATCCGCCTCGCTTGGAAGCAAGCGACTCGGCGAACGTCGTCCGCATCCAGCGGAAAGACCTTGACGGTCGGAATCGATCAAACGAAACTCTGTCCGTTCCCGGAGCCGCCCTGTGGCGAAATCTCACCGACCGATTCGACACCGCCTCGAGTATTTCGCGTTTCGGACGTTCGCCAGCATCATCGCCGCGATGCCGTTGCGGACTTCGGTGCGTCTCGCCGAGTCGCTCGCGTTTCTCTTCGCTCGAATTCTGCCTCAGAAGCTCGTGCGCGGTCACGTCGCTCGCGAGAACCTGCGACTCGCGTTTCCGCAGCGGTCGCCCGGCGCGATTGATGATCTCGTCTACGGCATGTGGCGGCATCTGTTTCGGATGGTCGTCGAGATCGTCCAACTGCCCCGAAAGGTCGGCCGCGACAACATGGCCGACGTCTTCACTTTCCGGAACCGGGACGAAACGGTGCGGGCGATGTGTTCGGGACGGCCGGTGCTCGTGCTGGGCGGACACTTCGGCAACTGGGAAGTCGGCAACGTCGCGTTCGGCGCCTTCGGGTTTCCCGTGAACGCCGTCGCGCGGGATCTCGACAATCCTTACTTGCACGAATGGTTTCTGAAGATTCGCCGCAAGAGCGGCGGCAAGCTGATTTCCAAGCGAGGCGGCGGCGGCGAGATGACCGAAGTCCTTGCACGCCGCGGCTTGCTCGGCCTGCTTTGCGATCAAGATGCGGGCGACAAAGGTCTCTTCGTGCGGTTCTTCGGTCGCGACGCGTCGACGTTCAAGTCGATCGCGTTGCTGGCGATGGAGTATCGGGCGTTGATCGTCGTCGGCTACTCGCTGCGGCTGCCCGACGATTTTCGGAACGCGCACTGGGTGCGGTACGAAATCGGTTGCGAAGACATCATCGATCCCGAGGAAACGACAGACATCGAAGAAATCACCCGCCGATACACCGCTGCCCTTGAACGGGTCGTCCGTCGCGCCCCCGAGCAGTACTTCTGGGTCCATCGGCGCTGGAAGAGCAAGCCCCGCGAGCGGGTGAAGCGTGTTCGCGCCGCGGCATAAACAGCCTGATGCACGGAACAGTGCTCGCCGAGCGATTCGGCGCAGCGGATAAGAGTTCAGTTGCCATGTCGCGTCACTTAATCGCTCACGCTGATGAATTCCCCCCCGGTTCCGGTCGCGAACTGACCGTCGGCGATCGTGTGATTGCACTGTTTCGCATCGGCGACGAGTTCTACGCGATGGACGGCATCTGTCCGCACGCGGGTGGGCCGTTGGGACAGGGTTACGTGAGCGGTTCGCGCGTCACCTGTCCGTGGCACGGCTGGCAGTTCGACGTGAAGACCGGTCGCCACTGCCTGACGCCGAACATCGTCCACGAGACATTCCCGGTGATCCTGGAAGACGGTGACGTATATGTCGAATTGCCCTGATCTTCCCGCCGCGAAGAGGCGTGCTTTTGTGATGACTGTACGCTGAAGATGCCGATACGAACCCTCGGAAGTCGGCCCGATCCGTCCGGGCCCGCGTTGACCGGTCGGGCCAATTTACATCCCGGGGGGGAATCTATGGATGCGATTCGACGGCTTCGGCCGATGCTAGCCTGTTCGGCCGGCCTGGCCCTGTTCGCTTCGGCGGCTTCGGCCGGCGAGCCATGCACCAGTGGACGCTGCGGCAGTTCGTCGCAATGCGCGACGCTCGACGAATGTCAGGGCGGCGTGTGCGGCAGCCGTGGCTGCGGCGGGCACTTCGGGCGATCGGGCATCTGCAACAAATGCGGTCGGCAGCACGCCGGGTTCGACGACGACGGTCCCGAGCGCTGGAGCGACGAGTGGTATGCGATGAACGGCGGGCCTGTGGCATCGCCGCAAAGGTATCACGCCGGCAAGTTATGGCCTCCGTACCCGCGTCCGTCGCAACGGCCGCAATGCTCGACGCTCTACCACGCGTCGACCTACTGGCCGCACCCGTACAACTGCTGGGACCGGGCTTGGGTGAAGAACGTCCTCGCCGTTCAGACGGCGAACGGCTGGATGCAGGCGACGACGCTCTGCGGCTACCACTTCGACGACGAAACCCAGATGCTCAATGAATCGGGGCGGAATCAGCTTCGCTGGATTCTCGAGCAGGCTCCTCCGCAGTTCCGAACCGTGTACGTTCAGGCCGCGACCGACCGGACGTCCAGTCAGGCTCGGCAGGCGGCCGTCGAAACGGAAGCCGCCGAGATGGCGGGAGCAGCCTCGGCTCCGGTCGTCGTCCGGCCGGTGCAACTGGCTGGCCGGCCCGCAAACGAGGTCGACGCACTCCGCCGCAGCGAGCTGCAAACGATGCCGCAGCCGCGTATTCAGATGAAGACCCTAGGCTCGGAGTCAGGCGACGGGTCATAAGTTCCACTGAAATGACAGGCGGCGTTCGGCCCGACATTTGGGCCGAAC
>JACCRE010000006.1 GCA_013813775.1 Planctomycetaceae bacterium
ATGAGCAAGGCCGTCGACTCATTGTCCGCAACGGACACCTGCCGGCCCGAGAGATCCTGACCGGAGCCGGCCCGCTGGAGGTCCGACAGCCGCGGGTGCGGGATCGCTCGCCCGACTCCGAGCAGCGGGTTCGCTTCTCGCCGGGCGTCCTGCCGCCCTACCTGCGCCGCAGCCGCTCACTCGACGAGCTGATTCCGCGGCTGTACCTCAAGGGGATCTCCACCGGCGATTTCTCCGAGGCGCTGCAGAGCCTGCTGGGCCCACAGGCTCCAGGCCTGAGCGCCAATGTCGTCGTGCGGCTGAAGGAGCAATGGTCCCACGAGTACGAGGACTGGAACCGCCGCGATCTCTCGCACCGGCAGTACGTCTACGTCTGGGCCGACGGCATCCACGTCAACGTGCGGCTGGAGGACGAAGCGAACCGGCGGCAATGCCTGCTGGTGCTGATGGGCGCCACCGCCGAGGGGCGGAAGGAACTGATCGCCGTCGCCGACGGCTACCGCGAGAGCGAGCAGAGCTGGCGCGAACTGCTGTTGGACCTCAAGGCCCGCGGCCTGGCGGTCGCGCCGAAACTGGCCGTGGGGGACGGAGCATTGGGCTTTGTGCCGTCGTCGGATATGATTTTGGAACCATGAGGACGACGAACCCGATCGAGTCGACCTTCTCGACGATTCGGTTACGCCATCGCCGAACGAAAGGCAGCGGCACGCGGCGGACGAGCCTGGCGATGCTGTTCAAGCTGGCGCAGGCGGCTCAGAAACGCTGGCGACGCCTCAACGGCCACCAGCAGCTCACTCACCTGATCGAAGGCAGAACCTTCATCGACGGAACCCTGCAGGACGCCGCCTGATCAACACTCGAGACACGACATTTGACAGTTCCTCGTTGAACACGCTGTAGAAGGTAAGATCACCCTCCTGTGACACGTTTAGAGACGTTCCAGGGGCCGGTGAGACGCCACCAGAGTGCCCTTGGCACCTGCTTATCGGGGGAAGTAGCGTCACCAAAAACTGTGAACCGGGAGGGTCCATTGGACCAAAACGCGAGTTCAAAAGATTGGCTGGATACGGCCTGTTTAGTTTGAGGTGCAGGGCGTTTTCGCTTCAGAAATAGCAACTGAACCGACCCGACTCAAGGCGGGAATGGATCGCCGTTTCCGGTTCCAGTGGGCCGGGATGGGGCGTCAGAGGCATGTGATGGCCCCCCAAAAATGCCCTATAGAGGGAGTTTTTTGAGGGAGGGCTGAACCAGCAGAGCGTTCTCTCGACGGCCCACCACACCTGGCCGAGGCCGCTGCTGTGTTCGGTGCCTCGCCGGGCGATCACGGGCGTGACGCGCCGGCGGCGGAGTTCTTGGCGGTGATCCTCCGAGTCGTATCCCCGATATCTAATGCAGCGTGCTCTGAGAGGTGACAGGATTCCGAAATCGCCGTAAATGCATTCCAACAAGGTTGATGGCGTTACGGATGGCATTCTGAGCCGCCAAGCGTTCATACTGACGGTGGAGCGTGCACGATTCGTCGACACCCGCTGCAACCCTATGAGGCGACGAGACGTGCATTAGGAGCCGCGAGCGATGCAAGTTGTCAAGGTATCGTTCGCACGAGCGGTTGTGGCCATGTCTTCGTGCATGACGCCTCTCCTTGTCGGCAGCTTACTCGCAACGGCGGCCGCAGCATCCGAAAATGAGGACCGCATCGACTATGAGCGCGACATCAAGCCGCTCCTTCGCGAACGCTGTTATGCATGCCATGGCGCGCTCAAGCAAGAATCGGCGTTACGCCTGGATAACGGCGAGTTGATCCGACGCGGCGGCGATAGTGGACCGGCAGTCGAGGCAGGGCCCTCGGGGACAAGTCTGCTGCTGGCACGCGTGGCCGACAGCGAACCGTCGTCACGCATGCCGCCTGAAGGGGAGCCACTGAGCGGCGTGCAGATCGGGTTGATCAGGCGGTGGATCGACGAGGGAGCAGTCTCGCCTTCCGACGAACGCTCGGAGACGGACCCGCGTGAGCATTGGTCGTTCCGATTACCTGTCCGTCCTGCCGTGCCGTCCTTCCATCAGCCCGCACGAATCCCGAATCCCGTCGACGCGTTTCTCGCCGCCGAGCGTGATCGCCGTGGACTGTCACCGCGGCCCCGCGCCGAGCCGCATGTATTGCTGCGGCGGGTATACCTCAATTTGATCGGTTTGCCGCCAACCCGAGAGGAAATGCGAGACTTTCTCGAAGACCCGTCGCAGGAGTCCTATGAGCGAGTGATCGATCGACTGCTGGCGGATCCACGGCATGGGGAACGGTGGGGCCGGCATTGGATGGATGTCTGGCGGTATAGCGACTGGTACGGCCGGCGAACGACGCCCGACGTGCTCAACAGCTATGGGATGATCTGGCGCTGGAGAGACTGGATCGTCCGCTCACTGAATGACAATCGACCATACGACGAGATGGTGCGGATGATGCTCGCGGCGGACGAGCTCTCGCCGACGCACGACGCCGACCTCGTCGCCACAGGTTTTCTCGTCCGCAATTTCTTTCGCTGGAACTACGACTCCTGGAAGAAAGACAACGTCGAACATGTCAGCAAGGCGTTCCTCGGCCTCACCGTCAATTGCGCCCACTGTCACGATCACAAGTACGATCCGATCACGCATGAAGATTATTTCAGATTGCGGGCGGTGTTCGAACCGCTCGAATTGCGGCACGACCGCGTGCCCGGCGAGCCGGACCCCGGCGTCTACCCGAAGTACGACTATGGAAAGGCGTACCCGCCGATCACCTCAGGCATGGTCCGCGTGTTCGATGAGCGGCTCGATTCGGAAACATATCTCTATGAGCGTGGTGAAGCGCGGAACATTGTTTCCGGTCGCAAACCGATCCCGCCCGGACCGCCCGTGTTCCTTGCCGGCGAGGAGTTTCCCGTCACGGCGATCGATCTTCCGAAAGCAGCCTACGAACCCTTCCTAAAGCCGTTTGTCGTTCAAGAGGAACTTGAGAGCAAAGCGGCGGCGATCGCTGCCGCGGAACAGGCCGTCGTCGCGTCGCAGGCGGCGTTCGCCACCGTCGAAGCCGCCACGATAACGAGCACGTCGGACACATCGAGCATCGAAGCGGCTACGCTCGCACTCCGTGTGGATGAAGCGAGTTTGGCACTCGCTCAAGCCGAACGCGAACATATCGCATCTTGGGTGACCGCCGAGACAGCACACGACACAGGCGCGGATGACGCCGAAGCACTTGCGCAAGCGGCGTCGAAAGCTGAACGGCGAGCGGCGATTCAGAAGGCTGTGGTTGATCTCGCTCGCGCCGAACGAGCCGCGTTTGATGCCCGCGCGAAAGCCGCTGCCGACGCCAATGCGCAGGCCGAATCGGCGGCAGCCGAGACACGCGTTGCTGAATGCCGCGCAGCTCTCGATCGGTTCCAATCTCTCGCCGAATCGGACCTGAAGAAATCCCAACCACTCGGCCCGGTTTACCCGTCTCAGAGCACGGGACGCCGAGCCGCCCTTGCGCATTGGATCACCGACCGCGCCAATCCGCTGGCCGCGCGTGTCGCGGTGAATCACATCTGGCGTTGGCATTTCGGAAAGCCGCTCGTCGCGACGACGGCCGACTTCGGCCGTAACGGCACGCCGCCGACTCACCCGGAACTGCTCGACTGGCTTGCCGTCGAGTTGATGGACTCAGGCTGGGATATAAAGCGGCTCCACCGACTCATCGTCACCAGCGGTGCCTTTGCCATGCAGTCACACGCGACCGAGACTGCGAGTGTCGACGTCGAAAACCGCTGGTACTGGCGATTCGAGCCGTCGCGAATGGAAGCGGAGGTCGTTCGAGACTCGCTGCTGCACGTCTCTGGAGCGTTGAACTTCACGATGGGCGGACCAGACATCGATCAGTCGCAGTCACAGGCCTCACTTCGCCGCAGCCTCTACTTCACGCATCACGGCGAGGCGCGAATGCCGCTACTAAATCTCTTTGACGCTGCCGACCCTTGCGACTGCTACCGCCGTTCAACGTCCGTCATCCCTCAGCAGGCACTCGCGCTCACCAACAACGAAATGCTTGTCACGGCGGCCAGTGGACTCGAAGCAAGCCTCGCCGAGGAAGCAGCCACTACCGACGATACCGAAGGCTTTGTCACTGCGGCCTTCGAGCGGGTTTTGTCGCGACCGCCGTCGCCCGAGGAGCGGGAGTTGGCCAAAACGTTTCTCGATCAGCAAGCGGCGCTCGTCGCCGAAGGGGTAGAACCTTCCGAAGAGCATCGGAGGCGTGCCCGCCGCGGACTGATTCGCGCCCTGTTCAACCACAACGACTTTGTGACGATCCGGTAACCTTGGATCGTGAATCGCGGAAAGTCTTTATGGCGTCATCACAACGTTCGTCGCCCATCGGACCGCCGTGTGGTCGCGTTCGTCGCCGAACATTTCTCGCCGACGTGGGAATGGGTTTTACCGGGCTGGCGCTCGGGTCGATGCTGCACCGCGATCGGGCTGGCCGCGCCGCAGAAAGCGAACTCGCCTCGCTGCCGGCCGGCCGGCCTCACTTCCCACCGCGCACCAAGAGCGTGATCTGGATCTTTCTGTCCGGTGGCGTCAGTCACATCGAAACGTGGGATCCCAAACCCGCGTTGAATCGCTACTCGGATAAAACGTATGCCGAGACACCATATCCCAACCCATTCGAGTCGCCGCTCTTTCGCGAAAGATCCAGAGCTGTCGTGGGTGCCGACCGCACGCACGCGAAGATCCTCCCGCTTCAGGTCGGCTTTCAGAAGCGAGGTCAATGCGGCGTCGAAATCAGCGATTGGTGGCCGAATCTCTCGACCTGCGTCGATGACGTCGCCTTTGTCCGGTCGATGTACACGACCGATAACGACCACGCCGCCGAGTTCCAGTTCCACACCGGCCGGCACAAGCTTGACGAGCGGCAGCCGGTTGTCGGCTCCTGGATCAGCTACGGCCTCGGAACTCTCAACGAAAACCTGCCTCAGTTCGTGTTCCTCGGGAAGTATTCCGACACCCGTGTCCGCGAGGACTTCGCCGCCGACTATCTCGGCCCCCAATACTCGGGCGTCGAGCTGTCGCTCGATCCTGGCAATCCGTTGCCGTTCGGCAATCGGCCGGCGACCATTTCAGCGGCAGAACAACAGCGTGAGTTCGAGCTGATCGGCGACCTCAACCGCTTGTCGGCCGTCGAGTATCCAGAGGACGAGCAGCTCCGCGCCCGCATCCGGTCCTACGAGTTGGCCTATCGGATGCAGCAATCGGTTCCAGAAACCCTCGACCTCGCCGCCGAGACGACGGAAACGCAAAGCCTCTATGGCATTGATCGTGAAGAGACGGCGGTTTACGGCCGGCGGCTGCTCGCGGCCCGTCGGCTCGTCGAACGCGGTGTGAGATTCGTACTTGTCTATTTGAGCGACTACGGCGAGTGGGATTCGCATACGCAACTTAAGGAGCTTCATGCGAGGTGCTGCAGTCGCGTGGACGGACCGATTGCAGGCCTGCTCAAAGATCTCAAGCGCCGCGGGCTATCGGAAGACGACGTGACGGTCGCTTGTTGTACGGAGTTCGGCCGGACGCCAGGACTCGAAACGCGAGACACCATCGCCACACCCACCGGCCGCGATCATCACCCGCACGCGTTTACCGTCTGGCTTGCTGGGGCCGGTATTCGTAGCGGAACCGTCCATGGTGCGACGGATGAACTCGGCTTTCACGTGACGGAGCACCCGCATTACGTCACCGATATTCATGCGACGCTGCTACACCTGCTCGGCCTCGACTCGCGTCGCCTCGATGTCCCGGGCCGGAAGCGCCTCGAAATCGACTACGGCCGGCCGATCCACGCGATCATGGCCTAGAGCCTGTGATTGCTTATCATTCGATCAAGTGGGCTCGACGTCATGTCTCTCTGCAAGTCGAGACTGCCGTGACTCTGATCGAGGTTGGACTCGGTCCAGCTTTCCGGTGCCAGTCGGCCAGGTTGGCAGCTCGCCAGAGGCAGTCGCTCGCCCCGAGAAAAATCCCATATAGGTGACGTTTTTTGAGGGGGGGGCGGCGAAATTGCCGAGCGTGCTGGTGGTCGCACCTGATCTGCGTTCGGAGCGCGAGCCGCAGCGTGTGATGGGACCGGCCGGATGGAAGGCCTTTGAAACCGGCTTGGCAATGGCCGACGAGCGGCACGTGTTCCTGCTCTCGAGCGTGCCCATACTGGGACCGCGGTTATCATGGGTCGAAGCCGCGATGCGCTGGTTGCCCGGGCTGCAGAAGTACGAGGACGACCGCCGCGACCAGTGGCAGAGCCGCTTCCACCGCGAGGAATGGTGCCGTGCCCTCCGAATGCTGCTGGAACGGCACGAGCGGGGTACTCCGGTGCCATCTGATTCGCTGTTCAAGCTGGGGCGCTGCTGAAGCTCTACCAGTGGGATCGCGCGGGCCTCTTGCCTCACATCACCACTCCTCTGCCGACATGGGAAGAGGTCTACAGCGACTTCGTGGACGAGCTACAGGGCGAAGAACCACGGTTCTCGGGCGAAGAGCTCAACCGTCTCGTACTGCAGGTCTTTTTGCAGTGCATTGCCTGGACACCGTGGGAGGGGCGACTCGCGGAAGTGGCGCTCGTGCAGCAGCATCTCTCCTCGGACGAACTGCTTGATCGCCTCGCTCGCGTGCTGTGGAACTACCGACACCTCGCGAAAGGGCCAACATCATGACGACACCGGGACGCACGAAGAATCGAGGCTTGGTCTACGTGCGGCGGAGCCGCAAGAAGCAAGAAACGGGCATCCACGAGCAGCTCAAGTGGGCGCGAACAGAAGCAGAACGGCAAGGAGTGCGGCTAAACGCCGAAGCGGTCGACTTGGAGCTGATGGTCACACGCGGCCTGCACCAGCATGGTGACATTTTTCTCGATGACGGGGTCAGCGGTTCGGTGATGGAGCGTCAAGGCTTTCTCGCCCTCCAGCAGGCCGCGCTGAACGACCGCCGCGTCAGCCACCTCTTTATCCATCTTTCCGATCGCTTCGCCCGGCCCGAGCAGGCCTATGAAGCGATGCAGCTGGAAACGGAACTGCTGCTCGCGGGCATCACCGTCGTCTTTTCGAACCGCATCTCCGAGGCTCGAGAGCGAGGTCTGCACTACTTCGGCGCAGACATGCTGTTGCTCTATGAGTACAGCCAGAACGGAGAGTTCCTTACGAAGCTGGCCACTCGCGTCTTACAGACGCAGAAGCGCTTGGCCGAAGAGGGCTTTGGGAACGGCGGTCCCGCGCCTTATGGCTTCTGCAGGGTGCTCGTGGATGCTGCGGGGGCGGAAGTGCGTGAACTGCTTCCGGGCGAGACGGTCAAGCAGGCGGGCTGCCACGTCCGCATCAAGCCCAAGGACGACGATAAGATCCGCATCTGGCTTTACATCCTCGAACTGCATGGCAACCGGGGCTGGGGCCACAAGCGGATTGCGAATCATCTCAATGATCTGGGCATTCCTTCCCCGCACGCGGATCGGGACTACCAGACGGCCCAGCGACGGCTCCCCTCCGGCAAGTGGTGGGCGGAGTCCGTCAAACGATTGATCATCAACGAGGCGATCATCGGTCGCTCTGCGTTCGGTAAGACGGCCGTAGGAAAGCACAGACGATTGGCTGCGGGTGAGCCTCTGGCTGCGGGTGAGCCTCGCACACTCTCCGAGGCCGACCGCGATGCTCAGGGGATGGCGAAGATCGTCACGAACTTAGTACCCATTGTCGCGTCGACCGGCTTCGCGCCCGCGGCTGACGAGGAACTGTTTTTCAGAAGCCGACAACTCACTGAGCAGCGGGGCCAGTCCCAACGGGGCATCCCCCGTGCGAGGGACTTGTCACGTTACCCGCTCGCGTCGCGGGTCTTCGACCTCTCCCCTGGCTGCGGAGCCGTGCTCTTCGGGCGGAAAGAAGGCGAACGGCTCAAATACGAGTGCTCGCGGTATCGGCAGTCCAGCAGCCGAGAGTGTCATCGCCATGTCGTCGATGCGGAACCGACTCTAGAGTTTGTGCTAGGGATTCTGCGTCAGCGAGTGACACAGGTCGGCGGCCGTGCGGCGCTTCGGGATCGACTCGCCGTTCTCGCTGCGCAGGAGCGCCCGGTTGCCGAGCCAGTGGTCGACGAACTCCAAATCGCAGAACGTCAGCTCGCAACTCTGGAGCAAGATCTGGAGATGGTCGCGACCAACATGGGACGGGCCAAGAGCGAGGGGGCGTACCAGGTTCTCGAGCGTCAGTTCGAAACTATGCAGTCCGAGGTCAGCCGCCTCCGTGATCACGTCGAGGTGCTGCGGAGGATGAGCGGGAGAACCGAAGGGCCAGAGTCGCCTGAGGCCGAGGTCGAAGCGGCGATGGCGCTGCTTGAAGATCTGGAACGGATCGTGGCCGATCGGGGCGCACGAATGGAGATCGCCGGGATGCTTCAGGCGATCGATCTCAAGGTCTGGCTGAGGTTCGAAGCGAATCCGCGCGGCCGTAAGCCGAAGCGGGTTGTGCAGGGAGGAATTGTCACGATCGGACCGGGTTTAGATCCCCGTGATGACCGTGACGATGGAGGCGGTGACGGTCTGAGTCCGCTGGATGCGGATGATTCCGGCGAAGGGGCGTACCCATCGTCCGGCGGCAAGGACATGCCGGCCGTTGCAACCCGTCGACGGGAGGGGCGATCTTTCAGAAAGGGAACGAGTGGAACAAGTGCATGAAGCAGCGACATGGGTGACGGTGAGTGCGGGGACATAGGTGGCGCGTAGCCGTGGTACGGTCGCTTCCGAAAGGAGGTGGCCGATGCCTTGGGAGACGTCGCCCGTGTCCGAGTTGCGA
>JACCRE010000014.1 GCA_013813775.1 Planctomycetaceae bacterium
CACGCAGAGTGCGTGATGCGTCGTTCGGCTCGCCCCCAAGGGGGTGTCCGACCGGCAGGGGCCGGTGTCGCCGCGTCGAAACGGGCGGGACAGGGGAGCGCGCTCCACTCTTTCCTTGCGGAAAGAGAAGGGGAGGAGGGGAGGACGGAGGAGGGGAGAAGACAGAAGACAGAAATCAGGAGACGGAATGATAGCAGGCTGAAAGCGGACGGCTGAGAGCGAACAGCGAAAGTCGATTCGCCGGATTTGGACGCGAAACCGGGCGCAGTTTCCTCGCGCTTTGTTTGCTGGTCTGCGCCGGGTTCTGCGCCAGTGCTACGTCGTTCGCTCTCACACCAACCGCACCATCACTACGCTCCATTGCGGCAGATTGATGTAGATCATGCCGTCGGGTTGGGTTTCGGGGTCGTGGAAGGCGTTGCCGGCACCGTCCCAGCCGCCGAATGCGGCGTCTTGCGTGCAGAGAATCTGAGTCCAGCGACCGAACTGACCGTCGGTGCGCACGCCGTAGCCGTGGTTGGTGAAGTTCGTGTCGCTGAGGTTCACGACCGCCAGCACGACGTTTCCGCCCGACCAGCGTTTGAAGGCGAGCACTCCGTTGTCACGGTCCGGCTGAGTGATGATCAGCGTGTTGGAGCGCAGGGCGGGATTGTCCCAGCGAACTCGATTCGCAGCGGCGACCAGACGCCGCATCGGGATCGCGGTTTCGTCCCCGGCGATCGACCAGTCGAAACGATGGTCGCCGTTGTTGTCGGAGCCGTCGTGCCAGTAGCCCCAAGCGACTTCGGGTGCGCCCATGTGCGATTCAGTGCCCATGAAGAGCAGCGGCGTGCCGGGCATCGCGATGTTGAGCGCCCAGGCAAGACGGGCTTTGGCGCGGGCGTAAAAGTTGTGCCGGCCGCCGAAAAGATCGACGAGATATCGATGACGTTTGTCCCAATTCGAGTTTCCGTGTTCGGCGTCGCCGTGGTGTTGATCGCCGATGTCGTCGTGGCAGCCCGCCAGGTACTTCACGAGGTTCCAGTGATGGTCGTGCTCGCCCCAGCCGAGGATGCCGCTGATCCTGTCGACGGGTGAATCGCCGTTGAACGCCCGTTGGGCTTCGTGATGCGATTCGGCCTGCCACGATGCGCAGAAGTTGCCGAAGGTGGTGACCCAGCGCGAGGCCGGATGGTTCTCGGCGACGATGTACTTGTCGGGATAGTCGCGACGGAGGTTGCCGACGACTTCCGCAAGCGGCCCGCCGTCCATCTCGCCCGTCAGGTCGAAGCGCAGACCGTCGGCGTTGTACTCGTCGAAGTGCATGCGGGCGTTCTGCTCGAAGTAGTCTCGAACCTCGCGCTGCCACCACGCCGGCCGCGGACCGAAATCCCGCGTCGAGCCGCCGTCCCTGAAGTAAATGCCGCCGCCCGTCGTGTCGCCATCGTAATCCTTCAAGAGTTTGTCGTCGTCTCCGATGTGGTTGTAGACGGCGTCGAACACGACCGCGAGGCCGCGGCGATGCGCCTGTTCGACGAGATGCCGCAGGCGATGCGGTGCTCCGTACGCCGATTCGGGAGCGAAGAAGGCCGAGGGGTTGTAGCCCCACGAGCGTTCCATCGCGAATTCCTGCACCGGCAGCAACTCAATCGCGCTGAAGCCCATCTCGGCGATGTAACCGAGCTTGGACTCGACCTGGGCGAAGGTCGCGATGCCGTCCTTCACGGAGATGCCGTCGTTTCGTCCGGCGAACGAGCCGACGTGAAACTTGTAGATGATCCAATCATCGAACCAGGGCGTGCGGAACGAGGACCAGTCGAACGCAGGCGACACCACGATCGAGGCGTTCTCACCCGTGCCGGGGCTCGTCAGCCCCGAGTGCAGCACGTCGCGCGCGGCGGCGTCGAGACGTTCGTAGACGTTCGCCCCGTTGGTGATCTCGAAGCGGTAGAGATCGCCGACTTCGACGCCCGAGACATCGGCTTCCCAATAACCATTCCCGTCGTTACCCAGGTTGACCTTCTGGATGAAGCCGTCGGGCCGCCACTCGTTGCCGGGCGGCAGGGGCTGTTGCAAGAAGACCCGCACCCGCGAGCTGTTCGGCGCCCACACGCGAAAGAAGCAGCCGCCATTGTGCGGGGTCGCGCCGATGCGTTTGTTGGCCATGCGACGTCTCTTGGTGTAATGCGATCGCGAAAGAAGTCTTACGCGAGCTGATAACTACAAGCGAGCATCATACGCCGAAATCTGGGCCTCAATGTGATACGCTAGCATGTCGGCTCGCGGCACACTTGTCATTAAGTCCGCCGTCGAGCAGAAATCCGTTCGGCCGGCGACCCGTTGACTCCGATCGCGTGGAGGCGATCGTGGCTCGTCGCGGATGAGCGCAGCGATCAGCAGTTGAAGCCAGCGACGCCGTCATCGCACCGACGTTCCTGATCACCGAAGACTCCTCGGAAAGCTTCGCATGCGGTTCCTGCTCGCTGTATTCATCATGCTCGGCGGTCTCGTCGCCGCCGATGCCGCGTCGTGGAACGACTTTCGGAAAAAGCCGGACGAATGGTTCAAGACCGACGAAGCGAAAGCGATCGCGGCGAACGTGCTCGCATGGCAGACGGAACAGGGGGACTGGCCGAACGACAATGACTCGTTCGCGCCGTTCAAGCCCGACGCCAAAACGAAGCAGGGCACGTTCGACGACGGTCACACCACGCACGAAGCGCGGTTTCTCGTGCGGATGTTCGCGGCGACGGGACGCGAGGAGTATCGCGACGCGGCCCTCAAGGCGATCGATCTGGTGATGGACTCGCAGTACGGCAACGGCGGCTTTCCGCAACAGGCGCGGCCGACGGAGAAGTATCCGAAGTACATCACCTTCAACGACCGCACGATGGTGAACCTGTTGGAACTTCTGCGCGACGTCTCGACGCGCGACGAGTTCAACTTTGCTGGCGACGATCGCCGCCTGATCGCCGGACGGCAGGTCGATGCCGGCGTCCGCTGCATCCTCGCGTCACAAATCCGCATGGGGAACAGCCTCCAGGTCTGGGGAGCGCAGCACGATGAGCGGACGCTCGCCCCGCGCCCCGCGCGAGCCTTCGAGCCGGCCTCGTTCGCATCGGCCGAGAGCGCCGACGTGCTCGTCTTTCTGATGAGCTTCGAGAACCCGTCGCCCGAAGTCATCGACGCCGTCGATGCGGGTTTCGCCTGGTTTCAGCGGACGCAGTTGAGGGGCATTCGCGTCGAGAAATCGGACGGCGATGCGATCGTCGTCCGCGATCCGTCCGCTCCGCCGATCTGGGCACGCTTTTACGATCTGAACACGATGCGGCCAATGTTCGCGGGGCGCGACGGCGTCGTGAAGTCCACGCTCGCCGAGATCGATCAGGAACGCCGCACGGGCTACGCCTGGTTCGGCAACTGGGGCGAGAAGGTCGTCAAATCCTATGCCAAGTGGCCCGACCGGCCGAAGGCAAGCAGCGACGTCGTTCCGCCGGACGCGAAGTAGTTCCTATCGCTTTTGAAGCATTCAGAGCGCGGCGGGGCGGCCGGCGCCGGAACGACCGTAGGGGGGAAGCCGCGGACTTTTGAGGCGCGCGGCCACGCCCGTTCCCCGGTCGGACTGCGTAATTCAAGCTCCACGACGGTGCCGTCCGACGGTTTGGTGGAGACGCCGGCTCGAGCCGGGTTGTCGGCGTGTGGGGCGGTGAAGCGGAACATCTTCACGGACGCGCCGACGACGAGGCCGACCTCCAACCGGCCCAAGTGTCTGCCGGGGCATCGGCTTTCGCTTCTGCCGCAGGCACTCTTTGTGCTCACCGAATCTTCGCCGAACCTTCCGTCCCCTCGATGCGGCTGAGGATGAGGTGGCCGCGGTTGGAGTCGATTTTGGTTTCGAACTTGCCCAGGAAGCTCATGCCCAACAGGGGCGTGGCGCCGACGGCTTCGGGGCCGAGGACCGCGGCCTCGACGTTCTCGACGGTGAACTTGCCGACGCGCAGCGACGGGATCGTGATCATCTGCCCGGTGATCAGGCTGCCGTCGGCGATCTGGAACTGCGCGACGGGGTCGGTGTCCTTGGGCTTCAGGCCGGCGGCGACCGCGGTCGCGTAGGGCAGCGTGACGACGCTCGCCCCCGAATCGACGACCATTTCGATCGAGTGCTCGCCGTTAACCATCGTCGAAACGTGCAGGTTGCCCGATTGCACGCGCGCGACGATCGTGTCGCTCAAGATCTGTTCTTCCAGCTCCGCCAGATCCTTTTGTGCGCGGTGGAAACTGCCCAGGGGTTCGAGCGTGAGTTCGTTGTCGGCGTCTTTCGAGAGCTGCGCGATCGCGGCCCGCACCTCGGGATCGGCGGCGGCTTCTTCGTACTTCTTCTCGACGCCTTCGACGATGCCACGCGTCTTGAGAAGGTGCTCGATGTAGGCCTCGCGAGCTTGGGAGAGTTTCGCGCGGGACGCGTCGAGCGTCTCTTCGACTTGATCGGTCTTCGACCTGATCGCCTCAAGCTGGCTGACGAGCAGATTGTTCGCCGAGACGTTGGTGAGGCCGTTCGCGTTGACCTGGGCGAGAGCCGCGTTGCGGGCACCGTACTCCGCATTGAGGTTCTTCTGCAGTTGTTCGAGCTTCATCGTCTCGGCGAAGGCTTTCGTCAAGCTCAATCGAAGCTTCTGCGCATCGCGGAGCGCGGCGCGCAACGCCGGTGCGGCTTCGTCGATGAGCGCGGCCTGCTCGCCGACGACGCGGATGCCATGCTCCTTGAGCACTTCATCGGGCGGTCCTTCGAGAACGACCGGCGCGGGCTTGTCCGTCGAAGCCACGGCCGAAGACTCGGCCGCCGTATCCGATGAGTCAGTTTTCGTTTCGGTTTCGGCGGTGGTGGTCTCTGTCGATTCGCTCGTCTCTGCGGAAGGCGCTTCTGCGTCTGACGAACTCGGTGCGGGAGTCATCGCCGCGAGAGTCTCGCCCGCGGTGTTGTCTGGCGCGGTGTGTTCGGCGGAAGGCGTCGTTGGTTCGTCGTTGCGAGCCGTCAACTCGTTGTCATCCGGGGATGGATCGTCGGAGAGCTCACCGGATGACGCGGTGGCGGCATCAGCGTCCGATGAGTTCTGCACGAGCGCGGTCGGCGAATCGCCGTCCGCCACGATTGGCTCAGGCTGCCGAGGCCAAGCGACGAACGCGACGGCGGCGAGCGCGGCACACGCGCCGGCTGCCACCGCTGGCCAGAGCCAAGCGGGCGAACTGCCCGTCTTCCGGGCTGCGGGCTTCTTTCGAGAGACGGACTTCCGCCAACGTTCGTCATCGTCTTCGATGCGCACGACGGGACCGTCGTCGGTGATGCCGGCGGGGCTTGGCGCGGCTTGAGGGACCGGCGTTGGCTTGGGTTCCACACTTTCGGCAGGAACGCTCGCACTCGTCGCAGCGACGGCGGGCTGAACCGCCGGGGGAGAGGCCGACTCACCCGCCGGAGGAACCTGCATCGTGGCCCCGCACTTCGGGCACTTCACATACTTGCCGGCGTATTTCTCGCCTGCACGAATGCCGGCTTCACATTGCGGACACCGCGCCTCGATCGCCATTGCCGCCGTCCTGTCTCAAGGAGCTGCCCACAGCCCCGGCGATCATCGCCGGCATAACGGCGTGGAGTCTACCTACGAACAACAGAGAACCAGCTTAGTTCCCCGCAAGACTCAAAACCACCCTTTCCAAGGGCGGTGGCGCGGGCCGTTGGCAAATGGCCGAGGCGCGGGAGGGGGCTGGACCGACTCACCCCACGTGGCTGCTGAGCTTGAAGATCGGCAGGAGCATGGCGAGGGCGATGGTGCCGATGACGCCGCCCATCACGAACACCATGATCGGCTCGATCATGCTCGTGGCCGCCTTGATCGCGTTGGCGACTTCGCGATCGAAGGCGTCGCTGACGCGCGTCAGCACTTGGCCGAGCCGGCCGGTCGCTTCGCCGCTGCCGATCATTTGCAGCAGCGTCGGCGGGAAGAGGGGATGGCCTTCGAGGGACTGATGAATCTGCCGGCCGCCGGTGACTTGCTCCGCGGCGTCGGCCCACGCTTCTTCGAACCAGACGTTATTGGCGACGTTGCCGGCAAGACGCAGCGATTCGAGCATCGGCACACCGGCGTTCACTGTGGCCGCGAGAGTCCGCAGGCTGCGCGACAACGCAACCTTCTTAAGCATCGGCCCGAGGATCGGTAGTCTGATCCACAGCCAGTCGAGAGCCCGGCGGCCCCAGAGTTGCGTCCGACCATATAAGAAGAACGCCGCCAGCAGAACCGCTGCGGCGATGAACGCATACCAGTAATCCGTCAGCGCACCGGAAACGAACATCAAAAGCTTCGTGGGCAGGGGCAATTCGATCTTACGGGCCGAGAACATGGGTGTAAGTTTAGGAAACACATACGTGAGCAGAAACGTGCTTGTGCTTACGCACATCATGAG